>NZ_JBEPSG010000010.1:0-129893 GCF_040548715.1 Stenotrophomonas sp. 2694
GCCGATGGTAGTGTGGCCTAAGCCATGCGAGAGTAGGTCATCGCCAGGGTTTATACCCAAAAACCCCGCTGCTCACGCAGCGGGGTTTTTCTTTGCGCGCGAGAAACTGAAGGTAGTGCCGGCCGGTGGCCGGCAACCTCATGAACATCACGCGGCTGCACGTGCCAGCCGGCCAGCGGCCGGCACTACCGGGTCCCAGCACTCACGCACAAAAAAGCGGCGCCCAAGGGCGCCGCTTTCTTTGGAACTCAACGGCTGGGGGACTTACTTCGCCGCAGCGGCCGGTGCCTTGGCCTTCATCATCGTGTCGCGGGCAGCCTTGAACGGATTGCCTTCGTACCAGTTGGGCCAACGATCGCCGCCGGCCAGTTCCTTGCCGACGCCATACATCAGCTGCAGGTCCTCGACCGTGCCATCCAGCTTCCAGGTGGCCGGGTCATACTCGTCCTTCGGGCCGTGGTAACGGTTGGAACCGTAGTCCGCGGCCGCCTTGCGGCCAGCCTCGACACCGCCGTCGCGCAGGTCCTCACCGCCGTCGGCGTACAGCGCCGGCACACCCGCCTTGGCGAAGTTGAAGTGATCCGAACGGAAGTAGAAGCCGCTCTGCACCGAGGTCTCGCCGTGCAGGGTGCGATCCTGGGCTGCAGCCAGCGGCTTGAGGATGTCTTCCAGCTCCGAACTGCCGAAGCCGGTCACCGTCACGTCCTTGGCACGACCGGCCACCGACATCGCGTCGATGTTGATGACACCGGCGATCTTGTCCAGCGGGAAGGTCGGGTGGGCGACGTAGTACTTCGAACCCAGCAGGCCGGATTCTTCCAGGGTCACCGCCAGGAACACCACCGAACGTTCCGGCTTCGGTTCCTGATGGGCCATCGCTTCGGCCACCTCAAGGATGCCGGCCACGCCGGTCGCGTTGTCGACGGCACCGTTGTAGATGTTGTCGCCCTGTTCGCCCTCATGCTTGCCGAGGTGGTCCCAGTGCGCCATGTACAGCACGGCCTCATCGGCACGCTTGCTGCCAGGCAGCACGCCCACAACGTTGCGCGACTGCTTCTGCGCGACCTTGCTTTTCAGGTCCACCGAAGCGGTTGCCTTCAGCGGTACCGGCTTGAAGCCGGGCTTGCTGGCGTCCTTGTAGGCCCGGTCCAGATCCAGCCCGGCGCCGGCGAACAGGGCCTTGGCCGCGTCGGCGCTCAACCAGCCCTGTACCGGCAGGCGCGGCTCTGCATCGTCCTTGGCCGGCAGGTCGTACTGCGGGCCGGCCCAGGAGTTCTTCACCACGTCCCAACCGTACGAAGCGCCCGCGGTGTCATGCACGATCAGCGCGGCAGCAGCTCCCTTGCGCGCAGCTTCCTCGAACTTGTAGGTCCAGCGGCCGTAGTAGGTCATGCGCTTGCCGTCGAACAGCTTTTCGTCATCGACATGGAAGCCCGGGTCGTTGACGAACATGACCACCGTCTTGCCCTTCCAGTCCTGGCCGGCGTAATCGTTCCACTTCTGCTCCGGTGCATCCACGCCGTAGCCGACGAATACGAGGTCGCTGGCATCGACCTTCACTTCTGTCTGGCCGGTACGGGTGCCCACCACCATGTCGGTGCCGAACTTCAGTTCGCGGGTCTTGCCGCCCTGGGTGAGGGTGAGCACGGTCGATTCATCGGCCGTGGTCTCGGTCATCGGCACGTCCTGGAACCAGCTGTCGCCGTTGCCGGGCTGCAGGCCGATGCGCTGCATCTGGTCGCGGATGTAGTTGACCGTCAGTTCTTCGCCCTTGCTGCCGGGCGAGCGGCCTTCGAACTCGTCAGAGGCCAGGGTCTTCACCATCTCGGCGAAGTCGGCGGCGTTGATCGCCGCTGAGAAGGTGTGCGTGGCCGGCTTGGCGGCGCTGTCGACGCTGGGCGCCGGAGCCGGGGTGTCTTCGCCTTTGCAGGCGCTGAGCGCGGCCGCGGCGGCCAGGCACAGGAGGAGTTTGCGGGGCATCATCGGTTCCTGGAAACACAAGGGACGGCCACGCAGCACGCGCGACCGGTAGCGGGGAGTATCGCCCAAGCCGCAGGCTCAGTCGGCCGGGGCGGTATCGGTATCGAAGGGGATCGGATCGGCGCCGGTGACCGGGCCGATGCGCGCACTGCGGTGGACGTACAGCACCACCTCGCGCTCGAACAGCAGGCTGCCGTTGACCACGGCATTCGGCCCGATGATGACCCGCGGCTTGCGACTGGCCGTCAGCGAGACGCTGAAGTTCGGCTTGCGCACATGCACGCCACCGCCGACCTGTGAGCCGATGCCGACGGTGATGTCGCCGTTGACGGTCTCCACGTCCTTGCGCACGCGGCTGCCGACCAGGCCGATACCACCGTTGACGGTTTCCACGCCGCCTTCGATCTGGCTGCCCTGGTCGCTGAAGATGCTGCCGTTGACCGTGCTGACATCGCCGTGGGCCGTCACTTCGCGACCCAGGCGGATGCCGCCGTTGACGGTCTCGATGCTGCCCGTGCGCGCACGATCGGCGACCTTGACGCCGCCGTTGACGGTGTCGATGCTGCCGGTTTCCACGCCTTCGCCGACACGGATGCCACCATTGACGGTGTCCAGCTTGCCGTAGCGCTGGCCCGGATCGGCGCTGATGCTGCCGTTGACCTTGCTCACGTCTGCCTGGGCCCAGGCCGGGCCACTGGCCAGCGCAATGCCCAACAGCAGCGGAATGGAGAGAGCTTTCATGGGGACCTCGTTGTTGTGCGGCTGGCAGGCCGCGTGCGGAGATGTCACCATTCCCTGCACGTCTCCGCATCTGCCTGAAGTCACTGGAAAGCCCTTGCGCAACAACGTCTTCCCCTCACGCCGGCATCACATCGCCACCCTGCGCGGTGGACGTTGCCTGTTGCTGGGAATGGCGCTGGCCCTGGCGCTGCCATTGCCGGGTGCGGCGCAGACCCCTTCGGCCCGCGAGGCCGAACGCAAGCTGCAGAAGCTGCGCACCGAACTGAAGGGCGTGGCGCAGGAGCGCCGGCAGATCGAGGGCCAGCGCGGACAGGCGTCACAGCAGCTGCGCGAGGCCGATGAAAAGGTGGCACGCAGTGGTCGTGCGCTGGCCCAGACCGAATCGGCGCTGCGCGAGCAGACCCAGGCGCTGGCCCAGGCCGAACAGCGGCGCAATGCACTGCAGTCCAACCTGGAAAAGCAGAATCGCGAACTGGCCGGACTGCTGCGCGCGGCCTACCAGCTTGGCAACCACGCGCCGTTGAAGCTGCTGCTTTCGCAGGACACGGTGGCCGATGCCAACCGTGCGCTGGCCTATCACCGCTACCTGCAGCGCGAGCGCGCGCAGCGCATCACCACGCTGACGGCCGACCTCAAGGAACTGGAGACGCTGCAGGCACAGATCGCCCAGCGCCAACAGCAGTTGCAGGGCACTCACCGCGACCAGAAGCAGCAGGTCGCCACGCTCGCGTCGGACCGTCGCGAGCGTGCGCAGACCGTCGCTTCGCTGGAAGAGCGCTTCAAGGACAAGCGCGAGAAGGAACAGGCACTGGGCCAGGACGCCAAGGCGCTGGAAACCCTGCTGGCCAACCTGCGCGCTGCCGCGGCCCGTGCCGAGGCCGAGCGCCGTGCCGCCGCCCGCAAGGCCGCTGCGGAGAAGGCCGCTGCCGAAAAGGCCGCACGCCAGGCCAAGGCCGAAGGCCGTCCGGCACCGGCAACCAAGATCCCGCCGGCCGTGGCCTCGGCACCAGCGCCCAAGGTGGGTGGCCTGGGCTGGCCACTGTCGGGCAATCTGCTGGCCCGCTATGGCGGCAAGCTGCCGGATGGCCGTACCAGCAGTGGCGTGTTGATCGGCGCCCCCGCCGGAAGCACCGTCACCGCCGTGGCCGACGGTACCGTGGTGTTCTCCGATTGGATGACCGGCTACGGCATGATCCTGATCGTCGACCATGGCAACGGCTACATGAGCCTGTACGCGCACAACGACACCCTGCTGAAGGATGCCGGTGCGCGGGTCAGCCGTGGCGATGCAGTGGCCAAGGTCGGCAACTCCGGTGGCCAGGGCGTGACGGCGCTGTACTTCGAGCTGCGCCGCGGCGGACAACCGGTCAATCCGGACAGCTGGCTGCAGCGGCGCTGAATTCCGCCTGGCCGCAGCAGGGCGGATTCAACGGGAATTTAGCCACGCTTCGCGCATAATCGGTGCATGTGCCTTGGGCACGATGCCATCGTCGACAGGAGTGATCCATGCGCGCAGCCCGTACCGCCACCCTCTTGCTGGCTCTGTTGCCGGCCCTGTCCTGGGCACAGCAGATCGCCCCCGTCCCGTTGAAGGAAACTCCCGGGAAGGCGGCGAGCAGCGAGGAGGCGGTGACCTCGAAGGTGCCGCTGGATGACATCCGGCGCTTCGTGGCCGTCTACAACGCGGTGCGCGCGGCCTACGTCGATCCGGTCGATGACAACAAGCTGATGCAGTCGGCTGTGCGTGGCCTGCTGCTCGACCTCGATCCGCACAGCACCTACTTCAACAAGGAAGATGCCGAGGCGTTCGACGAACAGGCCAATGGCGCCTATGAAGGCATCGGCGTGGAGCTGCAGCAGCAGCCGGACAACGCCAGCATGAAGGTGATCTCGCCGATCGACGACACGCCGGCGGCCAAGGCCGGCATCCTCGCCGGCGACCTGATCATCGCCATCGATGGCAAGCCGATCAGCGCGATTGATGCCAGCGAACCGCTGCGCGGCCCGGCGGGCAGCAAGGTGGTGCTGACCATCGTCCGCGACGGCAAGCCCAAGCCCTTCGACGTCAGCCTGACCCGGCAGACGATCCGCGTGACCAGCGTGCGCAGCCGCCTGCTGGAACCGGGTTATGGCTACATCCGCCTGAGCACGTTCCAAGCCGACACCGGCTCTGATTTCCAGAAGCACCTGCAGCAGCTGCAGAAGCAGTCCGGCGGCAACCTCAAGGGGCTGGTGCTGGATCTGCGCAGCAATCCGGGTGGTCTGCTGACCGCTGCGGTGCAGGTGGCCGATGATCTGCTCGACAAGGGCAACATCGTCAGCACCCGCGGCCGCATCAGCATCAGCGATGCACGCTTCGACGCAACCCCGGGCGACCTGCTGAAGGGCGCGCCAGTGGTGGTATTGGTCGATGCCGGTTCGGCCAGTGCATCGGAAGTGCTGGCCGGCGCACTGCGCGACAACAAGCGCGCGCGCGTGATCGGCAGCCGCACCTTCGGCAAGGGGTCGGTGCAGACCGTGCTGCCGCTGGACAACGGCGATTCGGTGAAGCTGACCACGGCGCGCTACTACACACCCAGCGGTAAATCGATCCAGGCCACCGGTATCGTGCCGGAAGTGGAACTGAAGGCAGCACCGCGTCCGGAAGACGAGGCATTGCCGGCCAGCCTGAGTGACTACAGTGAAGCGACGCTGCCGGGCCACCTGCGCGGTGACGAGGAAGGCACCGAGGGCTACCACGCAGGCGCCGTGTTGCCGGGCGATGGCCCGATCAACGATGCACTGGCCGAACTGAAGAACCCGGGTTCGGTTGCGGCGCGCTTGAAGGCAGAAGCTGCGAAGGCCGAAGCGGACAGGGCAGCAAAGGCCGCCGCCAAGCCTGCACCGAAGGCGGAGCCCAAGGCTGAAGCAAAGCCGGAAGCCAAGCCGGAAGCAAAGCCGGAAGCCAAGCCGGAAGCCAAGCCCGAAGCCAAGCCCGAAGCCAAGCCCGAAGCCAAGCCTGCAGAGATCCCGGCCAAGCCTTGATTGCGTAGGGTCGAGCCATGCTCGACTGATGTGCGGACACCGCCCGAGCATGGCTCGGGCGTTTCGCAGAATGCAGCAAGCGGACGCTAGAACCCGTGCCGCTTGCGCAGACGCCGCGCGATCGCCGCGCGCACGTACATGCCGTACACCACGCCGAACACGAAGCCCCCGATGTGCGCCCACCAGGCGACCATGCCGAAGGTCGGGCCGATGTAGGCGAACACCACCTGCAGCGCCGCCCACACACCGATCAGCAGATAGGCCGGGGCGCGCACGAACTCCAGGAACAGCCCCAGCGGGATCACCACGCCCAGGCGCGCGCCGGGGAACAGCGCCAGATAGGCACCGATCAGCGCCGACACCGCACCGCTGGCGCCGATGATGATCTGGTCCGGGCTGCCCATGGTGTAGATCGCGACCAGGTTGGAGATCGCCCCGCCCACCAGGAACAGCAGCAGCAACCGCCACGGGCCCAGCACCCGCTCGGCCGGCAGGCCGAAGATCAGCAGGAACACCAGGTTGCCCAGCAGGTGCGACCAGTCGGCGTGCAGGAACAGGGCGGTGAACAGGCGCAGCACGCTGCCGTCCTGCAGCGTTGCCCACCAGTCCAGCGGGTGGGTCAGGCCGGTGGACAGGGCGCCCCAGTCCAGCCACAGGCTTCCGCGGGCATCGTCCGGGCGCGAGATCGACCACAGGAATGCCAGCCACAGTGCCGCAAACAGCACGGGTGTAGCCCAGCGCAGGGTCGCCTTCTTGCGCGAGGGGAGGGAGACAAACATGGCACTAGCCTAGCGTGCGGGCGCTTTTGGCGGGGAGGGAGCCTGTTCAGCTTTTGCGACGAAGAATGCGCCAGCGCTGTTATTGTTTCATTAACGGCTCTGGGTAATACTCGCATACGGCGTCGTATGTCGGGAGGGGAATCCGGCGCGCTTCGAAAGGCCATCCGGCCTGTCGGGCGCAGGCGCACTTAGAGCACCATCACCGCTTACCGGAGAGAGAACTACGATGCAAACTGCTTCTACCATTGCCCGCCTGACCCTGCTGGCCGTCGGCGTTGCCGGTGCGCTGGCCGCCGCCGACGCCAATGCCGCCGCCTTCCAGCTGAAGGAAAACAGCGCCAAGGGCCTGGGCCGCGCCTTCGCTGGTTCCACCTCTGCCGAAGGCGATGCCTCGGTGGTCGCTACCAACCCGGCCTCGATGCGCCTGCTGGAAGGCACCCAGATCCAGGGTGACGTCAGCGCCATCAGCTTCGGCGCCAAGTTCCGCGGCGAAGGCCGCTATGCCAACGGCGCTCCGATTTCCGGCGGCAACGGCGGCGACGCCGGCATGATCGCTCCGGTTCCGGCCGCGTACTTCCACGTGCCGTTAGGCGAGAAGGACAACATGCACTTCGGCGTGTCGCTGACCGTGCCGTTCGGCTTCAAGACCGAATACGACCGTGACTGGGTCGGCCGCTACAACGGCGTCAAGACCGAACTGCAGGCCATCGACCTGGGTGCGGCCTTCTCCTACGACGTCAACCCGTACCTGTCGTTCGGTGCGTCGGTGTTCGCCGAGCGCCTGAATGTCGACCTGACCAGCGCCGTCGACGGCGGTACCGCCATCAACGCCAGCGCCCAGCAGCGCGCTGCCGCCGCTGCACTGGCCGCTGGCCGCACCCCGGCACAGGCCCAGGCCGCTGCCCAGGCCGCTGGCCGCCAGGCCGCACAGCTCGGCTTCTCGCCGGGTACCGCTGATGGTTACCTGCGCATCAAGGGCGACGAAGTGTCCGTCGGCTACACCCTGGGCATGACCGTCAGCCCGGTGGAAGGCACCAACATCGCCTTCAGCTACCGCTCGGAAGTCGAACACAAGATCACCGACGGCAAGGCCGACTTCACCATGACCCCGGCTGCTGCCGCGTTCCTGGCGCAGGCTGCTCCGGGCACCTTCGTTGACAGCAACGGCCGCGCGACCATCACCCTGCCGGCCAGCGCCACCGTCAGCTTCACGCACCGCGTGAACGACCAGTGGAAGATCATGGCCGACGTGTCGCGCACCGCATGGAGCAAGTTCGACGAAGTGCGCGTCGACTACGACTCCAACCAGCCCGACAGCGTGCTGCCGTTCCACTACCGCGACACCACCTTCGCTTCGATCGGTACCGAGTACCGTCTGAACGAGCAGCTGACCCTGCGTGGCGGTCTGGCCTATGACCAGACCCCGACCACCGACGCCCACCGTGACGTCCGCGTGCCGGATACCACCCGCAAGTGGCTGTCGCTGGGCCTGACCTGGGCGCCGTCGGAGAAGATGGAATACAGCGTGGGCTACACCCACCTGTTCACCAAGGATCCGAACATCAACTCGACCTCCGCTACCGCCAACAACGTTGTCGGCAAGTACAAGGTCACCGGCGACGTGCTGGCTGCGTCGATGCAGTACAAGTTCTGATTCCGGCGATTGCCTGAAGCAGTACGAAGGAGGCCCCGCGCAAGCGGGGCTTTCTTTTTTCCGGGGATCTGCATCCACGCATGGCGTGGATCTACGCGACAATGGCCTGATGGCCGATCGCCGATACCTGAAGAAGATGACCCGCTACTGGGCCGCCGAAGAGGCGAGGGCCACCGTGGCGCTGCAGGATGCGCTCGCATCGGAATGGTTCGACTACTGGCATACCCACTTGGACTGGAAGGGGCGTGGCAATCGCCATGGCAGTGATCGCACCGCCGTTGCCGCCGCGTTGCTGCGGCTGCTCGAGCGCGCGGTGGCCTGCAGGCGGCAGGACACCCAGTGCTGGGTGGTGTTGGCGCCGGATAGCGGCCAGAGCGCGCTGTTCCTGCATTCGCCGAATCCGCAGGGAACGCCTTGGCCGCATCCGTTCGATGGCGTGACCTGGGATATCGAAGCACCGGATTGGCTCGCGCCTGTGATGGCGCCGCACCATCAACTGGGCCGCTGGGGTAGCGCAGCGCCCCGGCTGCTGGTGCGCGTGCGCGCTTGATTTCCATCCACGCATGGCGTGGATCTACTGGCTCAATCCCGCGGGGCGCGGATCTACGCGACAATAGCGCGATGAACCTGTCCGACCCGAACTTCCAGCTGGAGCTGGCTGCCAACATCGCCGTTGCCGGCTCGATCCTGCTGGCCGGCCGCAACAACGTGCATACGTGGTGGCTGGGCATCGTCGGCTGCGCGTTGTTCGCTGCGGTGTTCGAGCGCTCCCACCTGTACGCGGACATGGTCCTGCAGTTCTTCTTCGTGGTCATCAGCGTGTTCGGCTGGTGGCAGTGGCTGCGTGGTGACCATGGCGCGCCGTTGCCCATCACCCGCTTGCCAGCACGCGCGTGGAGCTGGCTGCTGCCGTTGGCGGTGCTGGCGACCTTCGGTTACGGCTGGATGCTGACCCGGCTGACCAATGCGTATGCGCCCTACATCGACTCGGCGGTGCTGGTGCTGAGCGTGATCGCACAGATCCTGATGATGCGGCGCAAGCTGGAATCGTGGTGGGTGTGGCTGCTGGTCAACACCATCGCGGTGCCGCTGTACTACAGCCGCGGGCTGCAACTGACCTCGATCCTGTACGTCGGTTTCTGGATCAACGCGCTGGTGGCGCTGCGTCACTGGCGGCACCTGATGCGCGCCGAAGCGGATACGGGCAGGGCGGCCGATGGCATTGCCTGAGCGGGTACCGCGCGGGTTGGTGGTCGGCAAGTTCTGCCCGCTCCACCTCGGCCACGAGCGCCTGATCGAATTTGCTTCTGCCCGCTGCACCCAGCTGCTGGTGATCGGCTGGTCGCAGCCGGGCTTTGCCGGCTACAGCGCAGAGCGCCGCGAGCGCTGGCTGCGCGCGCGCTTTCCGCAAGCGACGGTGGCGGTGCTGGATGATGCGCGGCTGGCGGCGTTGTGCAGGCAACAGGGTGTTCCCGTACGTGCGCTGCCGCAGGACAAGGACAGTGAGCAGGTGCAACGCGCGTTCACCGCATGGCTGTGCGTGGCGTTGTTTGGCGGACCGGTGCAGGCTGTTTTCACCGGTGAAGACTACGGCGATGGTTTCGCTGCAGCCCTGGCGCAGCATTTCAATGCGCCGGTGCAGCACCATCGGCTGGAGCGTTCGACCGACATCGGTCAGGCCAGTGGTACCGAACTGCGCGCCGATCCGCATGCGCATCGACAGGGCCTGAGCCGGTCGGTCTATGCCGACCATGTGCAGCGGGTGGCCTTCATCGGCGGTGAGTCAACGGGCAAGAGCACGCTGGCGCGGGTGCTGGCCGAGCGCCTGGGTACGGCATGGGTGCCGGAGTTCGGGCGTACGTTGTGGGAGCAGCAGGGCGGCGAGCTGCAGGCGCAGGATCTGCTGCGTATCGCTGCGACCCAGCCGCAGCACGAGCACCAGGCCGCGCAGCATGCATATCGCTGGGTGTTCTGCGATACCACGCCGTTGGTGACGCTGGGCTACAGCGGCTGGATGTTCGGCACTGCGCCCGAACCACTGCAGCGGGCCGCGGCGCGTGCGTACGACCTGCTGTTCCTGTGCGCCCCGGATATCCCGTTCGAGCAGGATGGAACGCGTGTGGGTGAGGAGTTCCGCATGCGCCAACACGCGTGGTATCTGCAGCAGTTGCAGGCGCGAGGAATGGCGTATGTGCTGCTGGAAGGCGATCTGGAGATGCGTATCGCGCGGGTGCTGGAGGAATTGGTGAGGCGTGCGGACAACCGGTTCAGTGTGCTGGCGGAATGAGTTGCCAGGGGCTGGCAGGCCCGCATCCGCCCAACATGAAAAAACCCCGCTTTCGCGGGGTTTTTCGTTTTGCTGCATGACGCCTGGGATCAGTCGCCCAAGGTCAGCAGCGAGGCATTGCCGCCGGCAGCGGTGGTGTTCACCGTCACCGTCTTTTCGGTGGCGAAGCGCAGCAGGTAGTGCGGGCCGCCGGCCTTGGGGCCGGTGCCGGACAGGCCCTGGCCGCCGAACGGCTGCACGCCGACCACCGCACCGATCTGGTTGCGGTTGACGTAGACGTTGCCGACGTGGACGCCGTTGCTGATGCGGTCGACGGTTTCGTCGATGCGCGAATGCACGCCCAGGGTCAGGCCATAGCCGGTGGCGTTGATCTGGTCGATCACCGCGTCGAGCTGGTCGCCCTTCCAGCGGATCACGTGCAGGACCGGCCCGAAGATTTCCTTCTGCAGCTGGCCCAGGTCCTTCAGTTCGTACGCACGCGGTGCGAAGAAGGTGCCGTTGGCCGCTTCGGCGGACAGTTCGGCCGCTGCGATCAGGCGCGCTTCGCGGTCCATGCGCACGGCGTGGTCCTGCAGGATCTTCAGTGCATCGGCGTCGATCACCGGGCCGACGTCGGTGGACAGCAGACCGGGGTTGCCGACCTTCAGTTCCTTCATCGCACCGGCCAGCATGGTCATCACCTTGTCGGCGATGTCGTCCTGCACGAACAGCACGCGCGCGGCCGAGCAGCGCTGGCCGGCCGAGGTGAAGGCCGAACCGATCGCGTCCTTGACCAGCTGTTCCGGCAGCGCCGAGGAGTCGGCGATGAAGGCATTCTGGCCGCCGGTTTCGGCGATCAGCACGCCGATGGCGGCGTCACGTGCAGCCATCGCGCGGTTGATCGCACGGGCGGTGTCGGTGGAGCCGGTGAAGGCCACGCCGGCCACGCGCGGGTCGGCGGTCAGCGCGGCACCGACGGTGGCGCCGTCGCCCGGCAGGAACTGCACCACGTCGGTCGGCACGCCGGCATCGTGCAGCAGCTTCACCGCGTAATAGCCGATCAGGTTGGTCTGCTCGGCCGGCTTGGCGATGACGCTGTTGCCGGCGGCCAGTGCCGCAGCCACCTGGCCCAGGAAGATCGCCAGCGGGAAGTTCCACGGGCTGATGCAGACGAACACGCCGCGGCCATGCAGCTGCAGTTCGTTGGATTCGCCGGTCGGGCTGGGCAGCTTCTCGGCGTGACTGAACTGCTCGCGTGCCTGCTTGGCGTAGTAGCGCAGGAAGTCCACGGCTTCGCGTACTTCGGCGATGCCGTCGGGCAGGCTCTTGCCGGCTTCCTTCACGCACAGCGCCATGAATTCGGGCATGCGCGCTTCCAGCTGGTCGGCGGCGTGCTCGAGGATGGCGGCGCGGCTGGCGGCCGGGGTGCGGTTCCAGGCCGGCTGTGCGGCCACGGCATTGGCCAGCGCCTTCTGCACGGTGGCGGCATCGGCCGCCTGCCACTGGCCGACCACTTCACGGGTGTCGGCCGGGTTGGTCACCGGCAGCGAGGCACCGGTCGGGTTCGCGCCCGGCACCAGCGGTGCGGCCTGCCAAGGCTTCACTGCAGCGTTGAGCTGCTCGGCCAGGGCGCGCAGTTCGTTGTCGTTGGCGAGGTTGGCGCCCATGGAATTCTTCCTGTCGTGGTTCTGGCTGCGCAGCAGGTCAACCGGCAGCGGGATCTTGGGATGCGGAATCGATTCGAACGAGGACACCATCTCAACCGGATCGCGGACCAGGTCGGCGATCGGCACGCGCTCGTCGGTGATGCGGTTGACGAAGCTGGAGTTGGCGCCGTTTTCCAGCAGGCGACGCACCAGGTACGGCAGCAGGTCTTCATGCGAGCCGACCGGCGCGTACACGCGGCAGGGCAGGCCAAGGCGATCGGCCGGCACTACTTCGGCGTAGAGGTCATCACCCATGCCGTGCAGCTTCTGGTGCTCGTAGACGCCACCGTTGGCGATGCTGCGCACTGCGGCGATGGTGTGCGCGTTGTGCGTGGCGAACATCGGGTAGATCGCGTCGGCATGGGTAAACAGACGCTTGGCACACGCCAGGTAGGACACGTCGGTGTTCTGCTTGCGGGTGAACACCGGGTAGCCGGCATAGCCTTCGATCTGCGCGCGCTTGATCTCGGCGTCCCAGTAGGCACCCTTGACCAGGCGCACCTGCAGGCGACGACCGGCGCGACGCGCCATGTCGGCCAGGTGGTCGATCGTGTACGGCGTACGCTTCTGGTAAGCCTGCACGACCACGCCGAAGCCATCCCAGCCGGCCAGCGAGGCATCGCCGAACACCTGCTCGATGATGTCCAGCGACAGTTCCAGGCGATCGGACTCTTCGGCGTCGACGGTGCAGCCGATGCCGTAGCTCTTGGCCAGCTGCGCCAGTTCCAGCACGCCGGGCACCAGGTCCTTCAGCACGCGCGCGCGCTTGGCGTGCTCGTAGCGCGGGTACAGCGCCGACAGCTTGATCGAGATGCCCGGTGCGTTGTTGACGTCGCCATCGGCACGGCCACCACGCGACTTGTGGTCACCACCGATGGCGTGGATCGCACGACGGTAGTCTTCCAGGTAACGCAGGGCGTCCTTCATGGTCAGCGCGCCTTCGCCGAGCATGTCGAACGAGTAGCGGTAGCTGGCGCTGTCGCCCTTGTGCGAGCGTGCCAGCGCTTCGCCGATGGTGCGGCCCATGACGAACTGGTGGCCCATGATCTTCATCGCCTGGCGCACGGCCAGGCGTACCACCGGCTCACCGACGCGGCCGACCAGGCGCTTGAACGCGCTGGGCGCATCGGCGCGGGTGGCGTCGTTCATCTGCACCAGCTTGCCGGTCAGCATCAGGCCCCAGGTGGAGGCGTTGACCAGCACCGAGTCGCTGCCGCCCAGGTGTTTTTCCCAGTCGGCATCGGCCAGCTTGTCGCGGATCAGCTTGTCGGCGGTCTCCTGGTCCGGAATGCGGAGCAGCGCCTCGGCCACGCACATCAGCAGCACGCCTTCCTCGCTGCCCAGGTCGTACTGGCGCATGAAGGCTTCGATCGCGCCCTGGTCCTTGGCGCGCACACGCACCCGGGCGACCAGGTCGGCGGCCAGCGCCTGCACCTTGGCCTGCTCGTCGGCCGGCAGGCGTGCCTGCGCCAGCAGTTCGCGCACATGGCTGGCCTCGTCCTTCAGCCAACCATCGGTGATGGCCTGGCGGAACGGGTTGGGGGACGCCGGCAGTTCCGGCGACAGCAGCGCCGAGTGACGCGGGGCGTCGCTGGCGGCAATGGGAGAGGAGGGTGCGTTCATGCCGGTCCGGCCAGTGGAAAACTTGGCGATTTTAATCATTTTTTCGACTTCAGGAAGGCCCGCGCAGCCACCTTCATGAATGCTGATAGCCCCTAGCGGTGGTGGATTCAGCGTGTTCAGCAAAGTCGGGCCTTTTTGTGCCGAATTCGTCATTCGTGCCGCTGGGCCCATGCTGTATTGCAGCATCGGAAAAAGTGTGAATGCACCCTTGCTACCGGCGAGAGGGCAGGGCTACCATCGAGACGTTTCCCGCGGCAGGAACGCGGTTGCGACATGATCGAGGTGCTTACAGCTCCGGATGGGTCAGGTACGCAGCTGCGACTGCGTCCCCCACGGGCGCTCGATGCCCGGCAGTTCGTCCTGTTGTTTGCTGTGTTGTCGGGAGTGATGTGGCTGGTGTCCGCCTTCGGGTGGGTGGCCGGCAACGCATTCGCCCCCCTGTTCGCGCTGCTGTACAGCCTGTTGCTGGCAGCTGCGTTGCGCGCGTTGTGGCGCAGTGGTGAACGGCAGGAGGAAATCCGGGTAGTGCCGGCGTGCGTGGAGGTCATCCCCGTGCCCGGTGGATCGCCGGTGTTCCGGGCTCATCCGCACTGGGTGCGCCTGCTCACCGACGACCAGAGGGTCCGGCTGGCATCCAGCGGCCGGCAGGTGGAGGTGGGGAGTTTCCTCGCGCCGGCCGAACGTCAAACGCTTGTTGAAACGCTTGAAGATTTGCTCGCCGCCAGCGATGGCGGCAACCGACGACGCTAAGGGTCTAGGCAATGAAGCAAAGCAGAGGGTGGGGCACGAAGTGCGTTGCAATGGCCGCCGCGATGGGGGCCCTGCTGTCGATGCCGGGGACGGCGCTGGCCCAGGCGGCCGATCCAAAACCGTGGCAGTTGAACATGGGCAAGGGGGTGACCCAGACCTCGCGCCTGGCCTGGGAATCGAACAACCTTTCGCTGATCGTCTGTACGGTGATCGGCGTGATCGTGTTCGGCGCGATGGCCTACGCGATGTTCAAGTTCCGCAAGTCCAAGGGCGCGGTCGCTGCCACCTTCAGCCACAACACCAAGGCCGAAGTCATCTGGACGGTGATCCCGGTGATCATCCTGGTGGTGATGGCGTGGCCGGCCACGGCCAACCTGATCAAGATGTACGACACCCGCGATGCCGAGATGACGGTCAAGGTCACCGGCTACCAGTGGATGTGGAAGTACGAGTACCTGGGCGAGAACGTGACCTTCACCAGCCGCCTGGACCGCGAGTCCGACCGCATGCGGCAGAGTGGCAAGGTGCCGACCCGCGAGAGCCATCCGCACTACCTGCTGGATGTCGACAACCGGCTGGTACTGCCGGTGGACACCAAGGTGCGCTTCGTCATCACCTCCGACGATGTGATCCACGCCTGGTGGGTGCCGGCGCTGGGCTGGAAGCAGGACGCCATTCCCGGCTTCATCAACGAAGCCTGGACCAGCATCGAGCAGCCCGGTGTCTACCGCGGCCAGTGCGCGGAGCTGTGCGGCAAGGACCATGGCTTCATGCCGATCGTGGTCGAGGCGGTGTCCAAGGAAGAATTCAAGCAGTGGCTGGCGCAGCGCAAACCCGCGCCTGCACCGGCAGCGCCTGCCGCGCCCGCCGAACCCACCGCACCTGCCAGTGAAACGCCGGCGCAGCCGGCGGCACCGGCAGCCGCCGAGGCCGGCAACGCGCCTGCGGCGGCGGCCAGCGGAGCCTGATGTAACTGCCCGCGGCCGTATCGCGGCTGCGGCGACAACCGATCCTGAGAGGTGTTTTGCAATGGCGCACTCGGCAGTTGGGCACGACGATCACCATCACCCGCAGAGCTTCTTCGAGCGTTGGTTCTTCTCGACCAACCACAAGGACATCGGCACGCTGTACCTGGGTTTCAGCTTCATCATGTTCGTCATCGGCGCGTTCATGAGCGTGCTGATCCGGCTGGAACTGGCCCAGCCCGGCATCCAGTACATCCGTCCGGAAATCTTCAACCAGCTGACCACCGTACACGCGCTGGTGATGATCTTCGGCGGGGTGATGCCGGCCTTCGTCGGCCTGGCCAACTGGATGATCCCACTGCAGATCGGCGCGCCGGACATGGCGCTGCCGCGCATGAACAACTGGTCGTTCTGGCTGCTGCCGGTGGCCTTCAGCCTGCTGCTGCTGACCTTCCTGCTGCCCGGTGGCGCGCCGGCCGGTGGCTGGACGCTGTACCCGCCGCTGTCGCTGCAGGGCGGCTACAACGTGGCGTTCACCGTGTTCGCCATCCACGTGGCCGGCATCAGTTCGATCATGGGCGCGATCAACATCATCGCCACGGTGCTGAACATGCGCGCGCCCGGCATCGACTTGCTGAAGATGCCGATCTTCTGCTGGGCCTGGCTGATCACCGCGTTCCTGCTGATCGCGGTGATGCCGGTGCTGGCCGGTGCGGTGACGATGCTGCTGACCGACAAGTTCTTCGGCACCAGCTTCTTCAATGCGGCCGGTGGTGGTGACCCGGTGATGTTCCAGCACATCTTCTGGTTCTTCGGCCATCCCGAGGTCTACATCATGATCCTGCCCGCCTTCGGCGTGGTCAGCGAGATTATCCCGACCTTCAGCCGCAAGCCGTTGTTCGGCTACCAGGCGATGGTCTACGCCACTGCGGCGATCGCGTTCCTGTCGTTCATTGTCTGGGCCCACCACATGTTCACCGTGGGCATGCCGCTGGGCGGTGAGATCTACTTCATGTTCGCCACCATGCTGATCTCGATCCCGACCGGGGTGAAGGTGTTCAACTGGGTCAGCACGATGTGGCGCGGTTCGCTGACGTTCGAAGCCCCCATGCTGTGGTCGGTGGCGTTCGTCATCCTGTTCACCATCGGTGGGTTCTCCGGCCTGATGCTGGCGATCGTGGCCGCCGACTTCCAGTATCACGACACCTACTTCGTGGTCGCCCACTTCCACTACGTGCTGGTGACCGGCGCGGTGTTCGCGCTGATCGCGGCGGTGTACTACTGGTGGCCGAAGTGGACCGGGCGCATGTACAGCGAGAAGTGGGCCAAGGTGCACTTCTGGTGGTCGATCGTGTTCGTCAACCTGCTGTTCTTCCCGCAGCATTTCCTGGGCCTGGCCGGCATGCCGCGCCGCATCCCCGATTACTCGGTGGCGTTCGCCGACTGGAACCTGATCAGCTCGATCGGTGCGTTCGGCATGTTCGCCACGCCGTTCATGATGGCTGCGATCCTGCTGTCCTCGCTGCGCAATGGCGAGAAGGCCGAGGCCCGCTCCTGGGAAGGCGCGCGCGGTCTGGAGTGGACGCTGCCGTCGCCGGCACCGGCGCACACCTTCACCACGCCGCCGACCATCCGCCCGGGTGACCTGGCCCACGACGATATCGGTCATTGAGGTGATGCATGCATAACGAGAGCCCGATCACCCCGGCCAGAGCCGAGCCACGCGTGGCCGCAAGCGCATCGCCAGGCCTGCGGCCGGGCACCGCGCCGCTTTATGCGGAGCAGCGCCAGCGCGCCAAGCGCACCGCGTTGTGGGTGGGCGCGATCGCCGTGCTGGTGTACGTCGGCTTCATCCTCAGCGGCGTGATCGGTCGATGAGCGAAACACCGGCCACCGCTCCGTCACGCAGCGCCGGCCTGCCGCGCCTGATCGGCGTTGCGGTGGTGGTGTTTCTGCTGACGTTCTCGCTGGTACCGCTGTATCGCATCGCCTGCGAGAAGGTATTCGGCGTGCGCCTGGAACGTGGCCCGGGCAGCGAAGCCAGTACCGGTGCTGCCACCGGCAAGCGCACCGTGCGGGTGGAATTCGATGGTGGCGTCAATTCGCGGCTGCCGTGGTCGTTCCATCCCGAGCAGCTGACCATGGATGTGGTGCCTGGCGAGCTCAACGAGGCGCTGTACTTCGCCCGCAACGACAGCCAGCAGGCCGTGGTCGGCAGCGCGGTGCCGTCGGTGGCGCCGGCACGCGCGTCCGGGTTCTTCAGCAAGACCGAGTGCTTCTGCTTCACCGCGCAGACCCTGCAGGCCGGCGAGAAGCGCGACATGCCGGTGCGCTTCATCGTCGATCCGGACCTGCCGCCGGAAATCCGCACGATCACCTTGTCCTACACCTTCTACCGCAACGATGCGTTGTCCGATCGGCTGGCGCCCGCCGCCACGTCGGAAGGCGCCCACGCTGCTCCCTGACCCGGATACCGACCATGGCCCAGACACCTACCGACGCCAACGTGTACTTCGTCCCGGCCCAGAGCAAGTGGCCGTTCGTCGGTTCCATCGCGATGATGGTGACCATGGTCGGCGTGGCCAGTTGGCTCAATGACGCCAGCTGGGGCCGCTGGACGTTCTACATCGGCGTGGCGATGCTGGTGTTGACCCTGTTCTGGTGGTTCAGCGATGTGGTGCGCGAGTCGCAGGCCGGCAACTACAACCGGCAGGTGGATGGTTCGTTCCGGATGGGGATGGTCTGGTTCATCTTCTCCGAAGTGATGTTCTTCGGTGCCTTCTTCGGTGCCCTGTTCTACACCCGCCACCTCGGCCTGTCGTGGTTGAGCGGCGAAGGGCGCGGGGTGATGACCAACGAGCTGCTGTGGCAGGGCTACTCGGCCGGCTGGCCGACCAATGGCCCGGCAGCGATCGGTGGCGCGTTCCAGACGATCCCGGCCTGGGGCCTGCCGCTGATCAATACGCTGATCCTGCTGACCTCGGGCGTGACCCTGACCATCGCCCACCATGCGCTGAAGGCGGGCAACCGCCGCCAGCTGTTGATCTGGCTGGGCCTGACCGTGCTGCTCGGCTTGGGCTTCCTGACCCTGCAGGCCGAGGAGTACATCCACGCCTACAAGGAATTGAACCTGACGCTCGGCTCGGGCATCTACGGTTCGACCTTCTTCATGCTGACCGGCTTCCACGGCGCACACGTGCTGCTGGGAACGATCATGCTGATCGTGATGTGGCTGCGGTCGGCGAAGGGACACTTCACCCGCGACAACCATTTCGGCTTTGAAGCGGCCGCGTGGTACTGGCACTTCGTCGACGTGGTGTGGCTGATGCTGTTCCTGTTCGTCTACGTGCTTTGACCGCGCAGGCGTCGGCAGCGTCAGCCGCCGGCGCTGCCTGGTCTGATGGGGCGTCAGCCGCCGATGCCGTGCGGTTTGATCCAGCCCATGTAGATGCTGACGATCACCAGTACGATCAACGCCACCGACACTCCGATGCGGCGGGTCAGTGCATTGACCGTGCGCTTGGTCTGGCCGCGGTCCACCAGCAGGTAATACAGGCCGGCGCCCAGATTCCAGACGATGACGATCAGAAACGCGATTACCAGCAGGGTCTTCAGCGAATCACTCATGCGCGGCTCGAGGGCAGGGTGGATGTGCCTATCTGACCGCGTTTGCGCGGACTTGTCATGATGCGCCAGCACACGCGCCTGATCGGCTGGCTGATGGCGTTGCTGGCGATGGCCGGATTCACCGCGCTGGGGCTGTGGCAGCTGCAGCGGATGCAGGCCAAGCAGGCGTTGCTGGATGCACAGGGGCCAGCCGTGGCGCAGGCGCTGCCGTTGGCGCAGGCGCTGGCGGCGCAGGGCGCGCTGCATGGCGTGGCCGATCACGGTCGCTTCCTGCCGGGCGTGGTGCTGCTGGACAACCAGACCCGCCACGGCCGCGCCGGAGTGAAGATCTATCGTCCGTTCCGCAGCGATGCGGGCAGCGTGTTGCTGGTGGACCTTGGCTGGCGCGCGCTGCCGCCGGACCGCAGGTTGCCGGTGGTGCCGGCACCGCCGTCGGCGGTGGCCGTGCGAGGCCTGTTGGCGCCGCCCCCTTCGTCCGGGCTGGCGCTGGGGCCGGCGTTCACTACCACCGATGTTGCAGGGCGCTGGCTGGCCAGTCGCCTTCCCGCCGATGGCCTGGCTGCGGCACTGGGCCTGCCATCGTTGCCCGAGCGCGTGCTGCGGCTGGACCCGGCGCTGCCGTTCGGCGATGAGCGCGATCTCGACCTGCTGCCGAACACGCTGCCGCCGCAGCGCCACCTGGGTTACGCCGTGCAGTGGTTCGGGCTGGCGCTGACCGTGCTGGTGGTGGCGCTGGTACTGGAATGGCGCAGAAGACGGCCCGTTGCCCGGTAGTGCCGGCCGCTGGCCGGCATCCCTTTCCCAACCATGAGAAAATGCCCTGCATGAACACTGCTACCTCCCCGCAGGCGCGCGGCAACGGCCGCCGGACCCTGGTGCTGCTGTTCGCCGTTTTCTTCGGGGCGATGGCGCTGGCCGCCCTCCTGCGTTTCTCCGGCTGGCAGCCAACCGCGCACCGCAATGCAGGGCAATTGCTGAAGCCGCCGGTGGATCTGCGCCAGCAACCGCCGACGCTGGCCAATGGCGCGGCCTACCCCTGGAACCCCGAGGCGCGCACATGGCGCCTGTTGGTGGCCCCGGCCGGAGCCTGCGACGCGCAGTGCGTCACTTTGTCGCAGGGACTGGGCAAGGTGTGGCAGCTGTTCGGCCATAACGCCGATAATGTCGAGATCCTGTGGCTGGGAACGCCACCGGCGTCGATCGCCTCGCTGCCCGCGCTGCGGCCGCTGGCCCCGTCGCCAGCCCTGCGCGCGGCGCTGCCTGGCGTCGATGATCCGGCGGGTCTGCCGGTCTACGTGATCGATCCGAACGGCTTCGTGATCATGCGTCATGCCCCCGGGAGCGATCTCGGCGGCCTGCGCAAGGACATGGCCACGTTGCTGAAACTGAAGTGAGTCCCGTTTGATGAGCCTTTCCGCGCGTCCGGCGCTGCACCGCAATTTCCACCGCCTGGCGTGGTTCGCCATGATCATGACCGCGAGCACGATCATGTTCGGTGCCTTCGTGCGCCTGTCCGATGCCGGCCTGAGCTGCCCGGACTGGCCGACCTGCTATGGGCAGGCAACCTGGCCGCAGCACGTGGAAGAGACCATTGGCCACCCGGCAGCGGAGATCCGTCCGCTGGAAACACACAAGGCCTGGCGTGAGCAGGTGCACCGCTTCCTGGCCGGCGCGCTCGGCATCGAGATCCTGACCCTGGCCCTGCTGGCCACGCGCAAGCGGCGTTTCGGAAGCACGGCGGTGGTCACCGCCTGCGTGCTGGTGGCCGCGGGCATACCGCTGTACATGATGGGCTGGCATGGAACCGCCAGCGCACTGGCGCTGGTCGGCGAGGCCATCCTGCTGATCGCGGCGCTGCGCTGGAGCAACATCGACCTGGCGCGCGCTGCGCTGCTGACATTGGCGGTGGTGATCTTCCAGGCGCTGCTGGGCATGTGGACGGTGACCCTGCTGCTCAAGCCGATCGTGGTGATGGGTCATCTGCTGGGCGGCATGCTGATGTTCGGCCTGCTGGTGTGGATGGCCTGGCGTGCCACGCACATGCCGATCACCCTGGCTGAGGCGCCGAAGCTGAAGTGGCTGCTGCGCATTGGCGTGGCGGTGCTGGTCACCCAGATCGCGCTGGGTGGCTGGGTCAGCGCCAACTACGCGGCGCTGGCGTGCGGCGGCGGCAGCGCCTCGCTGGACAACTTCCCGCGCTGTGCCAACCAGTGGTGGCCGCAGCACAACTTCGCCGAGGGCTTCACCCTGTGGCGCGGTATCGGCGTGGACTACGAAGGCGGCGTGCTCGACGGTGCCTCGCGCATCGCCATCCAGATGGCCCATCGCCTGTTTGCCATCGTCGTTGCCGTTTACCTGCTGTGGCTGGGCCTGCGCCTGTTCCGGCTGCCGAGCATGCGCGGCTGGGCTTCGGCCCTGGTCGCGCTGCTGGTGCTGCAGGTCACCCTCGGCATCCTCAACGTGAAGCTGGCGCTGCCGCTGGAAGTGGCAGTGGCGCACAACGGCGTTGCCGTTGCCCTGTTGTTTGTATTGGTCAGCCTGCTGGCCCGCCTGCGTGCCCCGGACTGATCCCATGTTTTCCAACTATCGCCAGTACTGGGACCTGACCAAGCCCAAGGTCGTTGCCCTTATCGTCTTCACCGCCCTGGTCGGCATGGTCCTGGCCATTCCCGGCGTGCCCAGCTGGGAGCAGGTGCGTGCCGGCCTGCTCGGCTTCCTCGGCATCTGGCTTGCCGCGTCCGCCGCTGCAGCCATCAACCAGCTGCTGGATGCGCACATCGACGCGCAGATGGCGCGCACCTCGTGGCGTCCGCTGGTGGTGGGCAAGGTCAAGCCGTGGCAGGTGCTGGTATTCGCCGGCGTGCTGATCGTGCTGTCGATGGCGATCCTGGTGCTGTGGGTGAACTGGATCACCGCGGTGCTGACCTTCGCCTCGCTGATCGGTTATGCGGTGATCTACACCGTCTACCTGAAACGTGCGACCTCGCAGAACATCGTCATCGGTGGTTTGGCCGGTGCGATGCCGCCGATGCTGGGGTGGGCGGCGGTAACCGGCATGCAGGGGCAGTCGGACTGGGCGTACTCGTCGCTGCTGGTGCTGATCATCTTCATCTGGACGCCGCCGCACTTCTGGGCGCTGGCGATCTTCCGTCGCGAGGATTACGCCAAGGCGGAAATCCCGATGCTGCCGGTCACCCATGGCGTGGTGCACACGCGCAAGCAGATCATGGCGTACTCGGTGGTGCTGGCGCTGGTCTGCCTGCTGCCGTACCTGGTTGGCATGAGCGGAGCGTTCTACCTGGGCGGGGCGATCGTGCTCAACGCGGTGTTCCTCTGGTACGCCTGGCGCATGCTCAACCCGCCGGACGAGCTGTTCTCGATGAAGATGTTCAGTTACTCCATCGTCTACCTGATGGCGCTGTTCGCCTTCCTGCTGGTGGACCACTGGATCCTGCCCTGGTTGTGACGGCTGGATCCGCCGGGCATGGCCCGGCGCTACCTGTGAAACATCCACGCATGGCGTGGATCTACTTTTGTGGGCCCGGCCTACAGTAGATCCACGCCATGCGTGGATGGCTGTTCCACAGGTCAGGGCGCGCGCTTGGCATACCGTTGCGCGATCACGCCGCAGACGATCAGCTGGATCTGGTGATAGATCATCACCGGCAGCACGATCGCGCCGAGGCTGCCACCGGCGAACAGCACCTTGGCGATCGGAACGCCGGTGGCCAGGCTCTTCTTCGAGCCGCAGAACACGATGGCGATCTCGTCTTCGCGGTTGAAGCGCAGGCGGCGGGCGATGAAGGTGATCAGCGGCATGGCGATGCCCAGCAGTACCGCCGCCACCACCGCCACCGCGAACAGCGACAGCAGCGGTGTCTTGCTCCACAACCCCTCGGTAACCGCTTCGCCGAATGCCGAGTACACCACCAGCAGGATCGTGGCCTGGTCGGTGTAGCGCAGCAGCGCGCGCTGCCTCTCAACCCAGCCGGCGATCCACGGGCGCAGCAGGTGGCCGGCCACGAACGGCACCAGCAGCTGCAGCATGATGCCGCCGATGGCATGCAGCGGGTCGTGCACGCCGCCGGAGGTGCCGGCCAGTGCGGTCAGCAGCAGGGGCGTGAGGAACACGCCGAGGATGCTCGACAGCGAAGCACTGCACACGGCCGCCGGCACGTTGCCGCGCGCCATCGAGGTGAACGCGATGGACGACTGCACGGTGGAGGGCAGGGTGCACAGGAACAGCACGCCCAGGTACAGCTCAGGCGTCAGCAGCCAGCCGGACAACGGCTTGAACAACAGCCCCAGCAGCGGGAACAGGATGAAGGTGCAGGCGAGGATCGTCAGGTGCAGGCGCCAGTGCAGCATGCCGCCGATGATCGATTCGCGCGGCAGGCGCGCGCCGTGCAGGAAGAACAGCGCGGCGATGGCGACGGTGGTGACATCGTCGAGCACCAGGGCGGCGGCGCCTTTCATCGGCAGCAGCGAGGCCAGGCCGACGGTGCACAGCAGGGCGAGGGTGAAGTTGTCCGGTCGCAGGCGCGACCACCAGCGGGTCATGGTGGATGGGCTCCTTGGTGCGGGGGGATTACCCCGGGAATCAGGGGGTGGGAGAAGGGATCGCCAGACGCTCGCGGGTGGCCGCTTCCAACGACTTCAGGCCGGCTCGCTGGCCCAGTTGCAGCGCCTGTTCCGGGCTGGCGTGTTCGTAGCGTGCGTTGACCAGGCCGAGCACGGCACCGGCGCGGTTGCCGGAAGCGCAGTGCAGCAGCACCGGCCCCTGGCTCTGCTGCAGCGCCTGGTGCACGGCGCGCAGGTTGGTGGCATCCAGGCCCTCGGCGCCGGCTACCGGGATGCGCACATAGCGCAGGCCGAGCGCTTCGGCCTCGCGTGTTTCATCGAAGCCGCGATCTTCATCGGGTTGGCGCAGGTCGATCACCGTGCGCACGCCTTGGGCAGCCAGTTCGTGCAGTTGCGCGGCCGTGGGCTGGCCACCGGCGTAGAGGCCGGGGCGGACTTCAGCAAGAACAGGGTCCGCAGCCCAGGCCGGCAGGATCGGGCAGAGCGACAACAACAGCAGGCAGGTCAGGCGCAGCAGCATGCTCTCTCCGGGAATGTGTTCTGCCGCTACAGGCGCAGATTGGCGCGTGCCTTCAGCAGCTCGCGCATCTCGTACTTGTCAGTATCGTCCAGACCCTGTTGTCGCTGCTTGGCGTTGAGGTCGTCGATCCGCTGGAACAGCAGCTGCTTCTCCAGCTGGCCGACCGCGTCATGCAGTTCCACCGTCCACATCGCTTCATCGCCCGCCAGCGTCTGCGCGGCCAAGGTGTGCAGTGAGGCCTGTTCTTCGCGGCCGTCGAAATGCTCCAGCAGGGCGCCGGTACTGATGTCCGGGCGCTGCTCGACCAGCCCCAGAAGCTCCAGCAGCAGCTCCACGCCCGGCAGGCGCAGGCCCTGGAAGTGGTGCTTGCCGCCCAGGGTCAGGGCCAGCGACGGCTGCTGCAGCAGGACGGCGATCGCGCCACGCACCAGGCTGCGCTTGGCCGCCGGCTGGATCGTGCGCGGAGCGGCGCGTTGCGGCATCTGCGGCCGGCCCGCCTGCGCGTTGCCGCCCAGCCCCGTCAGCTGCGCCAACTGCTGCTTCATCAGGTCGCCGAAGGCACCATCGGGAATCTGCGCCAGCATCGGCTTGGCGCGCTCGGCCAGCCGTGCCTTGCCATCCAGCGTGCCCAGGTTGATCTCGCGGGTCAGCTCGTCGAAGAAGAACTGCGACAGCGGCGTGGCCTGCTTCAGGCGTTCGTCGAAGGCCTCGGCGCCTTCCTTGCGCACGATGCTGTCCGGGTCTTCGCCGTCGGGCAGGAACAGGAAGAAGGCCTGGCGGCCGTCCTTCATGCGTGGCAGCACAGATTCCAGCGCCTTCCAGCCGGCGCGGCGGCCGGCGGCGTCGCCATCGAAGCAGAAGAACACGTCCGGCGCGTTGCGGAACAACAGCTCGGCGTGGTCCGGCGTGGTTGCCGTGCCCAGCGTCGCCACCGCCTGGGTGACGCCGAACTGGAACAGCGAGACCACGTCCATGTAGCCCTCGACCACGATCAAGCGCTCGATCTTCTGGTTGGCCTGGCGCACCTGCCACAGGCCGTACAGCTCGCGGCCCTTGTGGAACAGCGCGGTCTCGGGCGAGTTGAGGTACTTGGGGCCGTCATCCTTCTCGAACACGCGCCCGCCGAAGGCGATCACCCGGCCACGGCGGTCGAAGATCGGGAACATCACCCGGTCGCGGAACTTGTCGTAGACGTGGCCGCGATCGTTCTTGGAGAACAGGCCGGCGCGGTCGAGCAGCTTCATCCGCCGCTCGTCCTTGCCCAGTGCGTCGCGCAGGCCGCTGTAGCCATCAGGCGCATAGCCGATCTGGAAGCGTGCGCGGTTCTCTTCATCCACGCCGCGGCCATCGAGGTAGCTGCGGGCTTTCTCGCTGCCTTCCAGGTTCTTCTGGAAGAACTTGGTTGCCGCGTCCAGCGCCGAATACAGCTCTCGGCTGTCATCCTGCTGCTGGGCGCTGCGCGGGTTCTCGCTGCGCGGCACTTCCATGCCGGCACGCTTGGCCAGTTCATCCACCGCGTCGAGGAATTCGAGGCGGTCGTAGTTCATCAGGAAGCTGATGGCCGTGCCGTGCGCGCCGCAGCCGAAGCAGTGATAGAACTGCTTGGTCGGCGAGACGGTGAAGGAGGCCGAGCGTTCGTCATGGAACGGGCAGCGCGCGGCGTACTCCTTGCCCTGGCGCTTCAACGGCACGCGGCTGCCCACCACCTCGACGATGTCGGAGCGGGCCAGCAGGTCGTCGATGAAAGCGTCGGGGATACGGGCCATGGGCAACGAGGCAGGGCGCGGCGGCAGCCACGCGGAAGGGGGAAGTCAGTCCCCCTAGTTTACCCCTTGCCGGCCACGTTCCCGGGCGCGTTCGCCGCAGTGCCAGGGTCGATGCCGGCAGCCAGCAGATGATGGCGTGCGCGCAGGCGTTCATCGATCACCGCGGTCATCAGCGCGCCGACGAAGAAGACCACGGTGGCGTAGTAGATCCAGACCAGCGAGATCACCAGCGCACCCATCGAGCCGTAAGCGCTGCCCGGTGCGACGGTGGCGATGTACACGCCGATGCCATAGCGGCCGAGTGCGAACAGCGCCGAGGTGATGAGGCCGCCGATGAAGGCCTGGCGCCACGCCACGCGCCGGTCCGGCAGATAGTGATACATGAAGGCGAAGCCGACCGCGTACAGCAGCAGGCTGGTCAGGTAGCCGATGGCCGGCAGGATCGAGGGCAGCTGCGCAAAGGCCACCTGCAGCACGGTGGTGGCGGTCATCGACAGGATCAGCAGGAAGCCCAGCGCCAGCACCACGCCGAAGGAGAACACGCGCTTGCGCAGCCAGGCCTTGATGCCCTCCAGGCGTTCGCCGCTGGTGCGGAAGATCAGGTTCAGTGCGTTCTGCAACTGGGCAAACACCGCAGTGGCGCCAACGAACAGCAACAGCGTGCTCCACAGCCCGGCCAGCGATCCGACGTCGGGCTGGTTGTCGGCATTCTTCAGCACGGTTTCGGCCACGGTCGCGGCACTGCTGCCGGCCACCGAGCTGATCTGGTCGACCAGGGCCTGCTGTGCCGGCGGATACAGCGAGGCGGTCAGCCACAGCAGCAGCACCAGCAGCGGCGCCATCGACAGCAGGGCATAGAAGGAAACCGAGGCGGCCTGGGTCAGCACGTCGATTTCGACGAAGCGCTTGACGACGGCCATCGGGAAACTGTCCTGCAGGCGCTTGATGTACTTGTGCAGGGACGCGGTGCCGCCGTGCGGCGCGCTGTCTTCGGGGGCGTGGGACGTTGGATCAACCATGCCGGAGTTGTAGCAGCACCACGTCGAAGACGCGGTGAAGCAGGTGCGCAGGAGCGCGTCCCGCAGTCCCTTCGCAGTGCGGAAGGGACCCGGGTCTGGCGTTGCTTACGACAGCGCCTGCTTGACCAGCTTGGATACCAGGCCCATGTCGGCCTGGCCGGCCAGCTTGGGCTTCAGCGCGCCCATCAGCTTGCCCATGTCGGCCGCGCTGCTGGCGCCGGTTTCGGCGATGGCCGCCTGGATGGCCGCGACGATCTCGGCTTCGCCCATCTTGGCCGGCAGGTAGGCTTCGATCACCACGATTTCGGCGCGCTCGATTGCCGCCAGGTCTTCGCGGTTGGCCGCTTCAAACTGGCTGACCGAGTCCTTGCGCTGCTTGACCATCTTGTCGAGCACCGCGATCACGGCGGTGTCGTCGAGCTCGATGCGCTCGTCGACTTCCTTCTGCTTGATGGCGGCGTTGATCAGGCGGATGACGCCCAGCTTGTGCTTCTCGCCGCCCTTCATGGCGGCCTTCATGTCTTCGGTGAGCTGCTGCTTCATGCTCATGACGAACCTCGTGGTGGTAGTGGGGCAGGGCGGATGCCCGGGCCCGGAAACGCAAAAAGCCGGCGACGCTCGCGCGTGCCGGCTTCGACTCCATCGCGGCAGGGAATGCCCACCGCAATGAAGATGCGTCCGATCAGTACAGGCGCTGACGCTTGGTAACGTCGCGCGACGAGCGGCGCAGCTGACGCTTCACAGCAGCGGCGGCCTTGCGCTTGCGCTCCTGGGTCGGCTTTTCGTAGAACTCGCGCTTGCGGGTTTCGGCCAGCACACCGGCCTTTTCGCAAGTGCGCTTGAAGCGGCGAAGAGCAAACTCAAAGGGTTCGTTCTCGCGGACTTTGACGCTGGGCATGGAATCTCCGGGACACAGTAGAACCGGGTCACGCCCGGCGAGCCGCACATTATAGTGGCGAATAAACAAACTGCAAGCCACAAATCCTGAATAGGGGCAAGTTGTTGGATTGCAGTGAGGCCTGCCAGTTCCCCGAGGGGTTGGCAGGGGCGTCATAATAGCAGGCATGCGAGTCCTTGGCATCGAATCTTCCTGTGACGAGACCGGCGTGGCGGTGTATGACACCGACCTGGCCGGCAGCGCTGCCCTGCGCGCCCATGCGGTTTACAGCCAGATCGCCCTGCACGCCGAGTACGGCGGTGTGGTGCCTGAACTGGCCAGCCGTGACCACGTGCGCAAGCTGCTGCCGTTGATCCGTCAGACGCTGGCCGAAGCCGGGCTTGGCGTGAACGACATCGACGGGGTGGCCTACACCGCCGGCCCCGGCTTGGTAGGGGCGCTGCTGGTGGGTGCCGGCGTGGCCCGGTCGCTGGCCTGGGCGCTGGAGGTTCCCGCCGTGGGTGTGCACCACATGGAAGGTCACCTGTTGGCGCCGCTGATGGAAGACGATCCGCCGCAGGCCCCGTTCGTGGCGCTGCTGGTGTCCGGTGGCCATACCCAGCTGGTGGCCGTCGATGCCATCGGCCAGTACCGGTTGCTGGGCGAAACCCTGGACGACGCCGCAGGCGAAGCCTTCGACAAGACCGCCAAGATGATGGGCCTGCCGTACCCGGGCGGGCCGCAGCTGGCCGCGCTGGCCGAGCAGGGCACGCCGGGCGTCTACCGCTTCACGCGGCCGATGACCGACCGCCCCGGCCTGGATTTCAGCTTCTCCGGCCTGAAGACCCAGGTCCTGATGGCCTGGCGCGACAGCGACCAGAGCGAGCAGACCCGCGCCGACATCGCCCGTGGCTTTGAAGACGCCGTGGTCGAGACCCTGTGCATCAAGTGCGAACGCGCGCTGGAAGCGGCCGGCACCAATGTGATCGTGGTGGCCGGCGGCGTGGGTGCGAACAAGCGCCTGCGCGCCCGCCTGCAGCAGATGGCCGAGCGCCTCGGCGGCCGCGCCTGCTTCCCGCGGCCGGCGTTGTGCACCGACAACGGCGCGATGATCGCCTTCGCCGGCGCGCTGCGCCTGCTGGCGGGCCAGCACAGCCCCCCGAAGGTGGACGTCACCCCGCGTTGGGACATGGCGACGCTGCCGGCGGTGTGAGCCCCGCAACCGGTAGCGCCGGGCCATGCCCGGCGGACGCATTATGGACGCCCTGCCAACGGCGACGCCGCCAATACCGTCGTCGCCCGTTCATGGCGCTGCAGCCATGCCAGCGTGTGTGGGCACCGGGCGTGGATCAGCCGCCCGATCGCGGCCAGGTCGGCGCCGATGTCGCGCTCAAGGATCGGTTCGTGGTGGGCGATGCGGTTGCGCAGGTGGCGGATGCGTCCGATATCTGCGTGGATGGCTTTCCTGATGACACTGGGATGGGCCGAAGGCGCATGGCGTAGAACGCCGCTGAGTGCTGGTATCCACAGCGAAGCGTCGAAGCGGCAGGTGAAGAGCTGCTGCCAGAAAACCATCGGCAGGTTGGCGACGATCTCGGGCGTGTCGGTGGTACGGCCGGTGACCAGTTCCAGTGCGGTTCTCGCCGAAGCGGATGAAGATGCCGGCAACCTGCGTCGGAAGGCATCATTCCACGGCCATCGAGGCCCATGTTGCCGGGCCAGCGCCGATGCGGCTGCGTTGCGGATGACCACTTCGCACAGATGCACCGGCATCATCAGCGCACCGCACATCCGCATGTTCCACAGGTACAGGGATTCGGCGGTGACACCCGGGCTGCAGGCCGATGCAATTCTCTCGTAGGTCGACAGGCGCTCCGCTGACAAAGCGCGCCTCAATGCATCGTATGCAGCCATCGTGATGTGCGGTGGTGAAGGAAGGGTCGATGCTGGCCAGAGACGGCGGCGATCACCATCGGGGAACGCCGTTGCCTGCGTGACCGATTTCCTGTGTTTCGGCTCGGACGAATTCCGTGAGCTGCTTTGTCGCAATTGGCCTTGACCGGCGATTGGGACCTTGCCTAACCTCAGTGCCTGCGCCACCGGGACCCGCGGCTTGAGAAAGCTCCCCCCGGGGACAAAACGGTAGTACCAAAGGGCCCCGCTAGCAGGGCCCTTTGTCTTTTCCAGACCTTGCGAATGCCCGGCGACCCACCTCCGTTCCGGGCAGGCTCACTGCCGTCCCGTTACCATGGCCGCCTGTTTTCCGGCTGGTAACCGCAATGGACAAGGTTTTCATCGAAGGGCTGACGATCGACGCCCTGATCGGCATCTACGATTGGGAGCGGCGGATCCGCCAGGACCTGGTGTTCGATCTGGAGATGGGGTTCGACAACCGTCGCCCGGCCGCCAGCGATGACATTGCCCATACCCTGAACTACAAGGCAGTCAGCAAGCGCCTGGAGCAGTTCGTGCGCGAATCGGAGTTCGGCCTGGTGGAGACCCTGGCCGAGCGCTGCGCGCAGATCGTGCTGGACGAGTTCGACGTGAAGTGGCTGCGCCTGAAGCTGAGCAAGCCCGGGGCGGTGCGCGGTGCACGTGCGGTCGGCGTGATCATCGAACGCTCGCGGGACTGACACGCCGGTAGTGCCGGCCGTCGGCTGGCAACCCCCGGTAGAGCCGGCCGCTGGCCGGCAACCTCAACAGCAATGAAGAAGGAGACAACCGATGGTGGACGCAGTGGTGGCGGTACAGTGGCTGGAAAAGCTGCAGAACACACTGGAACCCTATCCTGGCGCCTACCTGGCGTTGATGATCTCGGCGCTGCTGGTTGCCGCCGGCCTGGCCAACTGGGTGACCAAGCGCATCCTGCTGCGCGGCCTGCGTCGCCTGCTCAACCGCCTGCCCGGCGCCGATACCGGCCGCGGCAGCCATCTGATGCGGGTCATTTCGCGGCTGTCCAACGTGGTGCCCAGCCAAGTGATCGCCTCGGGCATCCGTATCGTGCCGGACCTGCCGCCGGGCCTGGTCGGCTTCATCATCGGTGCCTGCCAGGCGTGGGCGATCCTGACCGTGGTGCTGGCGCTGTCGCATGCGCTGGATGCGGCCAACGACCTGTACGAACGTCGCCCCGAGGCGCGCAACAAGCCGATCAAGGGGTACCTGCAGGTCGCCAAGATCATCATCTTCGTGATCGCCGGGCTGTCGATCGTTGCCACCCTCGCCGGTGTCGACCTGCGCTACCTGGTCACCGGCCTGGGCGCGGCCACCGCAGTACTGATGCTGATCTTCCAGGACACCATCCTGTCGCTGGTGGCCAGCGTGCAGATCAGTGGTGATGGGCGTATCCGTATCGGCGACTGGATCGAGATGCCCAGCCAGAATGCCGACGGCGATGTCATCGATATCGCCCTGCATACGGTGACGGTGCAGAACTTCGACAAGACCATCACCACCATCCCGACCAAGAAGCTGGTGACCGAGTCGTTCAAGAACTGGCGCGGCATGCAGGAGGCCGGTGGCCGCCGGATCAAGCGCGCGCTGTTCCTGGACCAGCACAGCGTGCGTTTCATGGAGGAACAGGACCTGGCCTTCCTCGGCCAGTTCGCCCTGCTGGGCGACTACCTGCGCGGCAAGCAGCAGGAGCTGGGCCAGTGGAACGGGCGCCTGCGCGAGCAGGGCGTGGCCGAGGTCAACAGCCGCCGGGTGACCAACCTGGGCACCTTCCGCGCCTACGTGGAGCGTTATCTGGCCAGCCACCCGGGCATCCATACCGATATGACCCTGCTGGTGCGCCAGCTGCAGCCGACCACCGAAGGCCTGCCGCTGGAGCTGTACTGCTTCACCCGCAGCACCGCCTGGGGCGAATACGAGGCGGTGCAGTCGGACATCTTCGACCACCTGCTGGCGATCCTGCCGGCCTTTGGCCTGCGGGTGTTCCAGGCGTCCAGCGACGCGATGTTGATGGCCGGGCAGCGCCAGTTGGCCGGCTCGGAGTAAGCTGCGATGCCGCCGGCCGGACCGTACGGATCCGGCGGGTGGCTGAAACTGAATGACGAAACCTCTCGCCAAATCGTCCGGGATCGCTAGAATGCCGGGCTTGTAAACGTTTTCATCAAGGACTGCCGGTGGCCTCCGATCGCATCGAATCCCTCATTGCCCAGATGACCGTCGAGGAAAAAGTCGGCCAGCTGGGTGTCTTCGCGGACATGGTCCGCCCGTTCGCCCCGGACGTGAACCCGGAAGCCAACGTGCGCAATGCCGACCAGGTGCTGCAGCAGGTGCGCGAGGGCAAGGTCGGCTCGCTGTTCAACGGTGTCGGCGCCGAGCTCGGCCGCCGCATCCAGCAGGTCGCCACCGAGGAGAGCCGCCTGGGCATCCCGGTGATCCTGGCGGCCGACGTCATCCACGGCATGCGCACGGTGTTCCCGATTCCGCTGGGCGAGGCCGCCAGCTTCGAGCCGGACCTGGCCGAGCGCACCGCGCGCGCCACTGCGGTTGAAGCCACCGCTGCCGGCCTGCACTGGACCTACGCACCGGCAGTGGACATCGCCCGTGACCAGCGCTGGGGCCGCGGTGCCGAAGGTGCCGGTGAGGACGTGGTACTGGGCTGTGCCTTCGCCGCTGCCCGCGTGCGTGGCTTCCAGGGCAGCGACCTGCGCGCCGCCGACTCGCTGCTGGCCACGCCCAAGCACTTCGCCGCCTATGGCGCGGTGATGGCCGGCATGGAATACAACATGGTGGACATTTCGCCGCAGACCCTGCGCGATGTGCACCTGCCGCCGTTCAAGGCGGCCTTCGACGCTGGCGCGATCACCGTGATGTCCTCGTTCAACGACATCAACGGCGTGCCGGCCAGCGCCAACGCCGAGCTGCTGACCGACATCCTGCGCGGTGAATGGAAGTTCCCGGGCGTGGTGATCTCCGACTACACCGCCGACATGGAACTGGTCGCGCACGGTTATGCCGCCGACGATCGCGATGCCACCGCCAAGGCGTTCACCGCCGGCCTGGACCTGAGCATGCAGAGCGGCTTCTACGCCGAGCACCTGCCGGGCCTGGTGGAGAGCGGCGAGGTGCCGATGAGCGTGCTGGATGAAGGCGTGCGCCGTATCCTGTGGCTGAAGGAAGCCATCGGCCTGTTCGACGACCCGTACCGCTCGCTGGACCCGGCGCGCGAAGCCGATACCTCCCATATCGCCGCCCATGACGAACTGTCGCGCGATGCCGCGCGCCGTTCGATCGTGCTGCTGAACAACCGCGACAACGTGCTGCCGCTGCAGAAGAACGGGCAGAAGATCGCGCTGATCGGCCCGTTCGTGCAGGACCGCGACAACATCGAAGGCTGCTGGACGCTGTTCGGCGACAAGCAGCGCTACGTGGATCTGGAAACCGGCGTGCGCGCGGCCATCGGCGATGACGCGCTGCTGGAAGTGGTGCCGGGATGCGAACTGGAAGCCGCCATTGCCGGTGGCACCGAGGCGGCCGTGGCCGCTGCGCTGCGCGCCGACGTAGTGGTGCTGGCGCTGGGCGAGCCGCAGCGTTACAGCGGCGAGGCGCAGTCGCGCGTAGAGATCACCCTGCCGCCGGCACAGCAGGCGCTGGCCGAAGCGGTGGCGATGACCGGCAAGCCGCTGGTGGTGCTGTTGCGCAATGGTCGCGCGCTGGCCCTGCAGGGCGCGGTGCGCAATGCGCATGCCGTTGCGATCACCTGGTACCTGGGCACGCAGACCGGCCATGCCGTGGCCGATGTGCTGTTCGGCGATTACAGCCCCTCCGGCCGCCTGCCGGTCAGCTTCCCGCAGGTGTCCGGCCAGCAGCCGTACTTCTACAACCACCCGCGCACCGGTCGCCCGGAACTGCCGACGATGTCGGAATTCAAGGCACGCTGGCGCGAGATTCCGAACGAGCCGTTGTACCCGTTCGGCCATGGCATCGGCTACACCACCTTCGCCTACGGCGTGCCGCAGCTGAGCACTGCGCGCGTCGGCTGGGACGACACCCTGACCCTGACCACCACGCTGACCAATACCGGCAGCGTGGCCGGCGAGGAAGTGGTGCAGCTGTACATCCACGACCGCGTGGCCAGCCGCGTGCGGCCGGTGCGCGAGCTGAAGGACTTCCGCAAGGTGGCCCTGCAGCCGGGCGAGTCGGCCGAGGTGGTGTTCACCCTGACCCGTGAACAGCTGGCATTCACCGGCCGCGACGGCGTGCTGCGTGCCGAGCCGGGCCTGTTCGACGTGTGGGTGTGCGCCTCGTCGATGGCCGGTGACGCGGTGCAGTTCGAACTGCTGAAGGCCTGATCGGTAGAGCATCCACGCATGGCGTGGGTCTACTGGCAATGAGTAGCGCCGGGCCATCCCCGGCGTCCTCACCCATGGCGAACACGCCGGGCACGGCCCGGCGCTACCATCGGAGCCTGATCCGATGGAGACCGCGCATGCGCACGATGGCCTACCTTGTTCCTGTCCTGTTGCTGGCAGCGTGCTCGCAGCCGGCACCGCCGCCCGAACCTGCCGCCGATGCGCCTCCGCCGATGACGGGCGCGACGCCGGCCGAAGCGGCCGCCAGCACCACGCCCGATGCGGTCGCCGCGCCACAGGCTGCGGCGGAGCACGCCAAGGATGCGGCTGCGACGCCGGCCGATGCTGCCAACCCCGCAGCACCTGCGGCGGCAGACGACGCCCGCGCGCGCATCGAGACGCTGCTCGGCGATGCGGCGCAGTATGAAAAAGTATTCACTGCCTTCAAGACCGCAGTGGTCGGTGGCGATCGCGCGGCGGTGGTTGAAGAAGTGCGTTTCCCGCTGAACATCAGCGGTGGCAGGAAGATCACCGGGCCCGGTGAATTCCAGCGCAACTACGAAAAGATCATCACCCCGGCGGTGGTCAAGGCGGTGTCCGCGCAGGACTTCGGCACGGTGTTCGTCAACCAGCAGGGCGTGATGATCGGCGATGGCCAGGTCTGGCTGACCGGCCAGTGCCTGGACAAGGCCTGCACGCGCACCGAGGTGAAGGTCGGCACCATCCAGTAACGAAAACGGCCCCGTATGCAGGGCCGTTCCAGATCGGTAGTGCCGGCCGCGGGCCGGCAACCAGGGCTCCTGCAGGTGCCGGCCAGCAGCCGGCACCACCCGGCCGTCAGGCCTTCGGCGTGAGCTTCAGCAGCCGTGCCTTGCTGCCGTCTTCCAGCAGCCACAGCGCGCCGTCCGGGCCCTGTTCCACTTCGCGGATGCGCTCGCCCATGTTGAAGCGTTCGGCCTCGCGCGCGCTGTCGCCGTCGAAGGCAACCCGCACCAGCGAGGTGGACGACAGGCCACCGATGAAGGCGCTGCCCTTCCACTGCGGGAACAGGCTGCCGCTGTAGAACATCAGGCCGGCCGGGGAAATCACCGGGTTCCAGGTCACCTTCGGTGCGGCGAACTCCGGGCGGGTGTCATGGTCGGGAATCGGACGGCCGTCGTAGTGGTCGCCATTGGACACGATCGGGTAGCCGTAGTTGGCACCGCGCACGATCAGGTTCAGCTCATCGCCGCCGGCCGGACCCATCTCCTGCGCCCACAGCTTGCCGCTGGCATCGAAGGCGATGCCCAGCACGTTGCGGTGGCCGAGCGACCACACCTGCGCGGCCACGCCGCCCTGCGAGGCGAACGGATTGTCGGCCGGCAGGCTGCCGTCGTCGTTGAGGCGGATGATCTTGCCCAGGTTGCCGCTCATGTCCTGCGCAGGATCGAACTTCTGCCGTTCGCTCGAACTGATCCACAGCTTGCCGTCCGGGCCGAAGGCCAGGCGGTGGCCGTAGTGGCCTTCGCCGCTGACCTTCGGCGTCTGCCGCCAGATCACCTTCAGGTCCTTCAGCTGGCCGCCACCGTTGGCATCGAGGGCGAGGGTGGCACGGGCCACGGCCGCGCCGCGCGTGTCCAGCGTGCCTTCCTCGGCGTAGCTGACGTACACCACATGGTTGCGGGCGAAATCCGGATGCAGGATGACGTCACCGAACCCACCCTGGCCGCCGTAGGCGACCTTCGGCACACCGGTGATCTCATGTTTCTGGCCGCTGGCCAGGTCCAGGTGCTGCAGCTTGCCGCGCTTTTCGGTGACCAGCAGGCTGCCATCGGGCAGGAAGGTCATCGCCCACGGCTGGTCGAACCGGCTGACCTCGGTGGCGGTGAAGGGGCGTTGGTCTGCGCTGGCCGCGGCGGTTGCCGGAGCCTTCTGCTCAGACGCATCAGGGCCGGCCGCGTTGCAGGCGGTGGTGGCGAGGATCGGCAGCAGGCCGAGGGCGAGCAGCAGGGGCGTGCGGGTCATGGGTATCTCCAGCGGAAGGGGATGCGGATGGCCAGGCTCTCCCTTGTATACCACCGGGGCGGTGACGGTCGTGGCCCGAAGGTCCTGCTCCCCCCTGTGCGGCATGGCGCGGATCGTCTAGGGTGTTGTCGTCCGGGCAAAGCATTGCCCGCCTGTCTGCCAAGGACCTGCAATGAACGCACCCCTCATCCATCGACCCTCGCCCGCCTTCATCGCCGCCTCGTGGGTGGCCCTGCTGCTGGGCGCGGTGGCCTACCTGGTCGGCCTGTTCAATGCCGAGATGCCGCTGAACGAGAAGGGCTATTACCTGACCCTGCTGCTGTTCGGCCTGTTTGCAGCGGTATCGCTGCAGAAGAGCGTGCGCGACCGCGTCGAGGCCATTCCGGTGAGCGGCCTGTACTACGCGCTGTGCTGGTTCGCACTGCTGTCGGCGCTGTTGCTGCTGCTGGTCGGCCTGTGGAACGCCACCCTGGTGCTGAGCGAAAAGGGCTTCTACGGCATGGCGTTCGCGCTGTCGCTGTTTGGCGCGGTGGCGGTGCAGAAGAACACCCGCGACCTGATTGCCGCCAACGCGGCCGAGCCCAAGCGCGCGTCGTCGATCCCGCCGCTGCCGGAACAGGAATGACCGGCTGAGGTAGCGCCAAGCGCCTGCCCAGGCCAGGCCTGCAACGCAGAAGGCGCCGAGCAGGGGCTCGGCGCTACTGGGGCTGCATCAGTCAGCAGCTGTAGGGGTCAACCGTGGCGCGTCAGCCGCGGATCGGCCACATGGGCTTCATCCCAACCGCGGCGTACAGCGGCGCGGGCCTGATCCCATTCCAGGCGGCTCTTGCCGCGCTCGGTCGCCCAGCGGGACTGCAACTCCGCTTCGACCTGTTCGTAGGCGCGGATCACCTGATCGGCGCGGGTTTCGTTGAAGCGTGCTGCGTGGCCGATCTGATAGGCCGGCTCGTAGTCATCGAACAGCAGGCTGGCGTCGTAATACGGTTCGGCGCTGTAGCGGTCGCGCCAGTAGTCGGAAATGGCCTCGCGCGGGGTGCTGTCTTCCGGCACGCGACCGGGGATCTGGTAATCGGGGCTCATGGACAGAAGGCTCCGTAGTGGACGAAGCCTGATCGTGCCCATCGGCCGGTTAACGCGCCGGACCGGCAGCGTGATCGGCAGGTCAATCAGCAGCGGCATCCTTGCGCGGCAGCTTGTAGATCACCGCGCCAACGGCGAAGGCGACCAGCGCTGCGACGATGTTCTGCCAGCTGGCACTGGCAAACAGGGCCACGCACAGCAGCAGGGCCAGCACCGGAATCAACGGGCCGCCGGGCAGCTTCAGCGCGCCGGGACGGTCGGCATAGCGCTTGGCCAGCACCAGCACTGCGGCGGCCGTGCCGATGTAGGCGAACAGGCGCGTGGTCATCGACAGCAGTGCCAGCTGCACGAACGACCCGGACAGCGCCAGGCCGAGGGCGATCAGCCCCTGGCAGAAGATCGCCGCGGCCGGGGTACGGAAGCGCGGGTGCACCTGCGCCAGCACCTTCGGGCCGTAGCCATCGCGGGCCAGGGCGAACAGGAAGCGCGGGCCCATCATCATCGTGTTGCTGTTGGTGCCGAGGATGGAGATGGTCGCGCCCACGGTGAGGATCAGCGCCAGCGCCTCGCCGCCGAAGCTGGAGGCCGCATCGGCCAGCGGCGTGGCCGAGCCGGCCAGGCCGGGCAGCGTGCCCTGCGCCACGATCTGCACCGCCGCGTAGATCACGGTGACGGTGACGATCATGGTGATCAGCGCGAACGGGATGTCGCGGCGTGGGTTGCGGTATTCACCGGCTGCGGCCGGAATGTTCTCGAACCCGGCGTAGGCATACAGCAACAGCAGCGCCGCCTCGCCCATGCGCTGCAGGTCGTGCGGGTCCGGGCGCTGGCCGGAGAAGGCCAGCTGTGGGTCGATGTAGAACGCGCCGATGGCCACGAACAACAGTAGCGGCAGCATCTTGCCGATCACCAGCACGATGCCGGTGCGGGCGGCCGAACGCACGCCGATGATGTTCACCCCGGTGAGGAAACCGAGCGAGACAACGATGATCGCGATACGGCCCATGCCTGCGCCTGCCCACGGCCAGAACCGCGCCACAGCGTCGGCCAGCGCATTGCTGAGCGCTGCGGCCGAGCTGATGCGGGTCAGCCAGATCATCCAGCCGATCTCGAAACCGGCGAAGCGACCAAAGGCTTCGCGCGCGTACAGGTAGCTGCCACCGGGTTCATCGAAATAGCTGGCCGCCTGCGCGTAGCACAGCACCAGCAGGGCGACGACGATGCCGGCGGCGACCACGCCCCACAGGCTGAAGGGGCCGAGCAGGGCGACCGTGGCCGCCGGCAGCAGGTAGATGCCGCTGCCGACCACATCGTTGATGGACAGGCCGACGATCTGCCAGCGGCTGACCGCGCGTTGCAGTTGCGGTTCGTCGGCGGCGCTCAACGTACGGCTCCTTCAAGCGCGGGCAGTTTCCACTGTGCCTGCAGGCGCTGGTATTCGGCCCTTGGCAACAGGACGAAGCGTGGCGTGTCCTGCGGGCGCAGCCAGTCCAGCAACGCCTGCATGCGCACCTCTGGCATCGCAGTGCAGCCAGCGGTGGCCTCGCCGGGCTGGCGCCACAGATGGGCGAAGATGCAGCTGCCCTTGCCGGGTTGGTTGTCCGGGTTGTGCGCGATCACGAAGCCTTCCCGGTAACGCACGTCACCTTGGTTGTGCAGGTCCAGCCGCATCGGTTCGGTGGAACCGGCTATGGCGGCGCTGCCCACCTTCTTCGCATCGACGATGCGGTTGTAGAACGGCGATGCTGGCACGTCCATGCAGTAGCTGCTCTCGAGCATCGGCTGATAGGTCATTGCCGTGCCGGGCCGGATGGCATAGCCGAACGCGCTGCCCAGCGCGAACACACCGGCCGGACTGCGGCCATCGCCTTCCTGTTTCTGCGGACCGTCGGTCTGGGCAGGATGCAGGCCCAGGCCCCAGGCACTGCCGGTGCGACCCAGCGCCACCGGGAAGGCCTGGCCGTGCCTGCGCCAGTGCTTGCCGTCGCGCACGAAGGCCTGCAGCTGGCCCTGCGTGCTGTCCCAGGTCTCGCTGGTGACCACGATCAGTTGGCGAGCGTTGTCCAGTGGGGCAGCGTGGAGAGCAGCTGCGGCAACGAGCAGCAGCGCGGCAGATGCAAGGCGGGCCAGCAGCAGGTTCATCGGGCGCTCCGGTCAGGAATCCAGCAGGTGGTCGATCCGTTCCAGGTTCACCGCCAGCTGCTGCTGGCGATCCGGATTGGCGTGGCAGAGCAGCACGAACAGGAAATCGAGCAGGGCATGCATGGCGCTACGGTACAGCAGCTGCGCCACCTGCGGCGCGCGGTCGTGCGCGCACACCACCAGTGCCGCATCGGCATGCGCACGCAGCGGGTTGGCGGTGTGGCGGGTGATCGACACCACTTTGCCGCCCATGTCCTGGAACTGGCGCGACAGCTGCGAAAGCTGTGGCAACTTGCCGAACTCGGAGAACATCAGCAGCACATCGCCCGGGCGCGCGGCGGACAGGTTGGCCAGCATCAGGATCGGATCGGTATGTGGCACCACCAGCAGGCCGAGCAGCGACAGCCGCATGGCGAATTCGCGCGCGTACAGGCCGTCGTCACCGAGACCGTGCACAAACAGCTTGGGCGCGCCGTCGAGCAGCTGCACGATGCGCTCGATCTCCTCGCGTGGGTTGGCCTGGCGGGTTTCTTCCTCGGCCTGGGCCTTGCTGCGGCGCAGGGCGTCGCCCAGGCGCAGGTAGTCATCGCTGATGTCCGGTTCGGCGGGCGCCTGCTGTGGGTCGGCACCGGCGCGGGCGACGTCCTCGCCGATGGAATATTTCAGGTCCGGGTAGCCCTTGAAGCCGAGCTTCTGGCTGAACTTGACCACGCTGGACTGGCTGATGCCCAGCGCGCTGGCCAGCTGCTGCGAGGAGTAGTCGCGCAGCAGGTGCGCGTTGTCGAGGATGAAGTCGGCGATGCGGCGTTCGATGGCCGACATCTGCCCGCGCTCGGTGCGGATTTTCAGCAGGGGCGGCATGCGGGGCGTCCGGGCATGTGTAGGCGCGTTGCGGTTGGTTGCGTAGAGCGGATTATGGGGTGGGTCGGGCGGGTGCCAGCCGCGAAGGGGGCACGGAGTGGGGCAAAAGCAGGAGCAAGGACATCCACGCATGGCGTGGATCTACCCGGAGCTGCAGTTGAGTCCGCCTTCAAGCGAGCCGAGCACCGCAGGTCCGGCGAGGGCGAAGAGGCGCGGGTGTCTGAGCGCAGCGAGTTCCGCGCCGTCCCTCGGCGGACCGAGGAGCGCAGGGCACCGGCGTGCGCAGCACGTCGGCTCGCGGCCGGCGGAGCGTTTCTTTTGGTTACTTTTCTTTTCGCGAAAAGAAAAGTAACGCCCGACCCAACGTCAGTTGTACACCAAGCCAGCCGCAAGGCAGAAATCAACCCAGCATCTCCAACCCCCGCACTTCGGTGATGCCCAACCCCGGCACATCGCTGATGCTGATCTCCGACTCGTTGAAGCGCACCCCGCCGCTGACCGGATCGAACTGTCCCAGCGAGGGACCATCCAGGTCGACCTTGGTGATCACATCGCTCTTGGCTACCGCCAGGTGCACCGCTGCGGCCACGCTGATGCTGGATTCGATCATGCAGCCGATCATGCACGGCACGCCGTAGATGCCGGCGATGTCGGCAATGCGGATCGCGTTGGACAGGCCACCGGTCTTCATCAGCTTGATGTTGATGATGTCGGCGGCGCGCTGCTGGATCAGGTCCATCACCTGGCTCGGACTGAACACGCTCTCGTCGGCCATCACCGGGGTGTTGACCCGATCGGTTACGTACTTCAGGCCGCTGATGTCGGCGGCCTTGACCGGCTGCTCCAGCAGTTCCAGCACCACACCTGCATCTTCCAGCGTGCGCATCGCATGCACCGCCTGCTTGGCGGTCCAGCCCTGGTTGGCATCCAGGCGCAGCAGCGCACGGCCTTCGACGGCGGCATGGATCGCCTTGACCCGCTCGATGTCCACGCCGATGTCCTTGCCGACCTTGATCTTCAGCGACTCGAAGCCGCGTTCGATCGCCGACAGCGAATCGGCCACCATCTTGTCGATGTAGTCCACGCTGATGGTGATGTCGGTGGTGATCACCGGGTCGCCACCACCGAGCATCTGGTACAGCGGCGCGCCATGCAGCTGCGCCCACAGGTCGTACAGGGCGATCTCCACCGCCGCCTTGGCGCTGGTGTTGCGCTCCATCGCGGTCTGCACCAGCGTGCACAGGCGGTTGAGGTTGACCACCTCCTGGCCGATCAGGCGCGGGGCGATGAAGTGCCGGATCGCTTCGATGATCGAGCCGTGGGTATCACCGGTGATCACCGCGGTGGCAGGCGCCTCGCCGTAGCCGGTGTGGCCGCTGTCGGTGCGGATCAGCACCACCACGTCCTCCACGGTTTCCACCGTGCGCAGCGCGGTCTTGAAAGGGGTCTTCAGCGGCACGCGCAGCATGCCCAGTTCGATGGCGGTGATCTTCATTCAGGGGTTCTTGGCACGCAGGCGTTGGATGTTGGTGATGCGATCGATGTAGCGGACGCTGTCGCTGGCCATCATCGGCTCCAGCGGGGTGACCGATACGCCATTGAGGTGGGCCTGCACACGCTTGCCGTCGGCGCCGAACCAGCTGCCGCCCGCGGTATCGTGGATCACCCAGGTGCGGCCATCGACGTGGCCGATGGCCATCATCACGTGGCCGGGGATGTAGACCAGGTCACCCACCTGCAGATCGGTGACGGCGCGGTCGCGCACGGCCTTGCCGTCCTTGGCGGTGAACGGCAAGCGGTCCAGCGCGGGACTGACCGCCTGTGCGCTGGTATTGCGTGGCAGCAGCACGCCGAAGCTGCGGTAGATCTCCGATACGAATCCACTGCAGTCGCGGGTGTCGTAGTCGTGGCCCCAGCCGTAGCGCTCGCCGAGGAACTTGAACGCTTGCTGCAGCAGCAGGCGCGGAGTCAGCGGCAGGTAGTCGGCGGCGGTCTCCTGCGAGCGCGGCAGCAGCGCCGGCACCAGCTTCAGGCGGCCATCGGCCTCGCGCACCGGCAGCTGCACCACCCACGAGGCGTGCGCTTGTTGCCCGTTCACTGGCTCAGCGACGGGCCAGTCGGCCAACACCGGCAGGCGCACGCCCATGTCCAGCTGCAGGCGCGATACGCGCGGTTCTTCGGGTGTGTAGGCGGTGTGCGCTGTGGCGGCGGTGACGACGCGGTACGGGCCCTTCGCGCCGTAGCCGAGCACCGTGGCCTTGTCACCGCTGGCCACCGCGTCGGCTTCGATCCATGCGCTGTAGCGCTCGCTGTGCACGAACAGCCAGCGGCCGTCGGTGCTGCGGTGGACGACGGCAACCTTGTCGCCGGGGAACAGTGCCGACTCCTGGAAGCGGTCGATGTCGGTATCGCCGACGGTGCTGAAGACACGCTGGCGGGTGGGGAAGGTGCGCAGCGCGGCGCGCTTCACCACCAGGGCGTAGTCCGGCGACACCTGCGACGGAACTGCGTCGAGACCGAGGTTGGCTTCGATCGCGCTGCGCACGTCCGGTGCGATGGCGCGGCCCTTGTCGTCATACAGCGCCCGCGTGGGCCAGCTCGACAGCGCGCCGATGCTGTCACGCACCTGTGCCGTGCTGAGCTGCGCAGGCAGGGTGGCGATGTCCTGGATGTGCTTGTCCTGCGCGCGCATCCGTGCGTTCTGCGCCTCGATCTGCGCGCGGTCCAGGATAGGTGCGTCGGCATTGTCCAGCCGTGCCGCCCAGTAGTCCGCGGTGAGGTAGGCCTCGTGCAGGCCGATCACGTAAGGCAGCGGGGCGCCGGGGTCGGGTGCAGGCGTGGCCGCCTGGGTGAATGCGGGTGCGCCCAGCAGGCCCAGGGCCAGTGCCAAGGTCAACCGGTGCGGCCAGTGCCGGCGCGGTTCGCGGGAAGCCAGGATCATGCGCTGCACACCCTCCTCGAATGCCTGTTGGAATATTTATTCGTTTCGTCACCGAAAGCAAGAATAAATTATTGACCGGTCTTCCGGCCCGTGTTACACAGCCGTTACCACCCGCGCTTGGGAAGTGTCGCTGTGGATCCTGCCGTTCGCAAACCGTCTCTGCCTGCCGCTGCCGGCCTGTGTGCCGCGCTGCTGCTGTGGGCGTCGGCGGCACCGGCCGCGGATCCGCGCAGCGCCACTGATCGCGAACGGGAAACGCAGCTGATCGATCTGGTCGACAGCGGTCGTTTCAGCGATGCCGATGCGTTGCTGGCGACCGCAGGCGATGTTGCCGAAAGCGCGTTCCAGCGCGAGCGCATGCGCCGCATCAAACTGGATTTCTCCCTTGACCAAGCCGCTGCCAAAGCAGCGGTACGCCGCTGGATTCCCGACCTGACCGACGAGGAATTCGCGCGCTGGGACCAGCTTGGCCTGATCGAGCATCTCGACATCGATGGCACGCGCTGGTACTTCAAGCGCGCACCATCGAACCTGTTCCTGCTCAGCGATGAAGCGCGTGCACGCCGCCGCGCGGATGCGCCGATGCCGGCGCCGGGTCCCAACGAGGTGCTCAACGCGCATCACGCGCGCGTGGTTGCCGCCGCCGAACAGAGCGGCATGGCATCCGTGCTGCCGCAGCGCATCGAATTCACCCAATCGTTGACGGTCAAGGCAGATGCCGTACCGGCCGGCGAAACCGTACGTGCCTGGATTCCGTACCCGCGCGAGATTCCCGGCCAGCAGGAGCGCGTGCAGTGGATCGGCAGTGCACCAGGCAAGGCTCGAGTCGCCCCGGCCAGCACCCAGCAGCGCACCGCCTACCTGGAAGCCGCAGCCGTGGCTGGCCAGCCGACGCACTTTGAAATCCGCTATGCGGTGACGATCTTCGCGCGCCACACGGCAATCGATGCGACGAAGGTGCAGGCCACGCCGGATGATCCAGCATTGAAGCCCTATCTGGCCGAGCAGCTGCCGCACGTGCGCTTCACCCCGGCGCTGAAGCTGTTCTCCGACCAGGTGCTGCAGGGCGAGACACGCCCGTATGAAGTGGTACGCAAGCTGTTCGCCGCGGTCGACCGCATTCCATGGGCCGGTGCGCGCGAGTACTCGACCCTCAGCAACATCAGCGACTACGCGTTGCGCGCCGGTCATGCCGATTGCGGGCAGCAGACACTGCTGTTGATCGCCCTGCTGCGCATGAACGGCATTCCCGCGCGCTGGCAATCGGGCATGGTGTTCTCCGACGATGGCAGCGGCTACAACAACCTGCACGACTGGGGACAGGTCTACCTGGCGCCCTATGGTTGGCTGCCGATGGATGTGACCACCGGTGCGCTGGCCAGCGGCACGCCCGCGCTGCGTGACTTCTACCTCGGTGGCCTTGATGGCTACCGCATCGCCTTCAACGACGATTTCGGCCAGGCGTTCGTGCCGGCCAAACAGCACTACCGCTCGGAAACGGTCGACTCGCAGCGCGGCGAGGCCGAGTGGTCAGGCGGCAACCTGTACTTCGACCAATGGAGCTACGACTTCCAGTGGCGGGTACTGCCAGCCGGGCAACGCTAGCGCGACACACCACCCCACCACCATTCAATTCTTGCAGGAGAGAGCAGGGGATGAAGGCTTACAACATCAAGCGGGCGGCCTTGTGCGTCGCCCTCGGCGCGTGTCTGGGCATCATGCTGCCCACCACGGCCATGGCCCAGAACGTGTCGGGTGCCGTTGCCGGCCGCGCCACCGCGGGCGACCAGATCACCGTCGTCAATGCCGGCACCGGCCTGACCCGGACGGTCACCGTCGGTGCCGACGGCAGCTACCGCCTCGGCCAGCTGCCGGTGGGTGACTATCGGCTGCAGCTCAGCCGCGATGGCCAGACCCTGGGCGAACAGGTGGCGGTAAGCGTCGCTGTCGGCGGCACCACGACCGTCAACCTGGCCAGTGGCGGCGGCGTCACCAACCTCGATGCACTGCAGGTGGTCGGTACCCGCGTGATCAACCGGGTGGACGTCTATTCCACCGAGACCTCATTCAACATCAACCGGCAGGAAATCTCACGGCTTCCGGTGGCACAGGATCTGTCCGCCGTGGCGCTGATGGCACCAGGCGTGGTCGGCGGCAACTCCTCGTTCGGCGGCCTGTCCTTCGCCGGTTCCTCGGTGGCCGAGAACGCAGTCTTCATCAACGGCCTCAACGTTACCGACATGTACACGCGTCGCGGCTTCAGCACGGCCCCGTTCGCGTTCTTCAATGAATTCCAGGTCAAGACCGGCGGCTACTCGGTCGAGTTTGGCCGTTCCACCGGCGGCGTGATCAACGCGGTCACCCGCTCGGGCAGCAACGAGTTCAAGGGCGGCGTGGAAGTCACTGCCGAGCCCAGCGCAGGGCGCTCAAGCGGCGGTGACCATTTCCATCGCGACGGTACGCCGCATTCCTATGGCAGCCGCGACAACAACTCGTTCCTGAAGACCAATGTCTGGGGCTCTGGGCCGATCATCAAGGACAAGCTGTTCCTGTTCGCCATGTACGAGGACCGCAACGACCGCGGCCACAACACCTCGTCCGATGGCAGCACCTGGTTCAAGAACAAGTCCGGCAATGGGTTCTGGGGCACCAAGCTGGACTGGAACATCAATGACAACCACAGCCTGGCGCTGCTGGCATTCTCCGATGAAGGCGATGTCACCAATGCGTCCTACGCCTACGACTGGGATGACAACCGCCTCGGCGACTGGGGCGGTGATTCGATCACCGAGACTGGCGGCAAGAACTGGTCAGCCACCTACACCGGTCACTTCGGACAGAACTTCACCGCGCGCGCGATGGTCGGCCAGAACAACCAGCGCGCCTTCACCAACTCGTCGCTGGACCAGGCCTGCAGCCCGGTGTTCACCGACAGCACCTATGGCACCCGTCTGTCCAAGCTGCAGGGCCTGCGCGCCGGCTGCCATCCGACCGGGACCGCCGTGGCCGAGCGTGATGACACACGCGACGTGGCGCGCCTGGACTTCGAATGGCAGCTGGGAGACCACCTGCTGCGCTTCGGCGTTGACCGCGAGCTGATGACCACCGACCAGACCACCCGCTATCCCGGGCCGACCGCCTTGAGCTACACCGCCTACGTGGCGCGTCCCGGGGATGAAGTGTGGGACGGCGCCAATGCCTACGTGCCGGCCGGTGTCACCGAGATGCTGCGTGCGCGCAACCGGCAATCCGGCGGCAAGTTCGAGACCGAAGCCAATGCCTTCTACCTGGAAGACATCTGGAACATCACTCCGAACCTGATGCTGAACCTTGGCGTGCGTTGGGACCGCTTCGAAAACCGCACCGCCGCCGGCAAGGCGTTCATCAAGATGGACGATCTGATTGCGCCGCGGGTGGGCTTCTCGTGGGACATGAAGGGCGATGGCAGCACCAAGCTGTTCGGCAACGCGGGTCGTTACTACCTGCCGGTGACCAACAACATCAACGTCAACTTCGCCGGCGGCCTGACCGACGAGTACAGCTACTACGTGCTTGAGGGCTGGGAACGGAAGACCTCGCCTACCGGTTCGGCGTACATGGCGCCGGTCATCGGACAGCAGATCGGGCCGACCGACACCCGCATGAACACCGGCGGTGCCGACCTGCGGCAGAGCGTGGACAAGGACCTGAAAGCGGTCTACCAGGACGAGTACATCCTCGGTTTCCAGAACATGATCAACCAGGCCTGGTCGTGGGGCGTCAACGCCACCTACCGGCGCATGACCCGCGCACTGGATGACATCCGCATCAACTACACCCCGTGCGGACCGACGCCGAGCACGTTGTGGCCGATCGCGAACCCGGGCGAGAGCCTGACCATCTGGGGCGACAAGAGCATCGGCTGCGCCAACGAAGGCTGGATCACCATCGATACCGCCAACAGCGGCTATCGCAAGGGCGGCAGCGGCGAGGTGATCGGTTATTCCAAGCCGAAGCGTACCTACAAGGCGCTGGAATTCCAGATCGATCGCGCATGGGACGAGAAGTGGATGCTCAACGCGTCCTACCTGTGGTCCAAGAGCGAGGGCAATTTCGAAGGGCCGGTGAACTCCGATACCAACTACGGCGACACCGGCATGGTCCAGTTCTGGGATCACCCGGCTACCAATGAACGTTATGGCGTGCTGTTCAATGATTTCCGTCACCAGTTCAAGCTGCGCGCGGCGTATGCGCTGAACAAGCAGTGGTCGTTCGGCACCACGTTGCAGGTGCAGTCCGGCGGCCCGATCACCGCTTATGGCGTCATGTGGCCGAACGATTCGATCGCAGGTGGCAGCACCTCCAGTGAGGGCAGCGGTGGTGGCACCGGCTGGCTGTGCGTGGCCAACTGCTCCGGCCCCTATGACAAACGCCAGTTCGAATACAGCCCGCGTGGTGCCTTCGGTCGCCTGCCGTGGACTTGGACCATGGGCGCGAACGTGACCTGGCGCCTGCCGGTGGAGGGCATCGACCTGAGTGCCCGGCTGTCGGTGTACAACATCTTCAACAACCAGAAGACCATCAACGTGCACCAGCGTTACGAAGCCCAGCCTGGCCAGTACCGCGAGAACACCTTCGCTACCGGTACCCGCTGGCAGGCGCCGCGCTACACCCAGCTGGTGGTGACCTGGAACTTCTGATCGACGAGGATGCGCAGGGCCGGGCGTCGCCCGGCCCTGCCAATGGAGACCGGCCGTGTATCGCCTGCTGACCTTGGCCGCGTTGCTTGCCGCCACCGCCCCAGCAGGGGCGGTGGACACCGCACGCCTTGACGCCGACATCGCCTTCGTGGGCCAGCACGAGCACCTGCCGGGGCTGGCGATGGCGGTGGTCGAGGATGGCCAGGTGGTCTATCGCCACGCCGAAGGCGCGCGCGGTGACGGCGGCCGCATCGACGAAGACACGCTGTTCAAGATCGCCTCCAACAGCAAGGCGATGACCGCCGCGCTGCTGGCCACGCTGGTGGAGCAGGGCAAGCTGCGCTGGGACGACCCGGTACGCCGCCACCTGCCGGCGTTCCGCATGCATGACCCCTGGGTGGGCGAACACCTGCAGGTGCGCGATCTGCTGATTCACAACAGTGGCCTCGGCCTGGGTGCCGGTGACCTGATGCTGTGGCCCGAGCCCAATGCCTTCACCCGCAGCGATGTCATCGCCGGGCTGGCACACCTGAAGCCAGTCACCAGTTTCCGCAGCGGCTACGCCTACGACAACCTGATGTACGTCGTTGCTGGTGAGGTGGCTGCGGCCGCCGGTGGCAAGCCCTATGACCAGCTGATGCGCGAGCGGGTGTTTGAACCGCTGGGGATGACCCGTTGCCAGGTGGGCGCATGGTCGGTGAAGCAGGTCGGCAATGTCGCCCAACCGCATGTGCGTCGCGATGGCCGCAACGTGGTGGCCGGTGCCGATGGAACGCTCAGCCCCGATCTGACGTCGATGGCGGCCGGTGGCATCCGCTGTTCGCTGCGCGACATGACGCGCTGGATGCAGGTGCTGCTGGACCCGGCGCTGGCACCGGCGTGGTTGAGCGCCGAGCAACGCCGCATGCTGTGGACGCTGCACATGCCGATGCCGTTGGGCGAACGCCAACGCAAGTGGGACAACGCCCACTTCTATGGCTATGGGCTGGGCTGGCGGGTGTCGGACATGGACGGGCACTGGAAGGTCGCGCACACCGGTACGCTGTCGGGCATGTATTCCTCGCTGGCGCTGCTGCCGGATCGCAAGGTCGGCGTGGTGATGCTGATCAACGGCGAGGCCGAAGAAGCCCGCACCGCGTTGATGCAGTCGACGCTGAAACAGTTCACCGCGCCGGATGACGCGCAACCTGTGGGGTACTACCTGGCCGAGCTGAAGGCCGATCGGGCCGCGCGTGCCGCCACGGGAAGTCGTGCGCCCTCTACCCGGGCGGCCCGACCGGCTGAAACCACTGATCTGGCGCAATGGCAGGGGCGCTACCGCGATCCCTGGCTGGGCCCCGCCTCGCTGTGTCCCACCGCCAACGGCCTGCGCTTCAGCGTCGACAAATCGCCCACGCTGCAGGCAACGGTGCAGCAGCTACAGGGTCGCTGGCTGTTGCAGTGGGATACGCTGGAACCCTCGGCACAGGCGTGGCTGAATCCCGATGCAGGCACGCCGACGCTGGAGCTGCGCGCCATCGATCCGGAGATCGACTTCAGCTATGACTTCCAGGACCTGCATTTCACTCGTACTGGCGATTGCCCTGGCAGCGGCGGCGCACGCCGCTGAGCCGCCGCGCATCTCGCCCGCCACCGACGTCACTGCGGCGGGACTGGTGGAGATCCGCACGCTGTCGCCGCGCATCGAGATGGACATCCGCTACGCCGGTGCCAACAACTTCACCGCTGCGCGCGTGCCCGGCTATGAGGCACCTGCATGCTATCTGCTGGCGCCGGTGGCAAAGGCGTTGGCCGCTGTGGAAGCCGACCTGCGCGCCCAGGGTTTTGGCTTGCGTCTCTACGATTGCTATCGCCCGGTGCGCGCGGTGCAGGCGTTCATGGCCTGGGTTAGTGATCCGCAGGAACAGTCGCGCAAGGCGCTGCAGTATCCGGATCTGGACAAGCCGCAGCTGCTGAGCGACGGCTACATCGCCGAGCGCTCCGGCCACAGCCGTGGTGCCACCGTGGATCTGGGCCTGCTGGATTGCCGCAGCGGGCGCTGTACGCCGATGGACATGGGCACCGATTTCGACTTCTTCGGCCCGCGCGCGCATACGCAGACGCCCGGCCTGAATGACGCACAGAAGGGCAACCGCCAGCAGCTGGTACAGGCGATGGCACGGCGTGGTTTCGCCAACTATGCGCAGGAGTGGTGGCACTACACGCTGCAGCCCGAGCCGGACTCCGGTACCGCCTACGACGTGCCAGTGCGGTAAGGGGGTGTCGGCAGGGCTGCGCCCTGCACCCGCCGAATCGACGGCAACGGCAACGGCAACAGCAACAGCAACAGCGGGCATTCCGTGGGATAGCGGGGTGGGGCCGGTTGCGGGGGCCGCTGCAAGTACGTCCATGTAAGCTCGGTCGCCGCATCCATGCGGCTCACGCCCCCGCAACCGGACCCACCCCGCCTTCGACAGATTTCCGCGATCTGTCGGAATGGCTTGGCGTGCTCCTGGTGGGTGTCGACCTTGGTCGACACGGTAGGTCCACGCCATGCGTGGATGTTCTTCGTTCAATTGTCGAAATATTCGATGCGATGGAAATCCATCCACGCATGGCGTGGATCTACCACATACCGGGAACCTGTCGAAGGCGGGGCGGTGTCGGATTGCGGGGCATCCGCGCCATGGATGGCGCGGCTGAGCCTACAGGGACGTACTTGCGGCGTCCCCGCAATCCGACACCACCCCGCCATCCCACGGAACGCCCGCTGTTGCTTTGGCGGTTGCCGTTGCCCTGGCTTCGGCAGGTACAGGGCGCAGCCCTGCCGATACCCCTTACACTGGCCGCCTTCTCCTGCGTCCCCGCCTGATGAACCTTCCCCTGCATTTCGGCCTGCTCGGTACGCTCGAGGCGGGCCTCATCGCCCTGCTGGTCGGCCTGCTGGTGTATTTCCTGTGGCACCACCTGTGCCGGCTGCTGCACTGGACCGTGGGCCATGCCATCGGCTGGTCGTGCGTGATCGCGGTGATCATCTCCGCCGGCATCGATGCCTGGAAGCTGTTCTACATGGGCATCGTGCGGTTGGAGTCGCCGCTGTATGCGCGCCTGTTCCTGTCCACCATCCACGATCCGAACGAACTGGGCAGCCGCGTGGTGCTGGAGATTGCCGGTGCGCTCTCCGGTGTTGCATTGGGATGGGTGTTGTTCAGTTCGCGGTCATCGGAAAAAACCGTCGACTGACGCAGGTTTTTCGTTCGCTGCCGGTTAAATCGTGCAGCGCTGAATGCTCGTCTTACTGTCTGCTCACTTCACACTAACCACCGCGCTAACGCATGCGTCTGCGCCAGTGGTTAACCATGCGTGTTCGAGGGAATCGCGGCGCAAAATCGATTCAGAAACGCGGTGGCAGGGTAGGTGCCGTGCGGAGACAACGACCGCGCACTACCACCCTTCAGGAGACACCCCAGATGACTATTCGCAACCGCAAGCCCCTGATCGCCCTGATCGTCGCCGCCGGCAGCGTGTTGGCCATCCCGGCGATGGCGCAGTCGGCCAAGCAGCAGGCCGCGCATGCACAGAACGAAGCGGCACAGGCCCAGCAGGCGGCGGCACAGGCAGGCCAGGCGGCTGACCAGGCCACCGACGCGGCCGCAGCAGCCTCGGCGCAGGCCAACGGCGGTGGCCAGACGTGGGCCAGCATCGATACCGATGGCAACGGCACCATCAGCAAGAGCGAGTCGCAGGTGAATGCGGGCCTTGCGCAGGTGTTCGACCAGGCGGATGCCAACAAGGACGGCCAGTTGAGCGCCGACGAGTACAAGGCCTACGTGGCCGCCCAGCAGGCGGGTGCCGGCGCGGGTGGCACGGCCGCAGGCCAGGGTCGCTGATCAAGGTTGAATTCGGGACAACCGGTGCATGGGCAACCCGGGTGGCTTCGGCCACCCGGGTTTTTTTCGTCATCGCCGCGCCTGTATCCTAGGGCGATGAACACCTCCACGCCTGCGCCCTCGCGCGCCATCGGCCTGGTCGGTTTTGACGGTGACGACACGCTGTGGAAGAGCGAGGACTACTACCGCAAGGCCGAGCAGGATTACCTGGACCTGCTGTCGCGCTACATCGACGTCCACGACACCCAGACCGCCCGCCACCTGCTGGAAGTGCAGCAGCGCCACCTCGGCGTGTTCGGCTACGGGGTGAAGAGCATGACGCTGTCGATGATCGAAGCGGCCATCGAGATCACCTCGCAGCGGATCGAAGCCAAGGACATCCAGCGCATCCTCGATATCGGCCATGACACCCTGCGCCACCCGGTCGAACTGATCGACGGCGTACGCGAGTCGGTGGCCGCCATCGCCGCGCAGTACCCGGTGGTGCTGATCACCAAGGGCGACCTGTTCCACCAGGAAGCCAAGATCAAGGTCGCGGCGCTGGCGGACCTGTTCCCGCGCATCGAGATCGTGTCCGAGAAGGACCCGGAAACCTATGCCCGCGTGCTGGCCGAGTTCGACCTGCCGATGCAGCAGTTCGTGATGGTCGGCAATTCGCTGCGCTCGGACATCGAACCGGTGATCACCCTCGGCGGCTGGGGTATCCACACCCCGTACGCGGTGACCTGGGCGCACGAGACCCAGCACGGCGTGGCCGACGACGAACCACGCATGGTCAACGCCGATACCGCCTGGGACTGGCCGGCGGCGCTGGCGACGATCGAGGCCAAGGCCGCTGCCGCGGCCTGACACGGCGCGGCCGCTGCGGCAGAATCGAAGCATGAAACTGCCACTGCGCGCCCTGCTGTTGTCCCTGCTGCTGGCGCCGGCCATCGTGCTGGCGCAGCAGACCGCCGAACGTTCGGCGACCTATGAGGTGGATACCGGCGATGCCTGGGTCGACACCCAGCTGGCCGACATCAACCACTACGCCGAGCGTTACCCCGATGCCTTCCTCGACGAGGTATCGCGCTATGCCGGTGTACCGCGCGGTTACATCGCCGCGCTGGCCACCACCCACCGGTGGCAGGCCGGCGACATCTATTTCGCCTGTTTCTGGGCCAAGGCCAGTGGCCAGACCTGCCGCGACAGCGTGCGCGCCTTCAGCCAGGACCCCGAGGGCGGCTGGGCCGAGGTGGTGAAGCGGATGCCGGCCAAGCCGCAGAACCTGCACTACCGCGCCGTACGCCACGCCATCGTGGCCAGCTACGAGCACTGGGATCGGCCGATCGCCCTCGATGCCACGCTGAAGCGGCAGTTGAAGCGGTAGCGCCGGGCCACGCCCGGCGAGCGCGCAGCGCGGCCCTGGGATTCGCCGGGCATGGCCCGGCGCTACCGATGCTCTTCATGTTGCTCTGCGTATCGCCGCCGCCGCGCGCTCCGGCGACAATACGGGTCCGAGCTGTTCCCCGTTCCCGTAATCGAGTGACTGATGAGCGCCTCTTTCGTTTCGCCTGATGTGATCCGCCGCCTGTTCGCCCAGGCCATGTCCCGCATGTACCGCACCGAAGTGCCGTTGTACGGCACGCTGGTGGAACTGGTGGAGCGGATCAACACGCAGGTCCTGGCGCAGGACCCGGCGCTGGCCGCGCAGCTGCTGCGCAACGACGAGCGTGCCCGCCTGGATGAAGAACGCCATGGCGCGATCCGCGTCGGTACCCCGCAGGAACTGGCAACCCTGCGCCGCCTGTTCGCGGTGATGGGCATGTACCCGGTGGGCTACTACGATCTGTCGGTGGCCGGCGTGCCGGTGCATTCCACCGCCTTCCGCCCGCTGACCGCCGCTGCGCTGGCACTGAACCCGTTCCGCGTGTTCACCTCGCTGCTGCGCCTGGAGCTGATCGAAGACGAGGCGCTACGCGCACAGTCGGCCGAGATCCTCGCCCGCCGCCGCATCTTCACCGACGAGGCACTGGCGCTGATCGACCAGGCCGAGCGTGACGGTGGCCTGACCCAGGCCGATGCCGAGCGCTTCGTCGAACAGGCGCTGGAGACCTTCCGCTGGCATGGTGACGCCACCGTCGACCTGCCGACCTACCATGCCCTGCACAAGGCGCACCGGCTGGTGGCCGACGTGGTCAGCTTCCGTGGCCCGCACATCAACCACCTGACCCCGCGCACGCTGGACATCGACGCTGCGCAGGCGGCGATGATCGAGCACGGCATGGCCGCCAAGGCGGTGATCGAGGGCCCGCCGCGCCGCGCCTGCCCGATCCTGCTGCGGCAGACCAGCTTCAAGGCACTGGAAGAGGCGGTGCACTTCCCGGGCAACGAGGGCGGCGACGCCGGTACCCATACCGCGCGCTTCGGCGAGATCGAGCAGCGTGGCCTGGCGCTGACCGCCAAGGGCCGCGCGCTGTACGACCAGCTGCTGACGCAGGCGCGCGATGCCGACGGCGCGGGCAGCACCGGTGGCGACTATGGGCAGCGCCTGCAGGCGGTGTTCGCCAGCTTCCCGGATGACCACGACACCCTGCGCCAGGAAGGCCTGGGGTATTACCGCTACCAGCTGACCGACGCTGGCCGCGCCGCGCCGGAGCGCGTGGCCGATCTGCCGGCCGAAGTGCTGGTTGCCGCGGGCCTGGCCACGGCCGATCCGATCGTCTACGAGGACTTCCTGCCGGTCAGTGCCGCAGGCATCTTCCAGTCGAACCTGGGCGGCGGTGAGCAGCGCGCGTACGCCGCCCATGCCAATCGCGAGGCCTTCGAACAGGCGCTGGGTGCGGCGGTGAACGATGAGTTCGAGATCTACGAGCGCATCCAGGCCGAATCGCTGGCGAGCCTGCGCACCTGATGCGGCACACCCGCCGGGCATGGCCCGGCGCTACCGAGGTGTGATGCGGCACACCCGCCGGGCATGGCCCGGCGCTACCAAGGTGCGATGCGGGGTAGCGCCGGGCCATGCCCGGCGAACCGGCAATACTCAGGCCTTCATGGTGCCCGTATCCAGCCACCGCTGGTGCCACGACAGCGCCTCCGGCAGCAGGTGCGGGGTGTGCTTGCCGTAGCTCTCGCGGCTGGCGCGGTCGAAGTAGTCCTGCAGCTGCGCGCGGAAATCCGGGTGCGCGCAGTTGTCGATCAGCACCTGCGCGCGCTTGCGCGGGGTCAGGCCACGCAGATCGGCCAGGCCCTGTTCGGTCACGATCACCGACACGTCGTGCTCGGTGTGGTCGACATGGCTGGCCATCGGCACGATCGCCGAAATGGTGCCGTTCTTCGCCGTCGACGGGCTCAGGAACGCAGACAGGAAGCCATTGCGCGCGAAGTCGCCCGAACCGCCGATGCCGTTCATGATCCGCGTGCCCATCACGTGCGTGGAATTGACGTTGCCGTAGATGTCCACCTCGATCATGCCGTTCATGCCGATGCAGCCCAGGCGGCGCACCAGTTCCGGATGGTTGGAGATTTCCTGCGTGCGCATGATGATGCGCTCGCGGTAGAAATCGATGTTCTCCTTGAACGTCTCGTTGGCCTGCGGGCTCAGTGCGAAGCCGGTGCACGAGGCATAGCTCAGCACGCCGTCGCGCAGCAGGTCGAGCATGCCGTCCTGGATCACTTCGGTGAACGCGGCCAGGTCGCGGAAACCACTCTTGGCCAGGCCGGCCAGCACTGCATTGGGGATGTTGCCCACGCCCGACTGCAGCGGCAGCAGGTTGGCCGGCAGGCGGCCGCGTCTCACTTCGTGCTGCAGGAACTCGATCAGGTGCGCGGCGATCTGCTCGCTGGTCGCATCGATCGGGCTGAACGGGCTGTTGCGGTCCGGGCCATTGGTGCGCACCACGGCCACGATCTTGTCCGGGTCGCAGCGCAGCGCGGTCTCGCCGATGCGGTCGTTGGCATTGACCAGCGGAATCGGCTTGCGGTGCGGCGGCAGCGCGGTGCCGTAGTAGATGTCATGCATGCCGTCCACGCCGGCCGGCTGCCACTCGTTGACCTCGATGATCACCTTCTTGGCCAGGTCCAGCCAGGTCTTGTTGTTGCCCAGCGAGGTGGACGGCACCAGCGAGCCATCCTCGCGGATCGCCGAGACCTCGACCACGGCGGTATCGATCTCACCGTAGAAGCCGAACCAGACGTGCTGGGCGACGTGGCTGAGGTGGATGTCGATGTAATCCAGCTTGCCCTCGTTGATGCGGTTGCGCGCATCCGGGTCGCTCTGGAACGGCATGCGCATGGCGATGCCATCGGCCTTGGCCAGCGCGCCATCGAGTTCCGGCGCGGTGGAGGCGCCGGTCATCAGGCTGATCTGGAAGGGCAGGCCCTGGGCATGCACCGATTCGATGCGGCGGGCCAGTTCAACGGGAACGGCCTTGGGGTAACCGGAGCCGGTAAAGCCGCTCATGGCCACGGTTTCACCGGGCTGGATCAGCGCGGCTGCGGCCTCGGCGGAGACCACGCGGTCACGAAGACGCGCGTTGGCGATGCGATCAACAGTCATGACAACAGCGTTTCTGGGGGGAATCCCGATTATCGGCCATCCCCTGCCGTACGGGGGGTTCTACCTTCGTGGAATGGTGTTTCCGGCAAGGCCTCTCCCATACCCGTCAGTTTTGTTTTGCAGTGCAGCGTGCAAAGTACTTTCGTACACCGCACGATGGCCCTGCATCCCGACGTGGGGGAGGGAGCAGAGCCCGCTGGCAGTTCGCTGCAAGCGGGCTTTTTTATTGCCTGTCGCCCAAGATGAATGCGCGGCCTCCATTAGCGGTAGTGCCGGCCGCTGGCCGGCAACCCCAGCAACCTTCGGCGATATCGCAGCAAGCGGTCACAGCCCTTCGCCGTTGGCAAAGAGATGCGACCCCGCGAGAATCAGTGCATGACCCTCGCCCCCGCCGAATTGCCCGCCACCCTGCAGCCCCTCGTCCACCGCGCGCTGGCGCGCCTGGCCCAGGCAGTGCCCGATCCCATCCCGGCCGAACTGCAGCCGATGCTGGTGCAGCTGGCCATCAGCAGCGACTTCGCCCTGGACACCCTGGTGCGCCAGCCCAGCCTGCTGGCGCAGCTGGCCGCGCCGGGCTGCCCGCCGCTGCCGGCGCCGGTGCTCGACCCGCTGCAGCCCAGCGACTGGCCGGCACAACTGCGACGCTGGCGCACGGCGATGTCCACCCGCTTGATCTGGCGCGACCTGGCCGGGCTGGATGACGTGCCGCAGACCCTGGCGGGCGCCACCGCGTTGGCCGAGGACTGCCTGCGCTTGGCGCTGGACGCCCTGCAGCAGGAGTTCGCCCAGCGCCACGGGGTGATCACCGATGACAACGGCCAACCGCAGCAGCTGGTGGTGTTCGGGCTGGGCAAGCTGGGCGGTGGCGAGCTCAACTTCAGTTCCGATGTCGATCTGGTCTACGCCTACGTGCAGGGCGGTGAATCCGACGGTCCGCGTGCGCTGGCGGCCGAAGAGTACTTCGCCCGCCTCGGCCAGCGCTTGGCCAAGCTGCTGGATGAAACCACCGTCGATGGCTTCAGCCATCGCGTCGACCTGCGCCTGCGCCCGTTTGGCAGCGCAGGCCGCGTCGCGCTGTCATTCGCTGCGATGGATCAGTACTTCCAGCGCGAAGGCCGTGACTGGGAGCGCTATGCCTGGCTGAAAGCGCGTGCGGTGGCGGGCGATATCGCCGCTGGCGAGGCCTGGCTGCAGACCCTGCGTCCGTTCGTGTACCGCCGCTACCTGGATTTCACCGCGCTCGACGGCCTGCGCGAGATGAAGGCGGCGATCACTGCAGAAGTCGCCCGCCGCGAGATGCACGACGACATCAAGCGCGGTGCCGGTGGCATCCGCGAGATCGAATTCCTGTGCCAAGCGCTGCAGCTCATTCGCGGTGGCCGTGAGCCGGTGCTGCGTGAGCGGCGGTTGCTGGTCGCGCTGGATGCCCTGGTGGCTGCCGGGCAGATCGCCCGCGATGATGGCGCCGCACTGCGCGAGGCCTATCTGTTCCTGCGCCGGCTGGAAAACCGCCTGCAGATGCTGCGCGATGCGCAGACCCATGTGCTGCCCAGCGATGCGCTGGATCGCGAGCGGATTGCCGTCGGCCTCGGCTATGCCGATTGGGATGCGCTGCGCGACGCACTGCGTGTGCAGCAGCAGCGCGTCAGTACCGAGTTCGGTGCGCTGCTGGCACCACGCAAGGGCCAGGCAGCGCCGGATGCGCTGGCCAACTACTGGCGCAGCCTGCCCGAAGGGAGCAACGCGCCGCTGCTGGCCGAGGCCGGTTTCCTCGATGCCAATGGCGCCGATCAGTCACTGCGCGATTTCGCCCAGGGCACGGGCGTGAAGTCGCTGTCCGATGCGGCGCGTGCGCGCCTGGACCGCGTACTGCCGGCACTGCTGCACGCCGCCACCCGTTCACCGCAGCCCGATGCCGCACTCAAGCGCGTGCTCGGCCTGCTGCAGGCAGTGCTGCGCCGTACCAGCTACCTGGCGCTGCTGGACGAACAGCCCAGCGCGCTCGCGCGACTGGTCGACGTGCTGGCACGCAGCGCGCTGCTGGCCGAGCGCCTGGCCGCGTATCCGCTGCTGCTGGACGAACTGCTGGACGTACGCGTGTCCGGGCCGATGCCCGACGCCGCCGGCATGCTGGCCGAATGCCGGCAGGTGCTGCCGGTGGAAGATCCCGAATCGCAGCTGCGCTGGCTCAATGAAACTCGCTTGGCGTTGAGCTTCCGCATGGCCATGGCCACGCTGGATGGCCGCCAGGGCGCGGTCGACAGCACCCGGCAACTGGCCGAACTGGCGCAGGCGGTAGTCATCACCGTGTTGGCGATGGCCGAGGCCGATATGCACGCCGCGCACGGCGCTATCGCCGGCGGCCGCTTCGCGATCATCGGTTACGGCAGCCTGGGCGGCCTGGAGCTGGGTTTCGGCTCGGATCTGGACCTGGTGTTCCTGCACGATCACCCGCCGGGTGTGGAAGCCAGTGACGGCGCGCGCCCGCTGGAGCCGGGCCGCTGGTATGCGCGCCTGGCCCAGAAGGTGATGGCGCTGCTGGCTGCAGTCACCGCCGCCGGCCGCCTGTACGACATCGACGTGCGCCTGCGTCCGGATGGTGGCAAGGGCTCGCTGGTGTCTTCGCTGGCCAGCTACACCGAGTACCAGCGCGATCGCGCATGGACCTGGGAGCACCAGGCGCTGGTGCGCGCACGCGGCGTGGCCGGCGATGCCAGCCTGCTGCAGGATTTCGAACAGGTACGTGCGCAGACCTTGGGCCGCGAACGTGATCGCGCAACGCTGTATGCCGATGTGGTGAAGATGCGCGGGCGCATGCGCACTGAACTGGACCGCAGCGATGCCGCGCGGCTCGACCTGAAGCAGGGCGCGGGTGGCGTGGTCGACCTGGAATTCCTGCTGCAGACCGGCGTGCTGGCATGCAGTGCGCAAGTCCCTGCATTGCTGCAGCCGCGTGCCACGCCGGCATTGATCGACGCGCTGGCCGCGGCGGAGTTCCTGCCCGAAGCCACCGCACACGCGCTGCATCGCGCGCATGCCACGCTGCTGGAGGTCGGGCTGGCCTGCACGCTGGATCGCCGGCCGCGCTTGGCACCGACCACGCCGGCCATCGAAGAGGCGTGTGCGGCGATCCGCGCTGCGTGCATCGCCGCGGAGCTGCCGTTCGCCTGACCGCCTGCAACGGCGGTAGCAGCTTTGGGTGGGTGCCGACCTCTGGCACCCACCGGGTCAATGGCTCGGCGATGGCTTTTCATTGGTAGGTGCCGACCGTTGGTCGGCACAATCTCTCAGCTGCGATGAACCCTGAAGGAGCGTGCCGACCAACGGTCGGCACCCACCGGGTTCAGGGAGTGTGCCAACCAAGGTTGGCAGCTACCGGGTTCAGGGAGTGTGCCAACCAAGGTTGGCACCCACCGGTGAGGCGGTCAGCCCGCTGTACGCAGCGGCGCCATCTTCCACAGCAGCGCGCGGAACGGGGCCAGCAGGCACACGCCGATCGCCAGCTTCACCGCCAGGTCGCCCGCCGCCCAGCTCACCCACGGCAGGGTGGAACCGGCGAAGGCGATCGACCAGAAGATCGTGGTGTCCACCGTAGCGCTGCAGGTGGTGGCCACCATCGGTGCGCGCCACCAGCTGCCGCGGCGCAGGCGATCGAATACGGTGATGTCCAGCAACTGGGCCACGATGAAGGCCGAGCACGAGGCGATCGCAATGCGCGGTGTGGCCACCCACACCGACAGCAGCACCGCCACCGCAAATCCGATCCACGCCACGCGGCGGGCCGGGCCCGGGCCGAAGCGGCGGTTGATCAGGTTGCTGACCAGAAAGGCCACCGGGTAGCTGAAAGCACCCCAGGTCAGCCAGTCATTGATCGGGTACTGCACCAGCACGTTGGACAGCAGCACCACCGCGCCCATGGCCAGCACCGCCAGCACCAGGGCGCGGGCGGTCAACGGGGCAAAAACAGGCGCAGGACGCACGGACATGGCGAGCCAGGGGACAAAGGGGATCGCCCATTATCCGCCCGGCCCGCCGCAAAGCCAAAAACGGCCGTTCAGTTTTACAGCTGCTCGCTCAGCGCGTCGCCGGCGGCATAGGCGGTCGGCACATAGGCCAGGGCCTTGCCGTCACTGTTCTTCACTGTCCAGCCGGCACCGGCATCGGTCGGGTCGAAGCGCACCTGCTGGCCGACCACGAAACCGGCCACCGGGTCTTCGCCCTCGATCGCCGGCCACTGCAGGGTGGCGGTCTGGTCGGCCTTGTCCGGCACCTGCAGCTGCACCTGGCGCTCGCCAGCGGCGGTGGTCGCCACCTGCTTCACTTCCATCGGCGGCAGCGGCACTGCCGGAGTGCGCTCGGCCACCCGGCCATTGCGCTCGCTGGCCTTGAACGGCGCCTTGGACAGCGCGGCCAGGCCCATCGAGGTGGCCAGCGGAACCGACACCACGATCAGCGAAGTGACCAGCACGCTGGCCTGGCCGCTGTTGATGTGCGGGGCAGCGCCAGCGTGCACGGTCGGCACCGTCAGGGCCGAGAGCAGCAGGGCGGCGGCGGGGGCGCGCAGGGAACGAAGCATGGTGACCTCCTGGTCAGGGTGAAGGCAGCGGCTCAGCGCTGCGTATCGAAAATGTCGCGCGGGCCGGTGGCTTCGGGCAGGTACTCCAGCGGCCGACCCTGGTTGTCGCTCACCCGCCAGCCGTTGCCCGATTCAGCAGGCTCGAAATTCACGGTCTGGCCCACGTTGAACTGCACGGCCGGGTCACCGGGGCGCTTGGGCCATTGCATGGACGCGGTGTTCTGCGGGTTGGCGGGGTCCTGCAGCAGCACTTCACGGCGGCCATCGACGGTGGTGGAGATGGCGCTGACCTGCATCTGCGGCAGCGTCACCCGCGGGCCTTGGCCGGGGGGCATGCCCGCATCGTTGGTTTCCCCAGCCGCGGCTGCGCGCGCCCGTTCCACCATCGGCGCGGACATCTCCAGGCTCGGTCCCTCGGGCACGCTGTTCTGGATGATCACGATGCGGCGCTCGGCATGTGCCGGCGCTGCAGACAACAGGCTGCCGCACAAAAGCACGGCCAACGCGGAAAACTGCAGGTTGCGCATCATCTTCTCCTTGCCAGGTCAGGGCGCAGCGGCGGCAGTGCCGGCCGTCGCATGCGCAATGGTCAGTTCCTGCTGCAGCTGGCTGCGCTGGTGCAGGAAGTCGAATACCGATTCCACCGTCACCACCGAGTAGTTGCCGGAAATGCGTTCGCTGGCCGGATGGTCGGTGGTGGTGGCGTTGGCCACGAACAAGCGCGCACCCACGCGCTTGCCCAGGCCGATATGCAGCACGCTGGGCTGGTACTTCTGCGCGCGCAGCCATTGCTGTGCCTGTTCGCGCTTGACGATGACCGGGCCCCCTTCGGCCTGCGCCATCGCTGCGGCCAGCACTTCCAGGATCCACTGGTTGGAATTCTGGAAGTCGGTCGCGAACGGATAGGCCACGACGTTGTAGTTCGATTCGTGCAGCGCCTTGGGCTGGATCGCCGGCGCTGCCAGCATCCGCTTCAGTGCAGCCTGCAACGCCGGGGGCGGCACGCCGATGCGCAGATCGGTATGGGTGCCGCTTTCGCCGACGAAATTGCCCAGGCCTTCGCGGTACAGCTGCGAGCTGTCGGTCTTGCAGCGGTTGAGCAGGTGCATCGCGCGCCAGCGGCCGTCGTCCTCGCGCAGCAGGAAGGCCAGGTGGCTGTGGCGCAGGCCGTAGCGGCTCAGGTCTTGGCCGCCACGCGCGGCGATCACCACGTCCACGTCGGGCAGCGCATCCAGGCGCTCGGCCGTGGTCCACGCCACATCGAACATCGCCGCCTGCGCGGCCACGCTGGGGTAGCGCTCGCGGCAGGTGCCGCTGTCGGCCCATGCCGGCACGGTGGCCAGCAGGCCCATCGACAGCAGCAGGGCGCAGCGCAGGCGATGCAGACGTTCCATGTAAACCGCTCCAGACGCGGGCAGGCCCGCGCGCCGATCATACCCGCATCGCTGGAATCAGCGCTCCACGCCCTTGCGCCGCAGTTCCTTGTCGCACGCATCGCTGATCGGCGCGATCGGCAACGGCGGGCGCTCGTTGCGCGGATTGCGCAGGGCCGGCTGCTCGCGGTAGGCATCCAGTTGCTGCTGGCAGGCGTGCGAGAGCGGGTCCAGTTCGGTAGGGGTGGTGGAGCAGGCGGCCAGCAGGGCCAGCGGCAGCAGAAGCAGGGTACGCATGGGGGACGTCCAGTCCGAGGGGGAGGCTGGACTCTAACCGCGCTGCGGGATCGAAATGTTCAAAAAACGCTGGAGGGGGTCGTGCCGGCCGCTGCCCGGCAACCCCATGATCTTCGGCCACGTGCACCTGGTTGCCGGCCAGCGGCCGGCACTACCGTGATGCCAGGCGCGCTTTGACCTCGGCGGCAATCCGCGTGGTTTCGCGCAGCGGTTCGATGCGGTCGTACTGCCAGTCCAGCCAACGCGGCTGCAGGCGCCCGCGCTCGCGCAGCTGCTGCTGGAAGCGCGCCAACCGTCCCTGTGCGGTATCGGCCAGGGCCACCATCACCGGCATGCGGGTGGCGCTGGCCTCGGACAACAGGTTCACCGAATCGGGCGACACCACCACGCGGTTGGCCCAGCCGAGCAGGCCGGCATACGGGTTCACGCCATCGCCGCCATCGCCCCAGATCACATGCGGCAGATCGGCGAACTTCGCGCGCAGGATCTCGGCCAGTGCCGGCGGCGTGCGCCGCGACGTCGTCGCCAGCAGGCTGCCGCCCTCGCTGCGGATCTGCTCGGCCAGCGCCTGGAATACATGCACCATCGCGGTTTCGTCCCACGGCGCCAGCGGCGTCGGGCCGCCCACCAGCAGGGCAGTGCGCGGGCCGGGCAGGGTGCTGAAGCTGGCGAACGCCGCGCGGCCCCAGGCCAGCCAGTCATCGTCCACCGGGTTCAGGCTGCCGATCAGGGTCAGCACGTTGCTGCCGCGCAACGCGTCATGTTCGGGCACCACCACCACGTCCCAGTGGCGGGAACCGATGCGCGGGTCGAGGATCTGCACCACCTGGCTGCCGCGCGCACGCAGTACGCGCAGCGCGCCGGCGGCCTGGCGGCCACAGCCGATCGCCAGCGCGGGCGCATCGGCGGCGAGGGTTGCCAGGGCTTGGCCGTAGCCGTGTACATCACCGGGCAAGCGCCGCGGTGCCAGCCAGCGCCATGGCGCCCGGGGCTGCAGGATCAGGGGGCGGTGGGTGCCTTGGCGCAGCGCCGAGGCCAGCGCGACCGCCTGCCGGACATTGCCGGCACGGCCGTCGGTGACCGTCCAAGGCGCGCTCGATCGTTTCACCATTGGCATTAATTCGTTTCAGCCCTGCTGGGTGTTGCAACAGTCGCGACACTCTACACTGCGGATCGACGTTTCGCCCCGCGCCGCCCGCGGGCACAGACCTTAGCCGCCCTGGAGATCCACCGATGTCCCACGCGCTCGACGCTGCTGCACTGGACCAGTTGTTCCGCACTGCCCGTACCCAGAACGCCTTCCTCGACAAGCCGGTCGAAGACGCCCAGCTGCACGCCCTGTACGACCTGCTGAAGTGGGGCCCGACCGCCGCCAACGGCAGCCCGGCGCGCTTCGTGTTCGTGAAGTCGGCCGAAGCCAAGGCCAAGCTGGCCCCGGCCCTGTCCGAAGGCAACCACAACAAGACCCTGGCTGCCCCGGTCACCGTCATCGTGGCCTTCGACCAGGACTTCCACGAGAAGCTGCCGTACCTGTTCCCGCACACCGACGCCAAGGCCTGGTTCGACGGCCCGCGCGAAGGCCGCCATGAAGGCGCGTTCCGCAACGGCAGCCTGCAGGGCGCTTACCTGATCCTGGCCGCACGCGCGCTGGGCCTGGATGCCGGCCCGATGTCCGGCTTCGACAACGCCAAGGTCGATGAAGCCTTCTTCGCCGGCACCAGCATCAAGTCGAATTTCCTGGTCAACCTGGGGTACGGTGACGATTCGGGCCTGTTCCCCCGTCTGCCGCGCCTGTCCTTCGACGAAGCGGCGCGCATCGCGTAAGTCGCTGTATCGGTTTCGGGCCCGCCCGCCGTGGCGGGCCATTGCTGCACTGTGTTCCCACCCTACGATCCGGAGAGTTCCTGAGATGAGCGCCACCCGTAAACTGCTGCTGCCGCTGGCCCTGACCCTGGCCATCGCCGCCTGCTCCAAGCCGGCCGACACCGCCGCCCCGGCGGCCGATGCTGCTGCCCCGGCCGCCACCGAACAGGCTGCCACCACCCCGGCCGCCGATGCCGCTGCTGCCGCCCCGGCCGCTGCCGCCATCACCATCGCCTCGGGCACCTACAAGCTCGACCCGACCCACACCGACGTGCTGGCGCAGTGGAGCCACTTCGGCTTCTCCAACCCGAGCGCGCACTTCGGCAACGCCGAAGGCACCCTGGTGTACGACGCCACCGACGTCACCAAGTCCACCGTGGAAGTGAAGCTGCCGCTGAGCGGCCTGAACAGCTTCACCGCCAAGTTCGACGAGCACCTGAAGAGCGCCGATTTCTTCGACGCTGCCAAGTTCCCGGCTGCCAGCTTCAAGAGCACCAAGGTTGAATCGGCCGGCACCAACAAGCTGACCGTCACCGGCGACCTGACCATCAAGGACATCACCAAGCCGGTGACCCTGGACGTCACCGTCAACGGCGGCGGCGAGCACCCGATGGCCAAGGTTCCGGCCGCCGGCTTCGATGCCACCACCACGATCAAGCGCAGCGATTTCGGCGTCGGCGCCTACGCCCCGAACGTCAGCGATGAAGTGAAGATCCGCATCACCACCGAAGCCACCGGCGAGAAGCCGGCGGCTTGATCCCTCCCGCTCACTCGTCGTGAGAAGGCAGAAGGCCCGCTGAAAAGCGGGCCTTCTTTTTTGGCAGCGTTCTGGACGGGTCGCTCGATTGCCTGATTGGCTGATTGCCGAATCAATTGGTCGCCGAATCACTCAATCGCCCAATCGCCCAACCGCCCAATCGCCCAATCGCCGAATCGTCGAATCGCCCGATCGCTGAATCGCCGAATCACTCGGTGGCCCGATCGTCTGGTAGTGCCGGCCGCTGGCCGGCAACTGCACGCATCCAACTACCCGAGGTTGCCGGCCAGCGGCCGGCACTACCCGGTAGGTGCCAACCTCGGTTGGCGCACGAGCACTCCGCAGGCCAACCAAGGGTGGCCACTACCGGGTACGCGCGCTCAGCGCAGCGTACCCAGCCACGCCGCCGACGCTTCGCTCGGGCTCTGCTTGGCCTTCACCGCCAACCCGCTCGCACGCACGAACGTCTGCGCCGCCTGCGCTACTACCTGGCGGGCGATCAGCGCGGCCTGCTTGGTCGTTGCCTGCTGCTTGCGCAGCTGCACGATATGCACCGACGGGCGACCCACCGGCGCGTACTTCTGGTCGCGGCGCAGGATGTCGGCCACCTGTGCCACTTCGTGTTCGGCCCGCAGGTAGCGGTGCTGTGCCTCGACCAGCTCACGCAGCGGTACGCGCGCCGCAGCCGGGTCGGCAAAGGCGGACAGCGCTGCATCGCAGGCGGCATCATCAGTGAAGCGGGTACGCAGCGTGTCCACGCTGGCCAGGGTCAGTTTGGCCATGTGGGCCTCGTTGCTGCAGGAAAGGAGTGCGATTGTCGCATTGCTTGCCGGGTCGTGCCGGCCGCTGGCGGGCGACTGCGTGGGGGCGTGCGGACCAACGGTCCGCACCCACCGGCCGTCCGAGGGGCCGCACCCACCTGCTGGCCGACGGTCTGCATCTGCCGGCTGCAGAGAGCAGCCGAGCATCGGGTCGCGGTTACCATGGCGGCCGCACTGAACCACGGAAGGCAACACCATGCAGGAAGCGCAGTATTGGCTTGGCGAATTCTGGACCGGCCTGAGCGTGCTCGATCTGATCGGCGGCAGCGTCCTGGGCACGCTGTTGGGGCTGGTGCTGGGCATCTTCGCCTGGCGCGGGCTGCATCGACGCGGTTGGCTGCGGCGGCAGCGGCGTTGGCACCACGGGCTGCTGGCCTCGTATGTGGTGCTGCTGCCGTTGCTTGTCGCGTTCTTCGGCCTGCAACTGGGCTTCACCGCCGGCGCGCACCGCGCGCTGTTCAAGCAGCTCGACCACTTCCAGCCGCACCTGCAGACGATGGTGGAAGGGTGGAGCAGTGGCTTCACCGCCTCGCTGGAAGACGAACGCATGCGTGCCGCGCTGCAGTGCCAGGGCACGGTGGGTGACGTTGCCGATTCGCTTGCTGCGATCTACCTGCGCGAGCATCCGCTGCCCGGCGTGGACCGTCTGGGTAACGGGCCGATGGCGCGCGGCGTAGGCTGGGTGATCGGCAAGGTACGCGCCGGGTTGCTGCGCGCGATGGTGGAAGACACGCTGATCGACAAGGCTGGCACTGTTGGCCTGGAGCCGAAGATGGTGCGTGAGGCGCTGACCATGCGCATGGATGAGCTGCTGCATACGCGCGGCGTGCTGCGGCTGGTGAAGGCGCAGATCAACGGCATGATGCCGGGCGTGTACCTGGGGTTGCTGCTGCCGCTGGCGATCATCGCGCTGCTGCTGGCGCTGGAGATCTGGGCCGCGCATCGGTTCGGCTGGAAGGGTGGGGCTGCGCCCCGGTTGGTAGCGCCGGCCGCTGGCCGGCAGTTGCAGGATGCGGCTGAAGGGTCATGAGGTTGCCGGCCAGCGGCCGGCACTACCCGTAGAAGAGCGTGCGGACCAACGGTCCGCACCTACCGTTTTGCGGTCAATCGCCGTCCTGTTCGTCCGGGTGCGCCTTCCAGTAACCGGTCGAGCGGATCCAGTCGCGCGGCACGCCCAGGTGGCCTTCGATGAACTTGCGCATCATCCGCGCGCGGCGCGATTCGGTGGCGATCCAGTAGAACGTATCGCCCTCGGGCACCTCGAAGTCGGTCAGCATGTCTTCCAGCAGCGTGCTGCTGGCGGCCGGGAAGCCGTTGCGTTCCAGCCAGTGGATGCGCACGTTCTCGTACTGCGGCAGGTCCTGGCGCTCGTCCTCGTCGGCCACCTCGATGTACGCCTGCACCTCCGCGCCTTCGGGCAGCACGTCCAGCCAGCGGGCGATGGCCGGCAGCGCGGTCTCATCGCCAATCAGCACGTAGGCGTCATAGCTGTCGGCCACCACGAACGAGCCGCGTGGGCCGCCGATCACCAGCGTGTCGCCGGCCTGTGCGCGCTCGGCCCACGGCCCGGCAATGCCCTGGTCGTGCAGCACGAAGTCGATGGCCAGCTCACCGGTTTCGTGGTCCCACCAGCGCGGGGTGTAGTCGCGTGCCGGCGAAGGCTGCTTGCCCTCGGGGTAGCTGCGGCCCTCGGCGGTCAGCACCGGCAGCACCATCTCGCCGCTGGCGTTGGGGAAGAACAGCTTGATGTGGTCGTCGGCGCCGGGCGAATCGAAGCCGGCCAGGTCGTCGCCGCCCAGCACGATGCGGCGCATGTGCGGGGTGACAGTCTCGGTGCGCAGCACCGTCAGTTCACGGAAGCGCACATCCAGGCGCAGGCGCGAGTTGTGATGTTCGGTCATGGGGGTACCTGTTGGAAGGTCGCGCGGGGGCGCGCGGCATGGGGGGAGACCTGGCTGGAATCAGTCTGGCTGGGTCGTTGAAAAGGGAGCAGGCGCGTTGTCGCCCTGGCCGTTGATCAGCGCCGAGGCACGCGACAGCAGCGCCGCCACCTGCTCGGCTTCGCCGTCGGCCCAGCGCCCGTGGTGGTGCACCAGCGCCCGCTTGAACTCGCGCAGCGCAGCGGCCAGCGGCGCCGGCAGCGAGGCCTTGGTGATCTCGCGGGCGCGGTCGAACGCGCGCCGCTGCGCCAATCGCACCTGGCTGCGCTGCACCTTCAGCTCGAACTCGCCAGCGGTGGTGATGCGGAACACACGGCGGCCGTCCACCTCCTCCGACGCCACCCAGCCGGCCTGCTCGAAGCTGGCCAGCAGCGGGTACATGGTGCCGGCGCTGGGGGTATAGGCCTGCATGAACATGGTGCTGATGTGCTGCATCAACTCGTAGCCGTGGCGCGGCTGCTCGCCGATCAGCGCCAGCACCAGCAGGCGCAGGTCGCCACGGCTGAGCACGCGCGGCTGGCCGTTGCGGCGGGGTACCGCGGCATCGTCGGTGCGGCTGCGGGGGGAGGGGGATCGGCCCATTTCGATATATCGGTAACGTGTATTGCAAACGATATATCGATAGGCCAAGCGCGGCAAGCAGGATTCCGGCCACAACACTTGCCGGATCGGGCCACGCAGCCAAGTGGCGCAAGGGATGCAGGGGAAAGATGCGCGCGGCGCAAGCCACCGTTGCGCGGCCTGACATCCGTATCGGGCCACGCAACGGCACTGCGGGGTTTCCGCCCCGGGCAGGGGCGCAGCAGACGAGCGGCGAACCGCGGGAAGGGGCCTGCTCGCGGCCAACCGTGCGCAGCTGCCTCGTCCGCGTCGAGAGGCGCGCGCGACACGTTGTCGCGGGTTCAGCGGCGCCCCGTCAGACAACGCCGACATGGCGCCCGCCTTGCCCCACAACGGTCATCCATGGCGGTAACACTGCGTCCTGCGCATGGGCGCAGCAGGCCGCAAGCGACAGCTGGCGCAGCCCTTGCAGGTAGCCGCAGCGGCCTGCCGCAGCGCTTTGTCCCGCCGGTGGACGTCCCGGGACAGGCCTTGCAGACATGGGTGGCCTGCATCCATACGCCAGCGTAGCCAAGTGACGAAAGCCCTTGGTGCGCTACACTTTGCGGTCTAGAAATCTATCAACAGTCGCGCGCGTGCGTGCGGTAATGGGAGCGCTAATGAACTGGTTGAACGAGGTGCTGAACAACGACCCGAATCCTGTGGAAACCCAGGAGTGGATCGAGTCGTTGAAGGCCGTTATTGATGTCGAGGGCCCCGAGCGCGCGCATCAGCTGCTGGAAGGCATGGTGGAACTTACCCGTCGTTCGGGTGCCTATCTGCCGTTCTCTCCCACTACCGAATACGTCAACACCATCGAGCCGCAGCTGGAGGCCAAGAGCCCGGGCAACGCCGAACTGGAATGGCGCATCCGTTCGATCATCCGCTGGAATGCGATGGCCACCGTGGTGCGCGCCAACCGCAAGCCGGGTGACCTGGGCGGCCACATCGCCTCGTTCGCCTCCGGCGCAACGCTGTACGACGTGGGCTTCAACCACTTCTGGCGCGCCCCGAGCGAAAGCCACCCGGGCGACCTGCTGTTCATCCAGGGCCACAGCGCCCCGGGCATCTACGCGCGTTCCTTCCTGGAAGGCCGCATCAGCGAAGAGCAGCTGGACAAGTTCCGCATGGAAGTGGACGGCGGCGGCCTGTCGTCGTACCCGCACCCGTGGCTGATGCCGGAGTACTGGCAGACCCCGACCGTGTCGATGGGCCTGGGCCCGCTGGCCGCCATCTACCAGGCGCAGTTCATGCGCTACCTGGAAAACCGTGGCCTGATCGAAAAGTCCGACCGCAAGGTGTGGTGCTTCATCGGCGACGGCGAGAGCGACGAACCGGAAACCCTGGGTGCCATCGCGCTGGCCGGCCGTGAAGGCCTGGACAACCTGATCTTCGTGGTGAACTGCAACCTGCAGCGCCTGGACGGCCCGGTGCGCGGCAACGGCAAGATCATCCAGGAACTGGAAGGCGTGTTCCGTGGCGGCGGCTGGAATGTCATCAAGCTGCTGTGGGGCGGTTACTGGGATGCCCTGCTGGCCAAGGACACCAATGGCGTCCTGAAGAAGCTGATGATGGAAACCGTCGACGGCGAATACCAGAACTGCAAGGCCTTCGGCGGCGCGTACACCCGCGAGCATTTCTTCGGCAAGTACCCGGAAACCGCCGCGATGGTGGCCGGTCTTTCCGACGACGACATCTGGCGCCTGAACCGTGGCGGCCACGACCCGCACAAGGTGTACGCCGCCTACCACCAGGCCGTGAACACCAAGGGCATGCCGACCGTCATCCTGGCCAAGACCGTGAAGGGTTACGGCATGGGCAGCGCCGGTGAGGCACTGAACCCGACCCACCAGACCAAGAAGCTGGACGACGAAGCGGTGCGCCACTTCCGCGACCGCTTCAACATTCCGGTGACCGACGCGCAGCTGGCCGACGGCCAGGTGCCGTTCTACCACCCGGGCCCGGATTCGCCGGAAGTGCAGTACCTGCAGGAACGCCGTGCGTCGCTGGGTGGTTACCTGCCGCAGCGCCGCCGCAAGGCCGAAAAGAGCTTCAATGCGCCGAAGCTGGAAAGCTACGAGCGCCTGCTCAAGAGCAGCGGCGAGCGCAGCTACTCCACCACCATGGCCTTCGTGCAGAGCCTGAACATCACCCTGCGTGACAAGGAACTGGGCCCGCACATCGTGCCGATCGTGGCCGACGAAGCCCGTACCTTCGGCATGGAAGGCCTGTTCCGCCAGATCGGCATCTACGCGCCGTTCGGCCAGAAGTACAAGCCGGTCGACGCCGACCAGCTGATGTTCTACCGCGAAGACCAGAGCGGCCAGGTGCTGCAGCAGGGCATCAGCGAGCCGGGTGCGATCAGCTCGTGGATGGCCGCCGGTACCAGCTACTCGGTCAGCAACGTGCCGATGCTGCCGTTCTACATCTACTACTCGATGTTCGGCTTCCAGCGCGTGGGCGACATCGCCTGGCAGGCAGCGGACATGCGTACCCGCGGCTTCCTGCTGGGTGGTACCGCCGGCCGCACCACGCTGAACGGTGAAGGCCTGCAGCACGAAGATGGCTTCAGCCATCTGGTGGCCGGTGGCATTCCGAACGTGCGCAGCTACGACCCGACCTTCGGCTTCGAAGTGACGGTGATCCTGCAGCACGGCACCAAGGCGATGATGGAAGATCAGATTGACGAGTACTACTACGTCACCCTGATGAACGAGAACTACACCCACCCGGAAATGCCGGAAGGTGCGGCCGAAGGCATCGTCAAGGGCATGTACCTGCTGACCGACGCCGGCAAGCCGAAGAAGGGCGAGCTGCGTGTGCAACTGCTGGGTTCGGGCACCATCCTGCGCGAAGCCATTGCCGCGGCCGAGCTGCTGGACAAGGACTTCGGCGTGACCGCCGACATCTGGAGCTGCCCGAGCTTCAACGAACTGCGTCGCGATGGTTTCGACGTGGAACGTGCCAACCGCCTGCATCCGGAAGGTGAGCAGCGCAAGGCCTACGTGACCGAGCTGCTGGAAGGCCGCCAGGGCCCGGCGATTGCCGCCACCGACTACGTGCGTGCGTATGCGGACCAGATCCGCGCGTTCGTGCCGATGTCGTACACCGTGCTGGGTACCGATGGTTTTGGCCGTTCGGATACGCGTGCGAATCTGCGTCGGTTCTTTGAGGTTGACCGGTACTACATCGCGCATGCCGCGATTGCGGCGCTGGCGAAGGACGGGAAGATGACCGCGAAGGATGTGGCCCGGGCGATCAAGCAGTACAAGATTGATCCGGAGAAGGCTAATCCTGTTGGGGTTTGATTGGGTCAATTAATTGGCGCGAAAAAGGGCGGCCATTGGCCGCCCTTTTTGTTGTCGAGGGATCGAAAACCCAGTCCGCCGATTGCGGATCTCTAAGTTTCTGTACGGGTGGCCGCATGCTAGTCTGATCGTAATGCTTGTTTTCGATTAGAGGGGGGCGTCGTGGATTCACAGTTCGGCACAACAAAAATGAGACCGCGCGCGCGCTTGATTGGCTTGCTTGGGGAGGAGCTAATCAGCGACGAGCCAGTTGCATTGGTAGAGCTTGTTAAGAACGCCTTTGACGCCGACTCTTCCACAGTCAAAGTCAACTTTGAAGTTGATTCGGAATCGAAAGTCAAACGAATCATCGTGGAAGATAACGGCGTCGGAATGACGGTGGAAACAGTACTTGGAGCGTGGTTCGAGCCAGGGACTGCCAACAAAAAGAACGCAATGCGTTCCCCCGGAGGTCGGCCATATCAAGGAGCGAAGGGGATTGGTCGCTTCGCATCGGCTAGGCTAGGGGATACTCTGCTTCTCGAAACGAAGTCTGTATCGCAACCTCCTGTCAGCGTTGTTCTCTCATGGGGAGATTTTAGCGATACCGAGTACCTCGATGATGTCGAACTCAGCTACTCCGTTGGCTCTTCTGTCGGTTTTGAACATGGCACAAGGCTGACTATTGAAGGGGTGGATCAAGCCAAGTGGAATGCCGAGTCCTTCAGGAGAGTGCACTCCCGACTTTCAAGATTGATCTCTCCATTTAAGGAGGTCGACGGCTTCGATGTGGCTCTGGAAATACCCGGATTTCCAGAGATCTCTGGGGCGGTAGAAACTCCGCCAGAAATTAAGTCGCCCAAATATAGGATGTATGGGGCTCTGAAGTCTGATGGATTGCTTGATGCAGTTATCGAGATTGATGGCGTGGAATCGTCGCGTTTAACGAATCAGCAAATACTATCAAAGGGCTATACGCCAGAATGTGGTCCATTCGAGTTTGAGGTAAGAGCGTGGGATCGAGACAGAGATGGACTCGAGCCAATTGCACGGAACTTGGGAACTACGGTGGCGCTACTGAGGCAAACGTTAAATGTTTACTGTGGCGTTTCAGTTTATCGCGATGGCTTCCGTGTTTATCCATATGGTGAGCCTGGGAACGATTGGTTGCAGCTTGATCTGAGAAGTAGGCAGAGGCCAGGCCAGAACTTTGCAAATAATCAGATTGTTGCAGCCATCAGGCTGTCGCGGGAATCAAACCCGGACCTTCAAGATCGAAGTGCGCGAGAGGGAATGATTAAGAATTCAGCTCACCAAGCTCTCGAAGACTGGTTTATAGCTGTGATTCAAAAGTTGGAGGAGGCGCGTTACCGCGTTCGTCCCAAGCAGGAGAAGAAAAATTCAGATGCCCTATTTGAAGCATTTGATGTCTCACCTGCACTCGCTAAGGCGAAGGAGGAGCTTGGAAACGATCACCCGTTGACGAAGCTTATTCAAGCGACCGAGACTCAAGTCAGCATTGGGGTGGAGCGCGTACAAGAGGTTTTCTCAAGGCTCCTACTTTCCGCTGGCTTGGGTCATATGGTCGATGTTGTAATTCATGAGATTGGAGCGCCGCTTGGAAAAATAAACCGGCAGGTCGAGATCACAAAGCGGATGTTATCCAAGGACTTTGTCGAAGTTCCGGTGGGATATGGGGAAAGCTTTGCAAAGATGCTTTCTTGGACCGATCAAATCTATGCGCTGAGAAGACGCCTAGAACCGCACACTGCAGGGCGGAGAGGGCGGGCCTCAAGTTTTCAGGTTCGAGACGAGGTTGAACTTACAGTTTCAATATATGACGCGCTGATAACGAAACAAGGAATGACGGTAGAGGTTGAGGGTGGCGATGACTTCACTGTGAAAATGTCTCCAGCTGCCTTTGGTCAGGTAATTGCCAATCTCATTGACAATGCAATCTATTGGTCATCGTATAAGAATGGTGTTGGTGGGGGAGGGGAAATTAAGGTTCTCATCGCACGCGATGGGGCAGGGTTCCAAGTCAGGGTGCAGGATGATGGGCCAGGCGTTGCAATTGAGGACGAAGATAGGATTTTTGAGTCTTACGTTTCCACCAAGCCAAACGGGATGGGGCTCGGCCTCTACATTGCCCGGTTGGTGATTGAGCCGTATGGGAGATTGGTTTACGACCGCGATTCTGGCTTGAATGGAGCCTGTTTCGTCGCGAAATTTGAACAGGGGGTAGGTCTGTGAGTGCAGTAAAGGAAACTTTGAAAGGCTTATTTGTCGACGATGACGCGGAGATTGTGGAACAGTGCAAGGAGCTGTTGCCGGCAACGATCGGTGATTACTCTGTGCAGTGGACGGTCTGTGCTAGCTTCGAAGAAGCTATCCAAGTCATGGAAGAGACTAAGTTCGAACTGGTAGTTACCGACGTTTACAAAGGTAGGGCGCAGACGGGAAAATTGAACGTCGATCCTGCAAATAGCATGGCGGCAGACGTGGTGTCCAAGGCCAAGTCTATTGGGTTTTCGTTCATAGTTATGTACTCGGATGGTCCATGTCCGGAGGGAGTCAATCTAACCGCATCGGTCCAATTTGTAGATAAAGCTAGTAACAACCCACCATTCCCTGCTTCAATCGAGGCTGTTCTTGAGGGAATGCTTCAAAGTCGCGGTTCCGTCCTACGGGTTATGGCGAAGCTGCGAAGGGAGCTTGAGAGGGGAGCCGGGAGCTTCATCTGGGAGTTTTTAGAGCAGAATTGGACGGAACTTGTAGCGGATCCTGAATTTAGTGATTCGGGATTGGAGCGGCTAATAAGGCGCCGTGCCTCAATTCAGATCAACGAGTCTTTTGGAGGGGGGGAGCTTTCGCGAAGAGTGAACTCCGATCCTTACGATTACTACATAATGCCTGCACTCCCAGGCGATTTAAGGCTTGGCACGTTAGTGTGTCAACTGATCGGCGAACAAAAGAAATACTATCTTGTGCTGACTCCGCACTGCCACATGGTTCGGCATGGTGGCAAGCCGCCTAAGTCAGAGGTGATTCTGCTCGCGGGGTGCAAGCTATCCGAGGAGGTGACGGGGCTGAAGCTGTCGCAGCTGGAGGGCAAAAAAACGCGAATTCCCGCTGTGAGTGTTGGAACGCCTGAGGGACGGTACTGCTTTCTTCCAGCTTTTTGTGGTATTCCGGATCTCTATGTAGACCTTATGTCACTGAGCTCAGTTTCTTTCGCCGAGATTGATAACACTTACGCGAGAATAGCCAATGTTGACTCTCCTTTTGCGGAGGCTATCCAGTCATGCTTGTCCCGCTTCTACGCTAACGTCGGTCACCGAAATCTGCAGGACTACACTATGAAAGTCGCTCCTGTGGCATAGCTCTATGGCAGACACTGTCAGTCAAGAAGTTCGCTCAAGAATGATGAGTCGAATCAGAAACAAGGACTCTAAGCCAGAGCTTTTGGTCCGGAGGTACCTCCACCGACACGGATTTCGATATCGGATTCACGATTTAAGAATTTCAGGTCGGCCGGATGTAGTTTTGCCAAAGTATCGTTGCGTAATTTTCGTTCATGGCTGTTTTTGGCATCGCCACAGATCCTGCAAATATGCAGCAACTCCGGCAACTAGGCCGGAGTTTTGGATCGAAAAGCTTGAGAAAAATCGAATGCGTGACGAGCGAGTTCAGAGTTCGCTCCTCCAAGCGGGTTGGAGAGTCGCGGTTGTGTGGGAGTGTTCTCTGAAAGCCTCAGCCGATGCAACTTTGGCGGAGCTGCAGAAATTTGTTCTCTCTGACGATAAGTTCACTGAACTCGCTTAAAGTCAGTTGCCCAGAACGGAGTGGACGACATCAGCGATTTGGTAGGCCATCCAAGGTGGAACCGCATTGCCAACTTGGCGGAACTGAGCCCCTCGGGAGCCTTCAAAGAAGTAATTGTCAGGGAACGTCTGCAGCCTGGCAGCTTCACGAACAGAAAGGCTCCTAAGCTGTGCAGGGTCTGGATGGACAAAGTAGTGCCCATCTTTCTGCAGGTGACTTGTCACCGTAGAGCTAGGCTCATCCTTGCGTTGAACCTTGAAGCGGTCAACAAACTTCCCGCTTGTCCAGTTCTCATGATCCGGATGCATGGCTTCAGGGAATTCGCCAGCACCACGCGGCGACCTACCATGAATCTTCGTGAAAGCCGATGCGTAACCATAGCGGACGAGATCCATCCACATATGAGGGCGAACCTCATGATTCAGAATGTAGCCGAGGCGCTCGTCCAGCAACCACGGTTTGAGATGCTCTGGAACCTCATCCACCGTTCTCGTCCAAGGCCTAGCCCTGCCGCCAGCGCCAGCATCCAGAGCAGGTACCAGTTTCGCTTGGGTGCGTAGTTCAGCTGAAACCTGCGCATCGTCAGACAACTCCGCCGCACGGAGCAGAATCTCCCTGGCGGCATCGGGCCAATTCTCGAAACCGACATTGGTGATTCCGCTTCTGAGATGAGGCATTCCGCCGATTACTTCGCCCACGCTGTATTTGGCCGGCGCGCGATTGATTTGGCGGAGCGATGAAACGTCAACGTCTTCCCGGACACCGAAAAGAACCACGCGGTGCCGCGCCTGAGGAACACCAAGCTCTTCGGCCCTCAGAATGTACCGGCGTCCATCGTCGTCGTCGAACAGACCACTCTGATCCGCTACCAAAGGGATAATTCGGTAGCGTGGGCCGTTGCGACCGCCCGGAGCTCGAAGGTCCGCGAGAATGCGCGGGAACATCAGCTCACCGCCCACCTTCGAGGAGAGAATGCCCTTGACGTTCTCCATTACAAACGCAGCGGGTGAGTACTTCTTGATGATCTTCAAGTAGTGCTGGTAGAGGAAGTGGCGCGGATCTTCCTCTGCCTTGTAGCCCACTACGCCACGGTTTCTGGCGCGTCCGACCAAGGAGTACGCCTGGCAGGGCGGTCCACCAATCAGAACCCAAGGGTCTTCCTGCGACGCAACTTCGCGAATGCGGGCATGAAGCACCTTGTCGTCTTCGGGATCACCGAGCTTCAACTGCCTCGCCTCATGGCAGGCATTCTCCCACTCAGTCTGGGTCGCGTCCGTCCAAGGTTGGTCTGCCCGTCCTGCCACGTAGTCGTAATAGCTATCCGGCACCTTGTGGGGTGCGAACTGGCGATAGAACGCGCGAAGTCGAAGCGTCTTGGCTGCATTGACCTCCATTTCGGCCGAAATGGCGATCTTGAACGGGCGCGACTTCGAAGAGCGGGAAGGGGTGTAAGCGGAGAACCCTTCGCCCAGCCCACCGGGGCCTGCGAAGATGTCGACGACTGGGATGTGCATGCCTTGCTTCACAATTATAAATAGGGGCGCAGATGCGCCCCTCTAACGCCGCCAGGATGTCATGCCCTCGGGCACTTTTCAATAAGAATCAGACCACTTCGGCCACTTCGGCCACTTGGGCCGCTGCGTCCTTGAATACGCTCGCAACGGTGTCAGCGAGCTCCTGATCTTCCAGTACGCCAAGATCAACGATCTGGTACCTGAGGCGCAGGAGCTTTATGGCGCAACGCATGATGTCTTCCATGTTCCCTTTGGACTCACTTGCTGCCGCTTGGGCCCAACCGTGGGCGATAGCTTTTGCAAGTACCCGGTTCCCGCCAATCAGTGGACGCTCAAAGATCGCTACATGGGCGTCCTCTGTCAGAGCTCTCAGCAGGCGCCACCGATCAACGCCCGCTTCGGGTCCCAAGTCAAGCGCTGACGCTCGCATGTAGAGCCGCTGCAGAGCATTACGTACCCCGCCGCTGAATCGCTCTTGAGACTTGCTCTCGAATCGCCAGCGCACAACGTCGGGCAGCAATACAGTGGTCAGATAGGCCCAAACGTCATCCCGCAACCCTTCGCCACTTGCTAGTGAGCCAAACGACGCAAGGGCAATGGCTGCGTCACGATCGAACTTGGCGCGCCCGGTCTGCCCCGACAAGGTGGGAAACCCACACCCCTCCGCAGTCTTGCGAATAGTCGCGGCGATCTCTCCAGCCACACGATGCTCTCTGACTCCCCCACTTGCTGCATAGCTCGATAGTGAGGCGTGGTCATTCAAAAAGGCTACGGCATCGTCGGACGAGTAATCCGTGCCGAGCTCCGCCACCAAGCGACTGACGCCCAAACGGGACAATCTTGGGAGAAGAATGGTGGTCATGTGGTCTGCTCTCCAACATCGGCGGATGCAATCAGTGCAGCGTTGAATGCCCCAGGGTCACTCTCGAGCAATCGGACGATACCTGCCAGTCCGCCTTCGTTGGGGAACGCCTGACTGAGCCAGTGATTCGCCACCGCGCCAACCGAACCTTCCTCGAACGCTTCGAGATCCAAGTCCTTGCCGTTACGCAGGAGAATGGTCGAGCACATGTGTGACGCGACGCCACCAAGAACCGCCTGGATGGTGGCGCGATCACCCAACAGGAACTTCTCAAGGAATGTCTCCTCGTCAGAATTGACATAGAGGACGACCTTCGAAGAAAAGTCGCCTGAAAGATCCTCTGGCCGCCATTCGACATACCAAGGAGCATGCTCGTGCGGCTTGCCGGCGAAGGCAGTTCCAAAGCCAATGGCGGAGACCGGGAATCTGGAAGAGCCTCCGTCTTCGATCAGCACATCACAACTGTTCTCCCACAACCGAGATCCCTTCAGCACTGGTGAAAGTGGCGTTGCATCAGCGGACGGCACAGTCAACGAAATCGTCAAGCGCATGACCAGCTGAGAGGACAGCGTGCTCCCTGGAACCGAGACCTCCAGAAGAGCTGATGGGTTTTGCTTGGAGAGTGGCAGTGCCTGCGCGTACTGAACTTGCCTAGGTAACTGACCCTGTCCTGTTCCAATAAGAAGCTGTGCGGATGCCAGCCAATCTACATCTCCAAACTGAAGCGCCTTGGATGCGGAATCCCAATCGATCTGAACACTCCCGCGTACAACCAGGTCACGGGCGTAGTCCCAGTCGGCCAGAACTTCAGGTGCTGGAAGAAGTGGAGTGTTGGGATCTCCCACAAACCAGCCACTGAACTGGACTGCTTCATCAGGAACTCTTAGGTATGGATACGCGATTCTGCTCATGCCGCGTCCTCACTCAGTACTCGCGCTGCCACAGTAACAGCGGCGCCCTTCACCATTCGAACCACCGCGATAACCTCCCCGCTCAACAGTCCGACGTCGAGGAGATGATCCTTGCTGATGAGGTCGTGGGCTTCCAAAGAAATGCTGTGTAGTCGCGGCAGCAGACTCGAGGGTACGTCTTCTGCACTGATTCCATTGCCATCAGCGACCAGCTTCGGCTCCACAATGAGCGTCAGCGGTCCTTGGCTCCCGTCGTTGGTCAGATCAACCCTGAACGTCGCAAGAGCCGCGCCGTCTTCAGCAAGGGAGAGTCCGATCATCTCGGGGGGCGATAGCCGGACGCCCTTCTTGGGTGATGGACCACCGCGCCTGGATGGTTCAGGCTTTCCAGCGCCGCGGGCGCTTGTGGGTGAGAGAAAGCGCCCCATCTGCCCAGCAGTTGCTGCAAGACTGGGGGACGTAGGGTCGGCTGATCTGCTGAGCGACTTGGTAGGCACAAATGTATCGGCATGGTTCTTAAGATGCCGCATGCCCACTCGAACCATCGTCTGCTGCTTTCCCTTCGGTAGATTGTCCGGTGCCCAGTCATCGTGGGTTGGCGGTTCCGCCTGAGCAAAGGCTTCCTCCACCTCCGAATCAGCCGAGCAGACAAAAACCCCTGCCCACTCATGCAAGGAGTCCGGATATGCAGCGCCGCGCATGTATTTCACCACCAACTCGACAGGACGCATCAAGGCAATATGTGATGCACCTGCTAGGACATCGTCGCCATTGAAAGAAGCCAGCGTGTGTCTCTGCGCCGCGACCCCCGGGGCAAATGCGAGCTTGCCCAATGCTTTGGAGGGACGCTGAGATCGAATTTCCTTCAATGAACCCACATTGGAGCGAATGTCGGCGAGTGCGCGGCAGAAGAGGTCCAGTGGCGGAAAAGCCTCTGGCGCTGGAACATCCAGCGGCTGACCGTCAATCTCAATGCTGACCGCCAGTCGGCGGTCAGCCGCAGTCGTTTCCGACATTCTTGGCCAGAAGTTCAGGAGCACGCACGTAACTAGCTCACGCCCCATTTCTTGGGTGGAAGAGACTTCAAGCTCTGGATCGACGATGACGATCGACGTCCCGCTATCAGCCTCGGATCGAGAGAACATCCCCAACTCGCCACTCAAGCCGAGCGCGTCTGGTCCAGTCGCGGGAGCCACACTGTCGCTGCCCGCTGGTATGCCCCACCAGTGACGCCCCGTGAAACGTCGAATGCCAGCTCCGACACTCGCGTCGAAAGCCTCTCCCAAGTGGCAGGCCATAAAACGGCGAACTGGCTCTCCCTCATTGAAAGTTTGGCTATCAACCAAGACAAGCGAGCACGAACTCATTGCGTAGAGCGAGCTCTTTCCATAGCCGTAGGTACCGCCGCCTTGGTGGCTGTCTCGTGCTGCCCCCACGTTCTTGAGGAAGTTAACGAAGTTAGCTCGCTCCTCTCCTGACGGAGCGACATCGGCCTCTACAGGGCCAGAAAGGCCCGCGGTACCAAAGTCGGCAATCTCAAAAACCCATAGCTCAGGCTTCTCCAAAGAGTCGCTGAGGATCTGCTTGGATGGACCGCCGGCTGGCATCTGGGCCAGCACTGAGTTCGACAGGGCGCTCCGCTCAGTGTCCCTCAGCTTTCGCAGGCGAATACGAACCTCAGGAGATCGTCCTGGGAGGGTTGCATCAATTACGTTCTGCAGGCTCTCGCGCACCAACGTCTGAAGGAGGTTGAGGTTGGGTCTGCCCAACAGTCGCTTGAATCCTTCCCCCGCAAGGTTCCCATTCTTTGAGAAGGGTTCGCTGTACAGCTCAAGTTTCATGCGAAAACCGCCTCGTAGACGTGTTCATGCTGAGTGCCAGGTACCAATTGATTCGCAGCTGACCCCAAGTCAATCGTGTATTGGACATCGCCAACGCCGGCCGGCAATTGTCCATTTGGTAGCAGGCTGGTGGTGAGCCTCGGGAAGTTGTCAGAAACTGAGTAAAGCCTGATGGCTTCCAAGGTGGTGCGCAGAGCGTTCCACTCCGGAGCCTTGGAGTCCTGACAGCCCATCGATGCCAAGCGACTGACAATGGCATCTTCCTGAACTCCCATTGCGATCAACTCTTTGCAGAGCTGCTCCACAAAGACATTGCCGGCTGCAGACCTCTCAAGCACGACGTGAGCTAGCCACAGCGGGGTGGCAGCGGGTGGAGAGAGTTGTTCGAGCCCATGGACGTGCACAGTTGAGCTCTGTAGAGATCCCGTGGATTTGACCTCCAACGCGCCGCCCGAACCTCGAAAGTCGTGTCGTTGACCAAATGGTCCGGTCCAAGAGTCAACTGCCTGCCGGCTTCGCTTTACACCCTCTCGAAGAATCACAAGCTCGCCGAGCAAGCCGAGCACAGCGCTCACGTCAACTGGGGCCTGAGGATCCTCTGCCAGTAGAATTCGAAAATCTCTGATGCAAGACGCGGCGGCGGCCAGCGGGGGTGCGCCGTCAGCGATTCTTGAAACAATTTGCGTGCAGAGATCGCCGAAGAGACTCTCCAGTCGCCGCTCGCGAAGACCAATGTCGACGTAAAGCGACCAGCTGCCACTGAGCGAAAGGCGCGTGATAGATATATCAACGCTGGGTCCCCCAAGCTTTCGTACGTCAGAGGCCGACACTCCAGCAGACACTGGAATCAGCAGTCTCGGAGCTGCGTTAGATGTAAGTGCATAGCGAATTGCACCAAACCCGGAGTCAACCCCTGCGGCCACCGTTACAACATCCACTCCGTCTCTCCGCTGCGAGCTGCTGCGAAGTGAGAGCCAGTGCTCGTGGGCAGTCTCACGCATCCTGCGCCTGCTCTGCGCTGTCTGCTTCCCAATCCTCGAGCTGATCTGGCGTAGGGACATTCAGCTCAACACTGAAGTAACGACCGGTTCGGTCAATGCGTCCTGGGAATACGAATCCGAGGCCGATGAGGTCGCCCTTGGCGTTCAGTGCTACGCGATGATCGTCGGCCCTGCTCGGTTCAGAGACACTGTCTATCGGGTACACCAAGAGAAGGGGTGCATCGGGACGATAGCTCTTCAGCTTCTCCCATCCATCGGTCGATTGAGCGTCGGAGTCCTCAACATCAGCGAGCACATCTTGTTTCGACATCAAAGCCTTGATGTCGGCATAGTCAGATGACTCTGGCAACCTGGAACGAATGACAGGTCCAATGTCACTCAGGCCACCCAGGTGGACTCGCCGCTCAGCCCTACTAGAGCTCACAATCGCGACATTCCAGAACGGCATGCGACTGGCGGATCCATCAATGTAGGTCAGCAACATCTCTTTGGTGAGATTCAGCTGCTTGTCGCACATGCTGTAGTTGGCTAGGAATTTTCGCACTACAGTGCCCGGAACATCCATGAAGACGTTCTCCTTTATCCGCGAGTACTTCTCAGCAATCAGCTGATCAACAAGGCTCGCCGCGGCGCCCCAGTTCCTGGAAACCACATCTGAGTCGGTGTGATCAAAGCGAGTCGTTTGCTCGTGCTTTCCGTCGAAGCTGATGCTTGTCCTGATTGCATGCCGCATCTTCGCCGCTGATGTAATCGCAAGTCCGGGAATTGATCGAACCTTTACTGCGAAGTCCAGTGGCGAAACCTCCGCCGAACGGTAGGTGGAAATTTCCCTTCGGATTTCCTCCTCTACCTGTGCCAGCGCTCGGAAGTTTGATATCAGGTCTTGGGTCGTCCAGAGGCGCGGGAGATCCTCGTATCCCTTTCTAAACCCAAACCAGCGCCCCATTTGTAGCAACGTGTCGTACTGGCGAGAGGTGCGCAGGAAGAAGGACACTGAGAGCCCTTCAAGGGTAAGTCCGCGTGCCAGCACCGATCCGCCCACGACAATGTAGGTCTTGGCATCGCCGGTAAAGTCCAAGCGCTCGAGACTCTCGCCGTTCTCAACAACGAGTTCCAAGGCTTCCAGAACCTCCGGGAGGAGGCGCTTAAGTGTGCTGTCCAAGAGTGTTGGGTCGCTCTGGTCGCTCAGAGGGCTTCTCACAATCTCCTCTGAGAAAACTTGGCGCACCAAGTCTCCGGCGGATCCGGAGAGAGATTCAATAGAGCGCCGATTAGCTGCCAGCCAGGCGCGAATGGCATCAGCCATGCTGTCGTGCTGTGCAATATACGCGGAGGTGTGAACGAGCATCGTCATGTGCTCGCTCTGCTGCCCTCGTGCTCGGCGAATTGCGCAAGTGATCAGGAACCAGATGATCGCCTTCTGAAGCTGAGGCGTCACAGCAGGCGTGAACGTCTTGTGGCCGTTCTTTCCCTTAGGAACCAGCTGATCGATCTCTTCCGACGGTATGGATCGGAACATGTCTCGTCCGAAGTCGACAGCATCATCGTCGGCCGATGCGTCGGCCTCGCCGAATACCTCAAGTGTACCGAAGTAGCCCTTGGGACGAGGCAGCGCGGTTATGAAGTCCTCGGGATAAAGATCGTCCAGTTTATCTGCGCGAACCGGGAAAGGATTGATAAATACATTTGCAAACGGCGTCGCGGTATAACCCACGTACGAGACGCACGGCAGGGCAGCAATCAGTCGACGGATGGCCTCGTTGATGCGAGTCATCTCCTCATCATCGATTCCGGAATTGACAGATGCCTGATCACACTCGTCATCAATAATCAGTGCTTTGAGCTTCCGTTTGATTGGCGGAGCCGTGTTCTTCACGGTCTGGAGAAGTTTCTCGAGGCGCGTAGACTCCTTCTTTATTACAGCCAGCTGAGCGCCACCCTTATGAGGCATTACGAACTGACCGTTTGGTGGGCTGACAAAGTCGCCGTTGTCTTCTGCAGTGGTGTACCTCTGCCACAGAGTCCTGTGTCGGTTTACAACATCTGATTCGATTCGGCGCTGCGTCTGTGCACGAAGCTTGTTTGTGACACCACCGAGAAGAATGATCAAGTTGTAGCCAGCATCCACGGCCTTGGCGATGACTGCAGTCATATTTGCAGTCTTTCCGGACTGGACATAGCCAACGACCAGTCCCCGACATCTGAACTCATCCTCGGCCGGATTCGCGAGCAGGGAGACGATCTCGGAGGACGAGTCATCCAGCGACTCGGACGCATCCTTCCACTTTTTGACTTCGCGGAGATAGTTCAGAAGCGCGGGCCAGTGCTTGTCATGTTCCGTCGGCCCGTTGTACCAAGTCGGCCGTGGCTTGATCAGCGAGTTCTTGCGCAGGATCTCCACGTTCTGGAACGACGAACGCACCAATTCGATAGCCGCCTGGAAGTTGGCATCCATCTGTTCAGGGAATGGGCCCATTACCGTTTCGAGGGCCTGTCGCGCCGCCGCCGCGGCGGCGTCCAAGGTGTCATAACTTGGGAGCTTCTCCCGGATAATCGTGGAGAGGGCTTCTACTTGTGTATTCAAGTCGGCATCCTGCGCATTCGTAAACTGGGGGCGGCGACAGGCATCGAGCCGAATGCGCCCCCTGCGACATCCATGCCCTTTGGGAGGGTCGTGAGACTGTGACCCATGTCGCTGATTGTTTACGACAAAAACCGTCCATGCAACCACCATTTGGTCGCACTCTGCTCAAGTAGCCGCCGATCCACGAGTGCCTCGCTACGGATCAAGGTATAGGGGACAGGGGGCGCCATGTTGCGACCGAGAGTGATGAATTGGCGGTAACCTAGAGCCGTCATCGATGCGGCGGCGCAGAGATTGATTGGCGCCAAGCGGTCCTGGGCAATGAAATGTGCCGGGAGCGTCTCGAAGGGGCGCATATTGGCGCGCCACTGAGCGCAGGCAGTGGGGACAGGTGTGGGGGTATTCGGGCCCAACCAGAGAGCCGTTGGGTATTGTTACTAGGGAGCTTTGAGTGCAGCAAGGGCGTTCCCGGCACGGCACCGACAGCAGGCCCAGATGGCGTCTCCGTTCCCAGTCCGGCCGCATCCGCGTCCGCCACCTCTGATGCAAATCCGCAGATTCAGCATCCGACAGCCTGCGGTAGACCTTCATCTCCAGTGTCGCCTGGGAAGGGTAGTAATCCGAGATCACCAAGACCATCAATATGAGAGTGGTGGTGACAACGAAGCGTGGCACCTTCGTGGGCCGCGGTGCGGCGGCACAGTCGACGCCCACCAGACCCGCACCGCAGGCACTACCCGCGCACCTGCAGGCACGCACTGGCCTGTGCCGTTAGCGCCACACACGCCATCATCAGCCCTTCCATCACCCGGTCTCCCAGGTACTCCTCCGGCGCTCCGTTCTGCCGCGTGCGCTCTGCTGCAAGCAACACCTCTTGCACCACACGCAGGCCAGCCAGAGCGCAGTCCGCGTCCGCCAGCTCCAGACAGCGCCCAGGCAATTGATGCCGCTCCGGCCAAGGTTGGCCATCCGCAGCCGCCCCGATCCCGATACGCCGCAGCGTGGCAACGAAGGCGTTGGGATCGGCGGACAGTTCGTGTTCCGGCTCGGCGTTGGCCGGATCGTACTGCGCGTGCAGGGAACGGAATTCCGATGCGTTCATGGCAATGCTCCGTACAGGACAGACAGCAGCGCCACCAATAAGGGTGGCGGACGATGCGTGGTTCGAAAGCCGGACAGTAACCAAGCCGGTGGGTCCGAAGACCCCCACGCACCGCCCGCCATGGAACGCGAACGGATTGCCAGCCGGCGCCACACAGAGGTGACGCCGGCTGACAAGCGTAAAACACATGGTTACTGAACGGGCTTTCGACACCCGCGCCACCCTTTTTCGGTGGCATGCCAAGGTGTACCCGCACAGATGCCAAATGCCAAGAAGTCGCAGCTTACTGAGGCTGCAAATGCTGACGCTTACGGCATTGTCGCATAGCACGGAAGCGGCACATCTCCTGCGGCGCAGGGCTTTCGTGCGATGTTAAGTCGCTACGTGTACGGGCATCACGCTGCACGGTTTCGGTGTGGTGCTGTCCCAATTGCGACAGCTCGCTATCGGGGCAGCGATGCAAAGAGTGGCGAATACGTCACCACTCGCTTTGCGGCGCCAATCCCGGCCGTGGCCACAGCGCATCGTCGCGCTCCAGGTCGTAGTCGCTGCCGAACGCCAGGGCCGCCTCGCGCGGCGGCAGGTCTGCGTAGCAGCCCAGCAGGTACTCATCCATGCCGGCATCGCCATGGTCGATGGCAAACAGGCGGAGGAGCTCCTTGTCGAAGGCTCCCAGCCACGTGGTGTCGATCCTGGTCATGGTCGTCCTCTAGAGTGGCAGGGGAGGATGGTCTGCCGCCATTTCAGAGCACGTGATTTCACGCAGTGCATGCTTCTCAGTCCTCACAGGGGCTCATCAGTGAAGATCGCGACCCTGTGGCATCTGCCTCGAAACGACCATGTCAAGAAGGGTAAGCTCAATCAGCGATGTCATTGAAGGGAATCCAAGGACTCAGGCAATGAAACGGAGCCCCACCCAACGCCCCCAAGCGGGCCAGTTCTACTTGTTCTCACCAGACTTGGAAAGCAACCGCCCCTTCCGTGGTGCCGAGTTTGAGAACCTGTCGGCGATGCTCGATCCGCCACGCATTATTCTGCGCCCGGACAAAGGGGGATTCCCTGCGCTTCGCGAGAAGCCGCGCATCGTCTTTGACGCATCCAAGGGGCCTGAGCCACGTGACCTGGAGGGTGGCTTCAGTGGGTACTGGCTCGTCTCGGAACGACTGTGGCAGGTGATGAAATCCGTGGATCCGCAGGCGTTCGACTTTGTTGAATGTGATATCCGCCTGGCTGATGGCACGCCTATGCCACGGCGCTTCCTGTGCGACGTGGTGCGTGAACTGGACGCGATAGACGAGGAACGTTCAAGACTGGATATCGAGATCAATGAGGACTTCGTCAATGGGAAGTTCTATTCGATTGCAGGCGGGGCGAGTCTGGCCATGCGCTCTGAGGTGGTGCGAGATGCGCATGTCTTCCTGACTCCATTCAGCACCTTCGTGATCGCAAGCCGCGAGTTTGTCGATGCGGTTCACGCGGCGGGGGCTCCCACGAGTCCTCGCGGTAGCGGCATCTCCTTCGTGGACGCTGCGGCAGTCTGACCTTCGGGAGCAGACAACTGATGGCAAGCTAATTCCCGTGCGCCGGAGTGCTGCACTGTTTACATCAGCAAGGCCAGCCGCGGTTACGGTGCATTGGCGCGCTCCAAGCCGTAGTCGCTGCCGAACGCCGGTGCCGACTCGCGCGGTGGAAGGTCCGCGTAGCAGCCCAGCAGGTAGTCGTCCATGTCGACGTCGCTATGGTCGATGGCGAATAGGTGGAGAAGTTTCTTGTCGCAGGCTTCCGGGTGCGCGGGGTGGATCTTGGTCATGGTCGTCCCCCAGAGGAGGAGCTGAGTTTGGCCGCGCATGCCGGCATAAAAGTCATGGATGTCCTAACGACCCTGAAAGCGATGGGTGGTCAGAATGACTCTTGTCGAGGACCATCTGCTGTCTGGCTGACCTCTGATCCCTGGGACTTGAGTGGTATCGCCGCTGCATTGGTAGTTGCTGGCCTTCACATACCTGACAGCCGACGCCTCCCCGCGGCCCGGTTATGTCTCTACGCTAGAACACAAACCTCTGGAAGAGATGAGAAAGCATGGAACCGTCGAAGCCGATCCATCCTGTGCCTGGCGAATTCTTCCTCCTGATGCCTGATACCACGCGTAGGGGAAAGGGGCACGGCGTTGTGTTCGAGAACGCAAAGCGGCTGCGCATCCCGCCGCGCCTGATCCTACGACCAGAGGAAGGGGGCTTTCCGCCTATGGCGGAGAAGCCGTTGCTGGTCTACTCAGCGAAGAAGGGGAGCCTCCCTGAGGATCTGGAGGGGGGCATGAGTGGGTACTGGATGGTCTCCGAACGATTGCGCGACGCTCTTGTCTCTATGGATCCGGCTGGCTTCGAGTTTGTAGAGTGTGACTACCGCCTTGCCGATGGATCCAAGGGGCCGCGGTATTTCCTGTGCGATGTAGCCCGTGAGCTCGATGCGGTGGACGAAGAGGCCTCGAAACTTCGGATTATCACTGACGCAGGCTATCGAGGTGGGAAGTTCTACGATCTCAGGGGTGGAGCCAGTCTGGCGTTCCGGAAGCAGGTCATCGGTCAAGCCAGAATATTCCGGACGCCGTACTCGGGAAACCTTGTTTTCTGCGGCAGAGAGCTGCGCGACGCTGTGTGGAAAGCTGGAATTGGTGGGCCGCGTGCGTCGCGAGGCCTCTGGTTCACTGACGCGGCCAGCATCTGAGTCAGAGTTCTGAGGACCGGACTCTTGGGCGTTTTCTGGATTCGTTTCAATTGCTCACGAGCGACTTCGATTCACATCAACAACGTGGGATGACAAGCATGGGATCGAACTCCATCCATCAGCCGCGCGAGGGCGAGTTCTTCAAACTGCGACCGGATGCTACCCGAGGAGGAAAGGGCCACGGAGTGGTCTTTGATAGCGAGGATGCGTTGCTTGCGACTCCCAGGCTGATCCTGTTGCCCGAAGCCCGTGGCCTCTCTCCACTGCGTGAAACCCCGCGCCTGGTCTATCGGGAGCGGCAGGGTGTCCCTCCACAGGACCTGGAAGGCGGGTTCAGCGGCTATTGGCTGGTCTCCGAGCGTTTGCGCCAGGTTATGGAAGAGATTGACCCTGACGCGTTCGTTTTCGCTGATACCGACTATCGCTTGGAAGACGGTTCAAAGGGACCGACCTACTTCCTTTGTGACGTGGTCCGTACGCTGGATGCCTTGGATGAAGAAGCATCCCAGCTCAATATCGTGACCAGCGATGAGTACGAGGCAGGGAAGTACTACCGCCTGACCGGTGATGTCCGGTTGGCGTTCAATCGCGAGGTGCTGGGATCGGCCCACGCGTTCAGATTGCCCTTCCATCGCGGTGTCTTCTGCGACCGAACGTTCAAGGATGCGGTGGAAGCTGCTGGCATCGTCACGGCCAAGAGATCCAACGGGCTCTGGTTTGAAGATGTGGTCAATTGCTGAATAGGTTGTATCGCCGCCAACTTCGTGACCGATGCTGCAAGTATGCAAAGTGCGGTACATGCCTTGAATTTGGAGAGGAAAAAGCACATGCCCGCGTCAGAATGTAATCAGCCTGTGCCCGGCGAGTTCTATCTGCTCATGCCTGACACGACCCGAAGGGGTAGAGGGCACGGCGTTGAGATCGAGAATGAGGACGCACTGCTGACGCCTCCCAGGCTGATCATCCGCCCCGAAGAAGGCGGTTTCCCTTATCTGGCGCAGAGACCGCGTCTGGTTCTCGATCCAAAGCTGGGGGATCCACCGCAGGACCTCGAAGGAGGAATGAGTGGCTACTGGTTGGTATCAGAGCACCTCAAGAAGGCCTTCAATGAAATCGATTCCGATGCCTTTGAGTTCGTGGAGTGTGACTACCTGCTTCCGGACGGCGTAAGGGCACAACGTACTACCTGTGCGAGGTTGCTCGCGAACTGGATGCCGTCGACGAGGAAGCATCGAAGTTGCGGGTCATCGTCGATGAGGGCTATCCGGGCGGAAAGTTCTACGACCTTCGTGGGGGAGCAAGCTTGGCATTCAAGAGGGACGTAATCGGGGACAGTCATGTCTTCAGGAGCCCGTACTCCGGCGATCTTGTCTACTGCGATCGCATGTTCCGGGATGCCATACGGGCTGCGGGCATCGGAAGTGAGTGTGAAACGCGTGGCCTGAGGTTCAAGGACGCAGCCAATGTCTGACATGGCGCGCGTCATTCTAAGCATACTCTGCATGTCAAAATCGAAGATGGCTGCGGCGCGTCTCACGGAGCGGGATCGGCAGTCGAACGTAAGATGGATTTCATTTTTGTCCGATTGCTTGCCGGTGCAGAACGGATTAGAAAGCAGCCATGCCTATTCAGTATTTGAGTTGAAGGCAGGGCGGTAAGAGGCAGGCCGCATCGGGACTTCAGAGCGGCCAGAGGAATTGGAGAGAAGCAGCAGTGCGCTATGTCGGCGGAGGGGGCTTCAGGCTGTGAGCGCGCGGGCATGACTCGAAGAGGGCATGGAAGGTTGGCACCCTCTGATAAGCTCTTGGCACGCTTATTTAGATTGATTCTGAGGTGAGACAAGCAATGATTTCGAATCTGCCAAAGAAGGGCGAGTTCTTCGAGTTGCGCCCAGATGCCCGACGGCGCGGCAAAGGGCATGGCGTCGTTTTTGAGAACGAGTCTTCCCTGAAGACGCCTCCCAATTTCCTCTTGCGTCCCGATCAGGGGGGCTTCCCGCCTCTGCGCGAGACCCCGCGCCTAGTGTATTACCCAAGCAAAGGGTGGCCGCCGGAGGATCTTGAAGCTGGGATGAGCGGCTATTGGCTCGTTTCCGGGCGTCTCCGCGAGGTGATGGTGGCCGTGGACCCAGGCGCTTTTGCGTTCAGGGAGACTGACTATCGACTCGCTGATGGAGCAATGGGGGGGCCTTATTTCCTTTGCGATGTCATCAGAACCATTGATGCCTTGGATGAGGCAGCATCCCAGCTGAAGATCATCGTTAGTGACGACTATGAAGAGGGGAAATACTACGATCTGACGGGCGACGTCCGCTTGGCGTTCAGGCGGGAGGTCATCGGCGATGCTCACGTATTCCGGCTCCCTTACTACGAAGGTGTCTTCTGCGACCGCACTTTCAAGGAGACGGTCGAAGCCGCGGGACTGATCGCCAGCGGTACTTCCAACGGTCTGTGGTTCTACGACGCGGTGAACTGCTGAGACTAGGCGATGCTCGAGTCAAGGAGGATTTGTGGCTGGACATACCACTCATTTGCAGGACCATCACGCGATCGAGCAGCAGACGCTGAGGCACAGCCCGTTGCTCGCAAAGTTGCAGGAGGCGGGGCGATTCAATATTCACGCCCAAGAGAACCGGCTGTTCCTACCCGCAAACCCTGCCTATGCAGATGCGATGGGCATTACGCCCCACAGTGGCGGACCGTTGGGTGAATACCAGAACGGAATGATTCGGCGCTTGAATGAGATTCAGAGAACGCGAGACGGTAAGGCCGCGCTGCTGAATGACTCTGACGCCCTCGATAGAGTGATGGCACGTGTAGAAGCACTGCGAGACACCATCAAGGTGGGGTTGATCAACGGCGATCTCAACACGAATACTCCGCTGGGAAGCACGCCTGCGATCACGAATAAGCGGATCCGGGATTTTTTTGACGGAGTTCCCGAGTACCACCAAACGCATATCGCTCAGATCCAAGCATTGAAAGGTTTAACTGGGGTCGACCTCGGCTGGGTGGCTGTCACTCATTCCGAAAGTGGTATCGTGACTACGCTCAATAGAATCGAGTATGACGCCAAGCCATTGACTCGCGGTGGAAATATTGAGCTGCAGCGAAGCGGCCTGTCGCTTGCCATTTCCAATGCCCACCATGGTGGCCGAGTTGTTCTGACAGAGCCGGGTATCCAGACGGTCGAGCGCGTCTTGGGCGAAGATGCGGCCTATCGGATCCGTGCGCCCGGCATGCAGCAGGGGCAGGTCACAATCGACCTCCTCCTCGGCGAAGCCTCCACCAGCCAACTGATCCGCTCCGGTGGCCTGCTCGCTTCCGGCGCCGATGCCGTCATCACCGCCCGCCGCACGTCGCAGCTGCTGGAAGAAGGCAACGGCACCGCCGCTCAGTCTGAGCTGACCCACGCTCTGGCACGTAACGGCGGCGGTTGGATCGGTGGCATGGCTACCGCATCGGTGATCGGCACCTCCAGTTTCGTCCCTGCGGCCATCGTCGCGGGCGACGCGCTGCTGATGAGCAAGGCGTTCGACAAAGGCGCCGATCTGCTCGACAACCGCGCCATTTACCGGCAGAGCGACAAGGCCGGCGTCACGTGGCAGTTCAATGGCCTCAACTGGCAGCGCCAGGCGGTCATGGACAGCGCGGGCGATGGCTCGGGCAATCCTGCCGAGCGCAGCGTGGGTGCCAGCTACGAGAAGGCCCGTGAACTGGGCGCGTATGCCCATGTAAAAGCGGTGGAGCTGGCGCTGGGCAACGCGCCGCCGCCGCAGGATCCCTTCAGCATTCCGGCACGGGAAGCCGAGGGCCGCCTGGACAATCCCAACTGGCACCGCGATGCGCAGACCGAGCAATGGACACGCCAGGTCAAGATCGGTGTGTCCGGTGCCAACGACCGGGGTGTCTACGAGACGCAGACCGCCAGCCCCGAGCGCGCCAGCGAGCTGAATTGCGAGGCAGTGCAGCGCATCGAGAGCAACATCGCCCATGGCAAGGCCGCCATTGCCGCCAGCTATCTGGAGGCGCGCGCCGCCACCCGTGCCAGCGACTTCGTGCCACTGGTGCCCGAAGCGGTGGAGCAGGCCCGCGCCAAGAGCGACGCCGTCCTTGGTTCGGACAACCAGCGCTACCAACGCGACGATGCAGGGCAGTGGACGCATGCCGGTCAAACGGCGCAAGGCAACATGGCGCTGGAACTGGAACTGACCCGCACCATCCAGCAGCCATCGCTCGAGCAGTTCAACCAGAACATCGCTGCATTGGAAGCACGGCCGTTGCCCTCTGCGGCGGAGATGAACCAGAACGAGCTGCGGCACAGCTACTACGCTGCGGGCGTCGGACTGAACCCGGCGTGGGAGCAGGCGATTGCGCTGGCTACGGCGCGTACGCGTGAGGCACACGGCATCGTCGGCCCGACGATGCAGGAGCTTGGGCCCGCCGTTGAAGGCAACGCAGGCGCATCGCGCCCCATTACGCACTATCAGGTGGGGCAGGATGGCGTTGCGCGGCCGGTAGCGACCACCTCCACCGAGGAACTGCAGGTAGCGTGGACAGACGTGCGCGCACGCGCGGTGGAACAGGCACCCGTGCCGGAATCCCCCGAGTTGCGCATCGCGGCCCTGTCACCCCGCGAGCGGGAGGCCTATCAGCAGGCGCTGCAGGAAGCCAACCGCCAAGGCGCGGCGACGGTGGATGCCGGGCAGGTGGCACGGGCGGCGGCACAGCACGTACAGCACGATGCGCCTGCGCCCCCCGACGCCCGCGATGCGGTGGCCGACGCCCAACGCGAGCAAGCCCTCAATCGCCCGCCGGCAGCGACGGAGCCGGTGCCCGCAACGCCACCGCCCGTGGTGATGCCGACATCAATCCCTGGACCTGAAACACCCGAGCGCGCGCGGCAAGCGGAGCAGCGTGAGCCACCGCCGCGGCCCGAGCGAGGGGCGCAGGCCCCGCCCGAGCCCGAGCCACGGGTGGCAGACGCGCCACCACCGCCGCAGCCCGCCACCGCTGCCGTGGCGCTAGTGGCAGCCGCTGATGCCCTGAAGCAGGAAGTGCCAGGGCAGGGCGCTGCACACGAGGCAGTGGTGGACGCCATCCCGCCCCGCGCTGCAAAGCCGCTCAACGCTATGCACGCTTCCGAACAGGCTATCCACGTCCCCGACGTTTCGGCGCACAGCAGCGCGGCACAGCCGCTTGAGCCGAGCCCCCAGCCTGCTCCGGAACAGGTGCCACTGGTCGCAGAGCCGTCATCTGCCGCCCAATCGGCCGAACTGAAGACGCCCACGCCTGACGCGGAGATGCAGCCGGTTGTTGTGGAGCGCGCCATCCTTCAACCAGAGTCCGAGCGGATGGACCTGGTGGCGCAGGAGAGCGCACTCGCGTTATCTGTAGAGCCGGTGGCGGATCCATCGCGACAGCAGGCCGATGCCTCGCCTCACGGTGTCGATGGCGCACCGCCCCCAAGCGAGCCGCGGAACGACCCGACCCAACTGGGCCATCCGGATCACGGGTTGTACCAGCAGATACGCCAAGGCGTGGAAGCGCTGGATGCCCGCCACGGACGGACGTTCGACGAGGTGAGCGAACGGGTAGCCGCCAGCCTGCTGGTGCTGGCCAAGGACAACGACCTGGAGCGCGTGGATCATGTGCTGGTGAGCAACGCCACCAGGGAGCATCCGGCTGGGCACACGCTGTTCGTGGTGCAGGGGGAGCCGAGTGATCCGGCGCATCAACGCGCGGCCACGCCTACCGAACTGGCAGCGCAGACATCGGTGGAAGAGTCGATGCAGCAGTTCGATGCAGTCAGCCGCGAGGCACAGCAGCGCGCCATTGCCAACCAGATGGAGCAGCAGCTGGAGGATCAGCGCGTGCAGCAGGATATTCAGATTCGTGCGGCCAGCATGGGGTAACGCTCGCCGGCGTCAGGCGAACACCTTCAGAAGGAGGGAGGTGTTGAACGATTGACGCGTGCAGCCACATTACCCGGGCCCAGGCGGGCCTGAAGCATGAAGCCATCAGGCCCAGTCTGACCTTCTCCTCCTGCCCCGAAGCAGCGCGGAGGAGTGGATGGCTCAGGTCTCAGTCATGGGGTGCTGCGTGCGCGGCAGCTCCGGCGGGCGGCTGCCATGGTTCATCACCTCGCGCACCTGGTGTTCCTGTGCGTAGAACTGGTTGGCGCAGTCCTGCGCTTCGCGAGCGTAGTCCTGCATCACGCCAATCACTGCATTGCTGGAATCGTGCTGCAGATCCACGGCAGTCAGATGCCGCGCGCCACCGTGCATGAACGCCACGGAGGTCACCTGGGCCACGCATACCTCCACCCGGGTTGGTCCGAAGCGCACCGCGCCTTCGGCCAGCGTGCCGTTGCCCGCGTACGCATTGCCCGCCACCCGCTGGCCGCGATGATAGGTACCGACGTAGCGGATGCGGTACAGCGTGGATTGGAAATCGACGCGATTCCACAGCTTGTGTGCAGATGCCATCGCAAACTGTGCAGAGGCCACGAAGGCCAGTGACACCAAGCCGACCATCGCGTTGCCGCTGCTGCGCGCATACACAAAGGCCAGCACCACCCCGACAACGCCCAGCAGCAGGCCGAACAGCCCCAGCGCCAGCAGTGGTTGCTGGCTGGGCGACTGCCATGCAGCACGGAATGCCTCGATCAGCACCGACGCGCTCTGGTCTGCACGTACGCTCGGTTCTTCTTCCACCAGCAGTTCGCCATCGAAGGTGTCCTTGCTGACGTTGTGCTCATGAACATAGCGATGGTGCGGCTGCGGAATGCGGCTGGAAAGCCGCAGCAGGAGGCCGCCGCTGAGGTCTGCCATCTGCATCTTCTCATCCACGATATGCCGTGCTGCCGACGCGCTGTAGCTGCCCGTCTGGGAGATCAGTGCGACCGTGAACAGCGCGCTGGCAATGAGGCCACTACCGAGCACGGCGAGGGTGGGCAGCACGACCGTGGAAACCGCGAACGGCGGGACGGGTACCTGTACCGGCGAAAGCGTGATGGCCAGCGGCCCGGCGATGGAGATCAGCAGCAGCGTGACGATGGCCGGCCAGCGCGGTGCGGGAACGTTGTTGCTGGCCGCATCCAAGGCGCCCTTGCGAATGGCCGACAACGTTGCGAACGGGCGCAGCAGCATCACCGAGACAATGAAATAGAAACCCGCCATCCACGCGAAGGCGCTTGGCTGTGCAAAGACCCACGCCAAGCCGAAGCTGACCAGCACTGCGGCCAGGTAGATTGCCCGCTGCAGCTGCACCTCGGCGTGCCAGCGGATGGTGGGTGGCGCGTTGATCAGCTGCGGAACCAGGCCATAGAACATGGACAGCAGCGCACCCGAAGGGCGCTGCCGCACCGGAATGCCGTTGTTGATGACGTTGAGCAGGTAGCTGCGATGCTCGGTTTCGCCGCTGGGGAGGGCGATGAGTCCCGAATCACCGGGTACAACGGTGAAGCGGAAATAGCGCATGGCCTCGCGGATGTGCACGCCACCGAACAGCAGCAGCGTGATGCCGGTGACCAAGCGCCCGACGGCACCGATGCCCATGCTGCGCACCTGATCGGCATTGGTAACGCTGAGCAGCAGGATGAGGCCGAACAGCAGCGCAAATGCACCCAGCGCGAGATGCAGGGTGTTTGGCAGTCGCATGGGATTGATGGTGACGGCCTGTGCAGGCGGCGTGCTGTACTCGGTGCTCATCGGAATCTCGAAAGGACGCTCGAACGGCAATAGCGGCCGGCTTCGAGGTTTCTTGAGAGATTCAGGGGTCTGGCAGCTCGCCGGAGCCAAGACTTACTCCTCCCAGGGGCGCCTTGGCAGAATCGTCGAAGGCGAATTAGGTCATGGCATATGCCCCCGATCTGCATGTGCAGGTATGTCGATGCTGGCGAGCACGATGGCGCCGCTCGCTTGCTTGACGGCGTTGTCAGGAATGAGAACTCCCGACTCGCCAAGTGCCTCCCGGCCTGTCAGGGCCACATATCGAAGAGGCCCATCGTTGTCGATGTGCCCCGCGTATGAAAGAACAAATCCTTGCGCGAGGCCCTGGAGAAATGTGAAGTCGTCATCGGTGACCCCCAGCACCAGTCGATATCTCAACAGGTTGTTGATGACGTGCACGTGCCCGAGGTCAAAGAAGAAGCACTTGGCAGGATGTCCTTCGATCTCAACTACGTCATCCCATCCCTCGAAGCCAACTCCACCAACGCGCTCTTCTCCGTGATAGATGGAAAACTGGTACTCGTGCCGTGCCGGCCATTGCCCAGCACAGTAGCTCCAATCCTTGGGCGAGGGATCGATATGCCACTGATCGGATCGAATGACGAATACGGCTTGGCGTGGAAGTGGAGGGGCATCGGATTTCCTGAGCTTGCGTGGTTGCCTTGCGGGCTGACCTTATAACGGCGCATCTGCGCATGAACTGCTGTCTTCAGGCGCTGCCAGTCGCCGAGCATGACGCGCGCGTAGCTCATCTCGATGGTGATGCTGTCGTCCATGTCAGCCATGGAGTGACAGCGCATTGCTATCTCGTCGCCCTCTGCTGATTCCAGCGTCCTGCCCTGATCGCCAAGCCCTCGGCTGTTCGATCGGCCGGGTAGCAGCTGACGAAAGTTCTCAGCTACGCATCCGCTGAGGGTGCTACACACGAGTCCGGTTCCAGCTTCGGATGATGCACATAAGGCGCGCCCAGCTTATTTGCCGACTCCTTCGCATAGGCGGCCAGCAACGAGGGGTCGATTGCATAAGGCGCCAATCCTCACCGTGCGGGTTGTGCCAGACGAAGATCGACGCGCTCTACCGGGTCCCTGGCTTCCAGCGATCCCGCTTCGGTCGTGGCGTTATTGCTTGCCCGTCTTGACGGGAGGCAGCCGAAAGACGGCGGGCTTGCAGATGGGTAGGTATTGCGGCTCGTGCAGGTCATCCACCCCTGGCTGGGGTCAGTAAACTAGCAAGAACCAGATATCCGTTGAACGAAATCAGATCTTGGTACTCGGTCGCTGAAATGCCGGCTACGGTAAGCGCCTCTATTGTCGTTATCACCAGGAAGCGTTTTTGGTACTTGCCGCGGGTCTCCGGCGCGGCCGCTTGCAGTAGAGCGTAGGCGATTCGACGCAGGAACAAAGAATCGCTATCGGCGCTGCCAAGATCCGACTTCTTGGTTAGGAGATTCCGAAGAGAATTCGGATGCGTCATATCGAGGGAGTAAATGTGCTCACGCTGCCCGTCCGTTTCAATGCACCAATCCGGTCCCGAGTGTGCCCCCGCGAAGGCCACGCGTTCATCGTTGCGGAAGAACACGTATTCGTACTCGGCAGGGGCTGCTCCACCAGCTTGTAGTCGGGACAGAATGACAATGACCGCACTCTGCGACGCGGCCTCGGCCTCGGCCGTTGCATCTGGATAGAAACGAGTTGGCATGCTCTTCCCTTGATTTCCCTTGATGAATTGCTGGCGGCGATCACCCCATACTCGCCGCCCGTCCCCTCACTTCCTGCTGCATGCGCTCCTCCTGTGACTGCTGCTCAAGCTCACGGCTCATGGCGCGCTGCTGGGCATCCCGGCTCACGCTCTCGTACTGCTGCAGCGATTGCTCGACCGGTGTCTGAGCGGCCTGCGCTGTCGGCATCGAGGCCCGTGCATGCGAGGGATCATTCAACTCGCCCTGCACCAGAAATAACGTGTGTCCGGCAGGGTTCTGCACGGTCGCGTTGCTCAGCAGCACGTGGTCTACGTGCGACAGATCGTTGTCTTTGGCCAGCACCAACAGGCTGGCGCTCATCCGCTCGCTGATCGCGTCGAAGCTGCGCCCGTGTTTGGCATCCAGTGCCGCAACACCGTCGCGTATCTGCTCGTAGAGTGGGTAATCAGGGTGACCCGGCGACAGCGGGCCACCTGCGGTCTGGGCATCCTCCACGGCCTTGCGGGCGTGGTCGTGCGCCGCATGGGCGGGGTGTTCCTGCGCCTGCACCACGGCGGGGATAGTCGGTTGTTCGCGTTGCTGTCCCTCTGCCTGCGGCAGGGGAGGGGATGGCGACCGATGGACCGATTGCATCCTCGCCATGTCCTCCACGGTGGTGGTGGAGGTCAGCACCATGCGGTTGCCCGCTGCAGTGCCGAAGGACGCGATGGCGCTGTCCGGGCTGGGCGCGTGCGTGCGTGGATCGGGCATCAGCTCCAGCGTGATGTCGGCCTGTTTTCCAACGGCGGCAAGATTCTGTTCAACTGCGGCGGTGGTGGCGGCAAGCTGCTCCTCGGTGCGCGGAATGCCATGTTTCGCGTACAGCGATTCCACCTGCCCGCGCACACCCTCAGGCGCGATGTGCACGGTGGCCTTGATCTGCTCGGCCATCCTGCCCATGTCCGCAATGCCGGCGTTCTGGCTCTGCCAGGTGATTTCCAGTTCATCGCTGACGTTGCGATTGGCCTGGCTGTTGTAGACCACGCCCTCGTGCAGCCACTGGCCATCCGCCTGGCGGCTGTAGCTACGGCCGTCGCTCGCACGCAGAGTGTTGGCGCTGTCCTGCGCATCGCGGATTGCCTGCGGGATGGACGGGTTCTGGGCGTCGCCAAAATCACTCCAACGGCCTTGCTCGTGGGCCACCATGTACCGCGCGGCCACGGCCGCCTTGGTGTTGGCCGCGTTCTGTGCGATGACGGTGCGCGACTGCTCATCCAAGGCGGGTTCGCGTTCCGGCGGAACAGGCTCGCGGCGCGTGATGGGCGTGCGCCCATCTACGACCTCCTTTATCTCCAGCTCCCATTGCCGCGATACGGTGTCGCGCACGAACTCCCTTCCGGTCTCGAAGGCGCTGGGTGGCGGCTCTTTCAAGCCGCTGGCACTCAGTCGATAGGGATCCTGTGGCGGCGGCAGGTTGGCCAGGCCCAGCTCGTAGGAGGCGCGGGCGGCCTGCCAGTTCAATTGGCGCTCCAGCGTGCCAGTGGCCACATAGTCGGCGCTGAAGGTGACATCGGCGCCCTGCGCCGTTTGTACTGGCCGTACTTCCACGCCAGTCCCCAGATCAGCGCTCTGAACTTGCTGTTGCTCGGCGCTGCGCAGCCAGCGGCCATCCGGGTCTGCCGGGTTGCGCGCCCAGGTGCGCTGCAATGGATCCTGCTGGATATAGACCCGCTCGATGTCCTTCTGTTCGGCCCACTTCTCACCCAGATGGGCGCCCAGCACACCGCCACCGATGCCAGCGACGACAGCGCCCGGGCCCGTCCACGAGCCGGATACAAGGCCAATGCCTGCACCTGCTGCGAAGCCGCCGAGCGCGCCGCCCAGGTTGCGGCCGACGAAGTGCGCCGAGGTTGAGTCTGCGCCTGCGGTGTTTCCTTGCGAGTTCAGTTCCACCCATTTATGGCCGGACGTGGCGAAGTCATGCGCCATCAAGGCGACGCCGGCAACGCCCAAGGCCTTCATGCCGGGGTTTACGCCGTGGGGTACAGCTTCGGCTGCTGTTGCCGCACCCGGAGGCCCGCGTGGCGCGCCCGGTTGCAGCGTTGAATGCAGAGTTGGCTCAGGCAGATCGGCGAACAGACGAGGCCCTGTGGACAGCGCCGAGCGAGCAGCGACCCATTCCGCGCGGGTGGTCGACATCTCGCTGAGATTGAGTGAACTGAAGTCGTGCAGCGGTTTTTCGAAAAGCGTCTTGCTGACGGCGTCATAGCCATCGATGGGCTTGAGGTGCAGGCGCACCTGGGCCACATCGACCGTTTGACCGGTGTTCGTGGTGGCGTGCTGTGCGAGGGTGCGCTCGAGGGTTTGGTACTCGGCGGCAGATTGGATTGCAAAGGCCAGAGGCTCTGGGCCGAATTCGCTTATGGGGTAACCATTGATGCGGACGGTGGGGTGGTCGAGAGCGGTGGTTAGTTCAAATTTGTCGAAGCCACGTCCGGACTTGGCCCCATCGACGAATGCCACCAAGGGCCTATCCGTGGCAATGGCGTTCTCGAAATACTTTGGACTGCCCGCATTCCACATGATGTCCTGCAGCGCACCTTTGTAATCGCCCCTAGGCACGAAGCCTTGCACCTTCATGAAACTTTCAAACTTATCCGTAATCGTCAGGAAGTCCGGATGCTTGGAAGGGCGATTTCCTGCATCGACGATGTATTTTCCCCAAGGCGTGTCACCAATGATTCCAGCCCTGTAGTCCGCGTCTTCCGCATACGCGCTGGCATTCAGGAAGTTGGAGACGCCTGCTCCGTCCTCTCCTGAGAAGGCGAGGTAATCGATGCCTGGCGGAAGCTTCGGTGGATGAGTGGCGATCTTCTGCTTGAGAAAATCTTCGTAGCTGGTGAGCGTGTCGGGTCCCGAGCCCGGGGATTTTAGGTAGTCAAGAACGACTGCCTTCTGCTGATCGGAAAGCAGGCTGCCATCCCCCAAATTCTTTGCGGGATTCAACGTCGTAAGCGCGAAGTCATCAAACGAGAACGTGGGCACGCCGCATCACCTCAACGATCACGGGAAGGAACGTGAAGCTCTGCGAGAATGAGCCAGTCATTCGGTAGTCGCGTGGAATTTTCAGGTGGTGATATTCCTAGCCGGAGCAGCTCGTCAACCCTGGCCATGGCCAAATAGCGGCGACTCTCCGGACTGCTGGCCTGCCCAGAGAATACGTTCACCAACCCTTCCGCAACGCTGCAGATGAAGGAGTACTTTTCATCGGTGTTCCCCAACGCCTTCTGCAGCCTAAGGATGGACTCGAGCACCTGATGCGGACTCAATTCCAGCGTGTAGCGAACTTCGCGACCTCCATGCTGTTCGACGACCTGCTCGGTGCCGAAGAATCCTGTCGCGCCAACACGCTGCTCATTACGACGGAACATGTACTGATACTCTATTGCGTCGCTTCCATCCCGCCTGGTCGCGGGCAGAATTCTTGGGAAGGAAATGGTCACGCCGCTTTCTGGGTCAAACGCGGTGTTCTCGACGGGCTTGAATCGGATCGGCATCGTTCTTCCTGGAAGGCCTTGTTGGTCGAAGATTGAGTTGCACGGTTTCGGTCAGCCCAGCCTTTGACGATGGCATGCCTTCAAAGGTGACGCCGTGCAGGCTGAATGCGACTTCTGCGCCATGAGCATTGTGACGGGGAGGACTGGGGCCAATCGGTCTGAACTGTGGCATATCACCTAGCCTCAGCCTGCTTCTGCGGAACAAGCAGGCTGGCCAAGAGTACTACTCCATCGCGTAGCTTCAGGCTGTCATCAGGTGTCGCGATGCCGAGTTGGTTCAATGAATCAATCCGAGCTACGGCGATGTAGCGAATGCTCTCAAAGATGCTGGGTTGATTGGAAAAAACATTAACCAGCCCCTGTGCAACAGCACGGATGAATGCCGAAACATCCTCCTTGTTTCCTATTTCTTCCTTGAAATCGATGATCGAATTCAGTATTTCACTGGCGCTAAGATCTAAGGTGTAAATTCGCTCACGGCCGTTTTCGTGAACCGCTAGCGCTTCAGTGCCGAAGATGCCAAGCGAAGCAATCCGCTCTCCGTCATGACGGAACGTATATTGGTACTCAATGACTTCGCTCCCGTCGGACAGGGTGGCAGGCAGGACTCTTGGGAAGGAAATTCTTACTGCGCTAGATGCGTCGAATGCTGAGTTGGAATCCGGCCTGAACTCAATGGGCATTGTCTTTTCCTGAAGCTGGCATTGATGATGGATGTGCCGTGTCTTCACTCTGCTGGCTTCCGCCTATTGGCGTAAGTCGGCAGAAGAGTAAGAGATTACGTCGTTCGCTGTAACCCGATTCCGGCCAGAACAGCGCAGGGTCTGGAACTGGCGTCGCGTCTGTGGCGGAGATCAGTACCCGTAAGGATCATTCTTGGCCAATCGCGACAGATCGGCTTCTGCTGGCGGTCCCGTCCGGTGGGTAAATTCTTCGCCAGTTGCGGCGCGGAGATTGACAAGGATGTGTTCATCAGCAATTCCATTGCTCTGTATTTCAGGACTATACGACCCACTACCGCCACACTCCACATTCCAGCTCCCATGGGCTAGCGGAATGTTCGCTGGTTCACACATTCAGCGAGCCAATCCCGTCACCCGAGTCGCCTCCACCTGCCCGCGAACCCACCTATGCGATCATCCGGCCAGGACCGCAGTACCCAACAAGGCTGAGCAGGCATGGAGCAAGCAACACGCTACACGGTAACCCTCTTTCTGGCCGCGCCCGGCACCCCGCTGAACAGCGGCGGCAGCTCGCCGCGCGGCCACATGTATTTCCAGACCGCCGCCGGCGAGGAAGCGCACAGCTACGGCTTCGCACCGCCGCGCCTGCCGACCGATGAGGCCGCTGCCGGTGTGCAGTACGCCGAGGTCGTACACGATGATGCCGACGAGCACCGCGACCCGTACTACAGCCGCACCCTTGAGATCAGCGAGGAGCACTATGGCTGCCTGCGCGATTTCGCCGAGGAGCCGGCCGAGTTCGGCTTCGATGTCGATCGCCCGGCCACCATCAACCGCTGCAGCGATTTCGTCTGGGCCGCGCTGCACTATGCCGGCCTGCATTCGCAGCCGGCACCGCTGGACGGCGGCAGCAACCTGGGCGAGTTTGCGGTGCTGTTCAACCTGCCGGAAATCCAGTGCATTGCGGCGCCATTCCCGGCCAGCGAGCTGAATGGCGAACAGCACCACCCGATGCCCGAACGCGAGGCCGAGCTGCACCGCGAAGGCGGCCGCCCAAGCCACGAGCCGCCGCCCAGCCCGATGGAAGTGGCCGGCACGCTGCTGGACCCCTCGCACCCGGATCACCGGCTGTTCGCGCAGCTGATCCAGAAGGTGGCCGAGCTGGACGCTGCACACGGGCGCACCTTCGACGACACCAGCCAGCGCATCAGCGCCAGCCTGCTGGTGTTGGCCAAGCAGAACAACCTGTCGCGCGTGGACCACGTGCTGCTCAGCCGGCCTACCAAGAGCAGCCACGAGGCGGAGAGCATCTTCATCGTGCAGGGTGACCGCGATGACCCCGGGCACCGCCGCGCGAGCATCGCTACGGAAGTAGCGGCACAGACCGATGTGGCGGATTCGCTACGGCTGAAGGAGCAGTGATCGTGCAACTGCAGCGGGTGCTGGTGACCTTGGTTGTGCTGGGCGTGCTGGTGGCGTGCCGTGCATCATCAGCACCTGAGGTTGCGCCCACGCTTCTGACACCAGCGCAGGCCGCGGCCCGGACCGTGGTCCCGTTCACGCGCGCAGTGCAGTTGCAGAAGGCCGGGCGAATTGCTGAGGTTACTTTCGACCTGCCCGCGCCTCAAAAGCCGGCCATTCCGATCCTGAACGTCGGGCTGCGGCTGCAGGAAACCGACGCGCGCCGGCTGCTGGATGCGTCGGAGAAGATCACGCTGGGAAGGCTGCCAACGCGGCTGCGCTTGGAACGGATCGATGCCAGCACGCCTGGCCCTGTACAGCTCTGGCAGCGCACCCGCGATGGGCGTGACTCGCAGAAGATCCCGGATGATGGCGTGGTGACGGACTTGACGACCGGGAGCGTTGATATCAACAGTCTTGCCGAGGCGGGGTTGTACTCTGAAGAGGTGCTCTATCGCACGCTGCAGTTGGCGCAGGTCGGGGGAATTGCACCTGGGCGCTACGTTCTGGTGGTAGATCTTGTTGAGGATCGACCCGAGCTGGAAGGCTTGAAAGCAGAATTGATCGTTGGCTACCAATCACTAGGAAAGTAGATATGCACAAGGACGGCGCCGAGCGCTACAGCGTGACCATCCATCTGGCGGCTCCCGGTACACCCCGTTACGGACGTGACGCTGAGGGGAACAGGTTGCTGCTGGAGCCATCGTTCGCGGGGCACATGTTCTTGTCGCTGCGTCGCTCGGGCGAGCCCTTGCCGGAGAGCGTTGGTTTCACCTCGGCGGGGACGAAGGAGAACCCGAACAGGGGCAAGGTCGATGACATGGATGTATGGGTCTACGACAACCCCCGCTTTGAGCGAACGATCGAGATCAGCAAGGAGCAGTACGACCGCATCCTCGAGTTCTCGGCTGATCCGAAGAAGCACGGCTTCGATATGAACTACGACTTCTTCTCCAACGCCTGTACCGATTTCGCGTGGGGTGCGCTGAACCATGCAGGCTTGCGGCCAGTGGGGCTGGCGGGGGAGATCAACAACTACGAGGGTGCCACCAAGGTTCTGGACAACATCCGCGCCGTCAACGCCATTCCTCAGCAGGTAAAGGGCAGCGAGCTGGACAAGGTGCAGTGGAACCCGATGCCGAAACAGACGTTCCGGGAGTGGATGTTCACTGAGAATGGCGAGCATCTTCGCAATAGCTCCATCGCCGCGGCCGGAACCCCCGCCGATCCATCCCACGCCGATCACACTCGCCTCAATCAGCTTCACCAGCAGGTGGCCGACCTCGGAGCCTTCGGCGCCCAGAACGGCAACGTCAGCGCCAGCCTCCTGGCACTCTCCAAGGAGCAGCAGTTCACGCGCGTAGACGATGTGCTGCTCGGCGAGCGCCGTGGCGATGCGGCCCCCAACCTCTTCATCGTGCAGGGCGACCGCAGCGACCCGGCGCATCAGCGCGCCAGTCTGCCGGCAGATGTCGCCGCGCAGACGCCGGTGGCCGCCTCGTTCGAGCGCATCGAGCAACTGGCGCAGGCACAGCCGCAGCGCGATGCCCAGCGTCAACAGGAAGAGCAGCAGCTGGCCCAGGCGCACGCTCCGCGCATGGTCTAGGCGTCCAGCGCCGAACAGCGCGTCCGCCATGCATCCGCAGGCGGACGCCACGGCCCCTACCTGCTACCATTCCCGCGCTACCCAGCCAGCCCACCCCGCGCAGACAGATGCAGGGCCGGGCCGTCGAAGAACGGCCCCGCGAGCCAGGACACCCTCCGTGCCCATTGAAGGACGCTCGCATGATCCGCAATTCCCTTTTCCGTTCGGCCGTACTGGCCGTCGCCGTGTCGCTGAGCCTCGGTGCTCCGACCGCCTTCGCCGCTGAAGCCGCCGCCGCCAGCCCCGCCACCGCCGTGCAGCGCCAGGCCATCGCCCAGGGCCTGTACGAGCTGGCTTACAGCCCCAAGCAGAACGCCGTGTTCGTTGCCTCGTCCGGTGGCTTCGGTGACAACGCCGGCCCGGCCCAGGTGCTGCGCCTGAACCCGACCACGCTCGCCGTGGAAACCCGCATCCCGCTGGAGCGCAAGGCGTTCGGCGTGGTGCTGGATGACGCCCACAACCGCCTGTACGTGGGCAACACCGTGGACCTGTCGGTAACCGTGGTCGACACCGCACAGAAAAAGGCCATCGGCACCGTGCAGCTGATGGAGAAGAAGACCGGCAAGGACGGCAAGGCCGCCTACACCCACGACCTGCGCGAGCTGGTGGTCGACAGCGCCGCCAACCGCCTGTACGTGACCGGCCACAGCAGCCAGCCGGATGTGAGCAGCGTGCTGTTCGTGATCGATACCAACACCCTGAAGGTGATCAACACCATTCCGGGCCTGGGCAACGCCAAGGCGCCGGGCCTGGCGCTTGATGCCGCCAACAAGCGCGTGTACACCAGCAATCTGCTGGCCGATCTGGTGGTGGTCGGCACCGACTCCAACAAGGTGGAAGCCCAGCACAAGATCGCCGCCGAGCAGCCGATGAACATCGCGCTGGACCCGGCCGGCAAGCGCCTGTTCGTGACGGACCAGGGCTCGGAAATGCTGCGTGGCTACCAGGCCAAGAGCAGCGGGCTGGTCAGCAAGCACCCGGGCCAGCGCGTGCTGGTGCTCGACCGCAGCAATGGCAAGGAACTGGCGAGCATCCCGACCGACGCCGGCCCGCTGGGCATCCTGCTGGATGCACCGCGCAAGCGCCTGTACGTGACCAACCGCGAAGCCGGTACGGTGACCGCGTACAACAGCGACAGCTACCAGAAGGTGGCCACCTACGCCGTGCCGACGCACCCGAACAGCCTGGCGCTGGATGCCAGGAACAACGTTCTTTACGTGAGCATCAAGAATGGCGAGAAGGATGCCAAGGGCGCGGAAGAGAGTGTGGCGCGGATTCAGCTGTAAGGGATGGTGCCGGGTCATGCCCGGCAGCTGGCTGCTGGAAAAGGGCAGGGCTTTTTGCCCTGCCTTTTTCTTTGCCCGGTTGCGGCCCCCACCGCCAACCCGCTAGGGTTGAAACCCATGGCAGGGAGCCAAAGGATCTGAACATGCTGGGTATCCACCGCTGGCTGCACGTCGGCCTGTTGATCATCTTGAGCACCGCGCTGGGTGCCTGTTCCAGCCGCATCCCGGAGCCACCCGAACCACTGGAACTGACGCAGCCGATTACGGTGGATCAGCCCGGCCAGGAGGTGCGGTTCGAGTTCGAGACGAATGCGCGCAATTTCGACTCGGGGCGCACCTATGCGCTGGAGTTGGAAGTGCAGCGGCAGGGACCGGCCAGGGACGATGAGCCTGACGTGGGCACATTGAGGGTCCCGTTCGAGGTGAACCTGCAGCAATGGGCCGCTGATGCTTGGAAAGACGTTCCCACCTACGACAGCTACCAAGCCGGGGTGCTCAATGCAGGCGAGCCGCTTCCAGAATGGCATGCATCCAGCGAGTGGCGCTATACGTCGCCGCACATGGGGAGTGATGGCCACTACTTACTGACCGTGGTTGCCCTGCCACTGGCACGTGATGTTCGCTATCGAATGCAGGTTCGCACCGTACAGGTAACGCCGGAACTGCATCATTACTCGGCGCAGTTGCGGGCGCATGCAGCCCGGCCGGCGGGCAAATAGCCGTCATGGATGCCTGCTTGCCCTCCAGCGCGCAGCTGCTAGGGTTGAAACCCATGGCAGGGAGCCAAAGGATCTGAACATGCTGGGTATCCACCGCTGGCTGCACGTCGGCCTGTTGATCATCTTGAGCACCGCGCTGGGTGCCTGTTCCAGCCGCATCCCGGAGCCACCCGAACCACTGGAACTGACGCAGCCGATTACGGTGGATCAGCCCGGCCAGGAGGTGCGGTTCGAGTTCGAGACTGATGCGCGCAATTTCGACTCGGGGCGCACCTATGCGCTGGAGCTTGAGGTGCAAGGGCAAGGAAGGCGCGAGAACGGCGAGCCGGACATGCGCAAGTTGAATCTTCCCTTTGAGGTGTCACTGCAGCGATGGGGCGCAGGTGCCTGGCAGGACGTTCCCACCCATGACAGCTACCAGGCACTCGCGCTCAACGCGGGGAAGCCGCTTCCTGCATGGCACACATCCGCTGCGTGGCGCTATGCAGCGTTGAGCGCGGGCAGCGGTGGCCAGTATCGATGGAGCATCGTTGCCCTGCCGTTGGAGCCTAATGCTCGCTATCGCGCGCGGGTTCGCACCGTACAGACCACGCCGGAACTACAGCACTACTCGGCTCAGGTGCAGATACATGCTGCGTGGCCTGTGGGGAAATAGCTGTCCTCATGCTGTAGAGCTGCCCCGTCGTCCGACTCCTGATGGGTTGCCTGCTTGCCCGCCCCATGGCACAGCGGCTAGGGTTGAAGCCCATGGCAGGGAGCCAAAGGATCTGAACATGCTGGGTATCCACCGCTGGCTGCACGTCGGCCTGTTGGTCATCTTGAGCACCGTGCTGGGTGCCTGTTCCAGCCGTGATCCTGTCGCCACCGAGCCGCTGGATCTGACCAAGCCAATTGCGGTGGATCAGGCTGGCCAGGAAGTGTGGTTCGAGTTCGAAATAAGCGAGCGAAATTTCATTCCGGACCGCACCTATTCATTGGGGCTGGAGCTGCAGCGCCAAGACGCCGATGCCGGGAATTCGCCCGACATGCATGGTTTGAATATTCCCTTCGACGTGTCACTTCAGCGCTGGATGGATGGCGACTGGGTGGATGTTCCCACCCATGACAGCTTCCAGGCCATGGCTCTCAACGCCGGTAAGCCACTACCCGCGTGGCACACATCGAACGCGTGGAGGTACGGCCGTCTGCGTTCGGGCAGTGACGGCGACTACCATCTGAGCATCGTTGCGCTGCCTGTGGAGATCGATGCGCGCTACCGCCTACAGGTTCGTACCGTGCAGGCAAGGCCGGAGTTGCAGCAGTACACATCGCGTTTGCGCGTGCATGTTGCTCGTCTGCCTGGCAAGTAACCAATACTCATCCCTTGGAAGGAACGGAGACTCATCTTATGGACAAGCCGCGTTACACCCTGGACATTGTCATTGCCGCGCCCGGAACGCCATTGATTGATGTGGAGACCGGCAAGCAGCAGGTCTTGGATGGTGTTCCCCAGACCTCAGCACCAGGCCACATGTTCTACGTCCTGCATGCCCCGGATCAGCCCCCGAAGAGCTACGGATTTGCGCCCAAGGTACATGGCAGCATGAACGGCGCAGGCGCGATCATGGAAGACGACGTCGATGTATACAAGGATCCACGCTACACCCGCACCCTCGAGATAAGCGAAGAGCAATACAAGAAGCTTGAGGCCTTCGGCTCGGACCCGGAGAAATTCGGCTTCAGCAAGCACTACGAGGACGTGCGCCACAACTGCGTGGACTTCACCTGGGAAGCGCTGAACCACGCTGGCATCGAGCGAAAGAGAAGCATCGACGTGAATGCTTTTGGAGGTCCCGCAGGGCAGCTCTTTCCGGATGTCCGCATTCCCCTGGACAGCAAGGGCGCGGGCAAGGACGGTTTTCGCCCGCTGCGCAACATCCACGGCGTGGACAGCATCGAGCCGCCGTTCCCGAACAGCGATCTCAATCGTACGAAGACCAATCCGATGCCCGAGCGCACGTGGAAGCATCGCTTGCTGAGCGAGAACGACGACATCGGTGAGCGCAGCGGTGAGCGGTTGGCCAACGACGCACGTGTACCGGGTGACACATCGCATCCGCTGGACCAGCGGGTGCGTGCGGCGCTGGGGGAAGCGGCCGAGCGCCAAGGGTTGCCGCCGGGACAGCAGCCCGAGATGTTGGCGGGCCACCTGACGCGATTGGCGGTGCAGGGGGGGCTACACCGAACGCGATACCTTGCAGGTGGCTTTCAGCAGTGGCGGTGCGGCGGACTCGCCGGGCTATGTCTTCCTGCAGCGCACGGGCGACACCGCCTCACCGGACCCTGCAGCGAACCGCCAGCGTCTTTCGCTGGCCGATGCCCAGCAGGGCACGGTTGAAGAGGTGTACCAGCAAGCCAGCGTGCAGCATCAGGGCCGTGAGTCCAGCCGCGTCGCGCAGGAAGATCTGCTGCAGCAGACGCAGCACGCTCAGCCGCGAATGGGCTGATACCGGCCCATGCGACAGGCGTCGACGGCATCGACGCCTGACGGCATTCACCCCATGCGATGCGCAGGGTTCTGCTGCTGATCCTGCGCCTGTGCATCCAGCGTCTGCTGCTCGGCCTGCACCGGCTGCTGCCCACCCAGCCCCAGCTTCTGCAGTGACTGCTCGGCCGGCGTCTGCGCGGCCACGGCGGTCGGCAGCATCGCCCGCAGGTGCGCCGGGTTGGCCGGGTCGCCCTGCACCACGAAGATGTTGTGCCCGGCCGGGAGGTTGGCCGTGGCGTTGCTCACCACCACGTGGTCGGCGCGTTCCAGACCCTGTTCGCGGGCTTTGACGGCCAGGCTGGCGGCCACGTTCTCGCTGGTGGTGTCGAACGCACGGCCGTGCTTCTCGTCCAGTGCGGCTACGTTCTGGCGGATCTGCTGGTGCAGGGAATCATCAGGGGTCATTGGGGGCTCCATGTGGCCGCTACCGTGTGGCCGGATGTGGCCAGTGTAAAACGGTCGTGGGCTGCGCCGGTAACCGCTTTGTTGCTAGCCTGTGGCCCGGGGCGCCCGGGGCGCAGGGGATGGCGCCCGGCTGCAATGGGATGGAGGGAGAAGGTGGTGCACGGGGAGACAAACCGGATACGGGGGCAGGCGGCTGTGCGGTTGCTGCTGGGCATGGGGCTGTGGGCCTGCGCACGTATTGCAGTGGCTGATACGCCCGTGGCGGCGGACGATCCCGCTTGCCCTTCGCAGGACTTCACCCATTTCCTGCAACGCTTCGCCGACCCGGCCGATGACCGGGTGCGCCTGCGTTACACCTCCGACCCACTGGAGTACGAGGTGCCGATGCACACCGTGCGCGATGACCACGAGGGGCTGGCGCCCACACACATCGTGCTGGAGCAGGGTGCCGCGCGGTTGAAACGTTTCAACTACCGCTACCTGGCCGCGTTCAATCTGTTCGTGCCTTCGCCGGTAAGCCGCGATCCGGCCGCGCTGGAGCGCATGCGCGCCGGCGCCTACAACGCGCCCACACGCATCGAAGCGATCGATGACAACGGGCAGCGCGTGACCTTCGGCAGCGACGCCGAGCGCGATACCTACACCTTCGCGCGCCGCTACGGCTGCTGGATGCTGACGCGCGCCAGCAACCTGCGCGATTGAGCGGGCGCTGCGGCGGTGATGTCTATTTGTCTGCCGGGCGGTGGTCGTAACTGATCACCCGCTCGGCCTGCCATCGGCCATCCACGCGGCGCCAGACCTGGATGAAACGGGCCTGGCCGGTCCAGCGTTCAACGCCATCGGCGCCGCGCTCATGGAAGCGGTGATCGCCCACTTCCAGGGCGCGATCGTCCTGCAGCGGAAAGACCTGCAGTGAGCTCTCCACCAGCTCGCGCCGCAGGTGCCAGCCCCCCTTGCGCGCGTTGTCGCACAGGGTGGCCACGCTGCGGCGGAAGTCCTCGCGGCTGTTGGCGGACTTGCCATCCTTGTCATGGAAGAACTCCATGTCTTCGGTGGTCATCGCGGCGGCCCTGTCGGCATCGCAGGCATCGAAGGCCACGGCGAACAGCTGCGTGTCGGCCGCGCGGATCTGCTCGCGCAGGGTGTCGCTGGCGGGGGAGGTGCCGGCGACGGCGGCGGCGAGCAGGGGCAGGGCGAGCAGCATGGCGTGGCTCCATTGAGGACCGGCGCAGACTGGCATGGGCGATGGCGCCCGGTAACCGGGGCATGACGAAACCGGCGCAGGGCCCGACCAATGCCGTTCATGCGGGTGCGAACCGATGTACCGGCTGACCGGTGCCCGTGTACGCGATGTCATGGCCTGAGCCGGATCCATCACGGGCGGCTCCGGTGCGATTGCCTAGGCTGGGCTCCTCTTTCCCCCGGGAGTTCCCATGGCTACCTCCTCCGTCCGACTGCACATTGAAGACACCGGCGGCACCGGCCGCCCGGTCATCCTGATCCATGGCTGGCCGCTGTCTGCCGAATCCTGGAAGGCGCAGGTGCCGCTGCTGCGCGATGCCGGTTATCGCGTGATCAGCTACGACCGTCGCGGCTTCGGCCGCTCGGACAAGCCCGCCGATGGCTACGAGTACGACACCTTGGCCGCTGACCTGGCCGGCCTGATCGACGAACGCGACCTGCGCGATGTCACCCTGGTCGGCTTCTCGATGGGCGGTGGCGAAGTGGCGCGCTACATCGCCAACCATGGTGAAGACCGCCTGCACAGCGTGGTGTTCGCTGCGGCCGTGCCGCCGTACCTGTTCAAGGGCGCGGACAATCCCGAAGGGCCGCTGACCCAGGAAAAGGCGGATGAGATGCGCCAGGGGCTGGAGAAGGACCGGGAGTCGTTCTTCGACGGCTTTACCCGCGATTTCTTCAGTGCCGACGGCAAGCTGATGGTCACCGAGGACGAGCGCCAGGCCGCCATCGCGCTTGCCCATCAATCTGACCAGTCCGCTGCGCTGGGGTGCATGAAGGCGTTCGCCACCACCGATTTCCGTGCGGACCTGAAGAAGGTGACCGTACCGACGCTGGTGCTGCACGGTGACAGCGATGCGACGGTGCCGTTCGAAGGTTCAGGCAAGCGCACGCATGCGGCCATCGCCGGCAGCGAGGTGGTGGTGCTGAAGAATGCACCTCATGGCTGCAATACCAGCCACGCCGATGACTTCAATCTGGCGTTGCTGGAATTCCTGAAGAAGTAACACCCACTACGGCATCATCCGCACATGCCCACTGCCCGCACGCCGCCCTGGAAGAAGCCCAACCCGAAGGGCCAGAAGACGCAGCCGCTGACGGAGGCGCAGAAGGCGGCGGCGCGGCAGCGGGCAGAGGAGAACGGGCGCCGTTACCCGAACCTGGTGGACAACATGTGGGCGGCGAAACTGCCGCGCGGTTGAAGCCTTACTGGCTGTTGCGCCCCGGCCACGGCTGCCAACCCCATTCCCGCCATGGCGCGACGGTGCGCGGCTGTATCGTCAGCGTAACGTTGGACGATGCGCTGCACTGGTACAGAGCATCACGTAGCAGGGCCACATCCACCGGCTGCGCCGTGGCCACCTGCAGCAGCGTGCCGCGGTGCCGCACCTGCACCGGCAGTACTCCGTGCACCTCGACCAGATTGCCGGTACGGGCTCTGCGGTAGCGCAAGGTGATGGGGCGGACAGTGCGATGCAGCACAGGTGCGCAGGCGTCCAGCAGGTGCAGTTGCTGCTGCATGGGCGCGCGGACCTCGATGACGGTAGAGGGATATCCCAAGGTGCTCTCGACCAGCACCTGGAAGCGGGCGCCATCGGGCATCAGGTAGACGGTCAGGCCCACCGTGCCGATGAACGCCATTGCCGCGAGCAGGACCCAGCTGCGCGGCACCTTGGGCGGCAGGGTGAAGTGCTGCAGGCCCGGTCTGCGCCGACGCATGCGGCGATAGCGTCGCTGTGCTGCGGGGCTGGGCAGCAGGCTGTCATCCGGCAGTGCAATCACGCGCGGCGGAAGGCGGGCCAGCCGCGCATTGATCACGCGTGCGCCAAGCATCGCAACCAACCCGCCAAGCAGAACCGGCAGCAGGGTACGCACGAGCAGATACAGCCCTACCATCGCCAGCTCTCCTGAAGGAGTAGACATGATCGCGCATCCTCCAGGGTCGTGTCGCATCTGCCAGCCGACAGCGGCCGTTGGCTTGGCTAGCATGCGCGTCACTCGCTGGGACTACGTCGATGACCGCCTTCACTGCCCGCCTCGGACGCTTCTTTGGCGCCGGCCTGATGTTGTTGCTGCTGCAGGTGCTGGCGCTGCTGTCGGTGGGCTTGGCCGCAGGCCATTTCCACCAGCGCGTGGCCTTGCTGCTGGAGCCCCTGTCTTTGGCCTGCGGCGGCGCCGATCCTGCTGCCCGGATGCTGGTTGCCGAGCAGCTGTTGGCACGTGCCGGCGCGCTGGACGACTGGCAGCCGCTGTGCTGGCTGCCGATGGCAACGCTGGTGCTGGCCCTGCTGGGTACGCTGCTGGTCTGCGTGCACTGGCTGCGCCATGTGGATGCACCGCTGCGCCGCAGCGCTTGGGGCCTGCTTGCCCTGCATGCGGCGGCGCTACTGCTGGCGAGCGTGATGCTTCGACTGTATGAGCATGTGTGGGCGGGCATCACCACTGCGCTGCCTGCAGCATGCATGACAGACCTGACACCAGACGGACATGCGCTCCCGTCCTCGATGCGGCGATGGCTGTTGCAGATCTTCGCCAGGGCCGACCTGACGCCGCCGCACGCACCTGATGCGCTGGCGATCATCCTGTGTGGACTGCTGCTGGCCGCGATGGTGGTTGGGCTCTGGCTGTGGCGCACCACCTCGCAGCTGACCCGGTTCTGACGCCAGCGCGGGCCGCTGACTGGCATCGACCGGTGCTTCTGCGGCACGCTATGCGGATGAATACGGAAACTTCAACCAAGCAGACCAGCAAGTTCCTCAGCCTGGTGCTGCGCCATGAACCCGGGAAAATCGGGTTGATCCTGGACGGCCAAGGCTGGGCCAACGTCGACGAACTGCTGCAGAAGCTGGCTGCACACGGGCACGCGCTCGACCGTGGCGGACTGCAGCACATCGTTGCGAGCTGCAACAAGCAACGCTTTGCACTGAGCGATGATGGCCAGCGTATCCGCGCAAACCAGGGGCATTCGGTCGCGGTCGATCTTGGACTGGTGCCGGTGGCGCCGCCGCAGTGGCTGTACCACGGCACGGTTTCGCGCTTCGTCGGCTCGATCCGCGAGCAGGGCCTGCATGCGGGCGAGCGCCATCACGTGCATCTGTCACTGGACCGGGAGACGGCCCACCAGGTCGGTGCTCGCCGCGGTGCGCCGGTGATCCTCAGCGTGCACGCAGGGCGCATGCATGCCGATGGGCACGTATTCCACCGCTCGGCCAATGGTGTCTGGTTGACCGACCACGTGCCGCCGCAGTACATCGCCGACTGACCCGCTCTGGCGCTGCGGCCGGGTCCACACTCGGCGGCAAGGCCCAATCGCGTTACAGTCGCTGCATCCTCGTCCCATGGATGTACCGATGCGTCTGTTCCTGCGTGCATTGCCGTTGCTGTTGTTGTCATTGACTGTCCACGCTGCCGAAGTCGATCGGCGCATCGCGGTGACCATTGACGATCTGCCGTGGGCGCGCCTGGATGAAATCGTGCCAGCCGATCTGCAGGCACGCCATGCCGCACTGATGGCGCAGCTGCGCCAGGCCGATGTGCCGGTGGTGGGCTTCGTCAACGAGAACAAGCTGGAAGTGGATGGCCAGGTGCAGCTGGCGCGCGTGCAGATGCTGCGCGACTGGTTGGATGCCGGCTACGAACTCGGCAACCACACCTGGTCGCACATGGACCTCAACGCCAAAGGCGTGCCGGCGTTCCAGCAGGACTTCCTGCGCGGCGAGCAGGTGCTGCGACCACTGCTGGCCGAGCGTGGGCAGACGCCGCAATGGATGCGCCATCCTTACCTGCGTGCGGGCCGTACGCCGGAAGACCGCGTGGCCATGGACGTGTTCTTCAAGCAGCACGGCTACCGCGTTGCGCCGGTGACGGTCGACAACGGTGAGTGGGTGTGGGCCTTCGCCTATGCCAACGTGATGAACGAGCAGCCCGATTCACCGCAGCGCGAGGCGACGCTGGCGAGCCTGCGCAAGGGCTATGTGCCTTACATGCTGAACAAGGTGGATTACTACGAGCAGCAGTCACAGGCGCTGCTGGGGTATGCGGTGCCGCAGGTGTGGCTGATGCATGCCAACGAGCTCAACGCGGCGACGTTCGCCGAGCTGGTGGCGGCCACCAAGCGCCGTGGCTATCGCTTCGTGTCGCTGCAAGAAGCCGTGCGCGACCCCGCCTATGCGCGCGGCGCCGAGGGCTACAGTGGTCGCTATGGGCCGAGCTGGCTGCACCGCTGGGCGATGGCCGAGAACAAGCCCAAGGCGTTCTACGCCGGCGAGCCGGAAGTACCGAAGTGGGTGATGAAGCTGGCCAAGGTGGAAGGCGAGTGAGCCTCAGCGCTTGACGGCCAGCACGCCATCGAGCGCCAGCTCGGCCTTGAAGCCGGCCTTTTCCAGGCGCTTGGCCACTTCGCGCGGCACGTCGCGGCCGCTGGTCAGCTTGTTCGGCGCGCCGGTGTAGTGGAACAGGCGGCCACCCTTGCGGATGACGCGGGCGAGATGGTCGTAGAACACCTGCGAGTACAGTTCGCCGGCAATGCCGAAGCGCGGCGGGTCGTGCAGGATCGCATCGACGCTGTTGCTGGCGACCTGTTCGATCTGCTGCGAGACGTCGCCGTGGCTGAAGTGCAGGCGGCCGCCCGCGGCGGCTGAGTCAGGATCGGGCGACCACGGATTGAGCGTGCGCAGCCACATCACGTCGGCGTTCTTCTCGAACGAGCGGATCTGGCCGACGCCGGCCTCCAGTGCGCAGGCGGCGAAGTAGCCAAGCCCACCGCAGGTATCGAGGAGGCTTTTGCCCGCCGGGGCGACCAGCTCGACCTTGCGGCGCGCGTCCTCGAACGGCGACAGCTTGGAGGTCGGCAGCATCTTGATGCCGTCGATCTCGAAGGTCGGTGCGCCCCACTCGGTCGGCACCAGCTTGATCAGCGAGCCGCTGAAGCGGGAGATGGAGCAGAACTCCTCGCCATCCCAGTAGTACAGCGTGCGGTCCTTCAGCTTGCCCGGCCACGGATAGTGCTGGCCGCGGAAGGTGAAACCCTCGGCATCCAGCTTTACCGCCGCTTCGCTGCGGCCCAGATCGAGCGAGCCCGACCACTCGGTGGCGCCCTTGTCGTGGGCACGGCGCAGGATGTCAGCGCTGTCGCGGGTCAGCAGGGGGCCGGAGTAGTGGGGCACGGTGGGTAGCGGGAGGATTCGGGGGAGGGCATGGTACCGCAGGCGCTGTGCAGCCGAGCCGGACATGGGCGCGGCGCTACCGCAGGTCGGTGCAGCTGAATCCGTGGATGGTTCCCTCTCCCGAGATGAGGCCGACGCCTCGCGAGGGCTGCATTCCCCGCAACGCGCACGAACGGCGATGGACATCCTGGGTGGCGGCTGGCTGCCGGTCGAAGTCGTAGCGCATGCTGCCGTCTTCCTGCAGCAGCCAGTGCACGGTTACGCGTTCGGCGCGTTGCCCTTCGATCTCCCAGTCGAAGGTACGCATCACCACGATCTCGCCATCAGCGGTCTCACGCACCTCGTCGTAAGCACCCTGGGTCTTTGCAACGATTGCGGCCAGCAGGAGAAGAACGGTCATCGGAATTCCTCCTCGAAACCGGCAGCGTGTGCCAGCGGCATCGCTGAGGCCATGGGAAGAATTGCAATGTGGCCGCTACTGGCACTTCACCGCATACACCGGCCCGGCGCCGATCAGCAGCAGCGCCATGTAGTCGCTGTCGCGTGCCCGGGCCTTCAGCGTGGCGCCGTCCTTGACGCGGAAGATGCCGAAGCCGCCGGCCATCCGGATCAGCGCGCTGTCGATCTGGTCGGCGTCATCGCGGAAGTACTGCTGGATGTCGCTGCGGCTGGCTTTGTACAGCGCATTGGGTTCGCGCTGCCAGTGGCCATCGCGTTCGAACGAGACGAAGTACTGGCTTGCTTCCCTTTCGATACGGAACTCGGCGGACTTGCGCGGACTGGTGGCGAAGCAGCCGAGCATCGGGTCGGAGGAGAACGGCAGCTGGGTGTCGCCGGAACAGGCCACCAGCAGCAGGAGGGCACCGGGCAGCAGCAGGCGGAGCGTGCGCATGGGATGTCCCGACGGGGCAGGTGCGGCCAGTGTAGGCAGCACGCAGCCGTGGCCGGTACAGATTTTCGGCAAGAACCGTCGCCCTGCTGGCGTCACGCGCTGCGGTGGATCTCCACGGTGACATGCACCAGTTCCTCGTGGATCGCCAGCGCCTGGCGCACGGTATCCGGATCCAGCGTGGCATCACTGGTGACCACGCTGGCGGCGACGGCGTACTTGCCGCGCCCCACCTGCCACACGTGCAGGTCGGCCAGGCGTGCCGGCCACGGACCCTGCTCGATCACTTCGCGTACCTCGGCCACCACCGGCGCATCCATCTGCGCGTCGAGCAGGATGCGGCCGCTGTCGCGCAGCAGGCCGATTGCCCAGACGGTGACCAGCACCGCGCCGACCAGGCCCATCACCGGATCCAGCCAGGTCAGGCCGAGCAGCTTGCCGCCCAGCAGGGCGACGATGGCCAGCACCGAGGTGGCGGCGTCGGCCAGCACGTGCACGTAGGCCGAACGCAGGTTGAGGTCGTGGCCGTGGGAATGGTCGTGGCCGTGATCGTCATCGTGGTGATGACCATGATGATCGCCATGGCCGTGCCCGTGTCCATGGTGGTGGTGGGCGTGGCCGGGACTGTCATGCAGCCACCATGCGCACAGCAGGTTCACACCCAGGCCGACCGCGGCGATGGCGATGGCTTCGTTGTAGTGGATGGGCGCGGGCACCCACAGGCGTTCCAGCGATTGCACGGCCATCAGCGCGGCGACGCCGAGCAGGGCGATGGCGCTGGTATAGCCGGCCAGGATCTCGATCTTCCAGGTGCCGAAGGCGAAGCGCGGATCGTGCGCGTAGCGCCGTGCGCAGCGGTAGGCGAACACCGACAGGCCCAGTGCCAGCGCGTGCGAGCTCATGTGCCAGCCGTCGGCCAGCACGGCCATGGAGTTGAACCACCAGCCACCGACGATCTCCACCAGCATCATGCTGACGGTGAGCCACATCGCGCGGCGGGTGTTGCGTTCGGCCAGCGGATTGCCGTCGTCGAAGCGGTGCTCGTGGCGACGGGCGGCGGCGAGGGCGTCCAGGTGCATGGCGGCGGTCAGGCTTGGGTGGATACCCCCATAGGGTATATGATCCTGCCATGGCCCATGTACACAGAAATCGAAAGCAGCTGCTGACCCGGGTGCGCCGCATCGGCGGGCAGGTGGCGGCGCTGGAACAGGCATTGAACACGCCCGAGGGCGAGACAGGCGACTGCGCCGACGTGCTGGTGCAGGTGGCGGCCGTGCGTGGCGCTGCCCACAGCCTGCTGATGGAACTGCTGCACGAGCATCTGCAGGAACACGTGGTGGGCGCGGAAGACCCGGCGCAGCGGGCGGCCGAAGCCGAGGTGCTGGTGGAACTGCTGCGGCGTTACGGCAAATAGCTGGGTAGTGCCGGCCGCTGGCCGGCAACCTCATGACCTGCGGACGATGCCTGCAGTTGTCGGCCAGCGGCCGGCACTAGCTTCTGCGGTGCCGGTGCTGCGCGTTCCACAGGTGCGTGGCGGCCAGCAGCAGGCTGCCGGTGACCGTCAGCGGGGTCTCCCAGGCGTGCGAGGGCAGTGCCAGCGCCCCGGCCATCAACAGCGCCAAGCCCATGCCCGCGCTCAGCCATGCCAGCGCAGGCAGCGGCTGGCGGCGTTCGGCGCGCCACAGGGCAAAGCCGGTCATCGGCAGCGCGATGGCGACGAAGACCAGGTGCACCCACTCCGCTTCGGCCCAGACGCCGAACAGCGGCAGCGCGGCCGCCAGCAGGGGCAATGCCAGGCAATGCAGCAGGCACAGGCTGGACAGGGCGACGGCGCCGGCATCAAGCAGAGCGGCAGAGGGCGACTTCATGCGGGGAGATTCCTTGCGCGACAATTGTTATACAGTAACATTTCTATTCCGCAGCCAGCCCGCTCCGACATGAACACTGTTTCCCGCGCCGACCGCCGCCTTCCGGTCACCGTGCTTTCCGGCTTCCTCGGTGCCGGCAAGACCACCCTGCTCAACCAGATCCTGCGCAACCGCGATGGCCTGCGGGTGGCGGTGATCGTCAACGACATGAGCGAGGTCAACATCGATGCGCAGCTCGTGCGCGATGGCGGCGCCGAACTGCGTCGCACCGAAGAGACGCTGGTGGAGTTCAGCAACGGCTGCATCTGCTGCACGCTGCGCGACGATCTGCTGCAGGAGGTGCGGCGCTTGGCCGACAGCGGCCGCTATGACTACCTGCTGATCGAATCGACCGGGATCGGCGAGCCGATGCCGGTGGCGGCGACCTTCGCGGTGCGCGACGAACACGGCTTCAGCCTGAGCGATATCGCACGGCTGGACACGATGGTGACGGTGGTGGATGGCAGTGCCTTCCTGGCCGATTTCGGTTCCACACTGCGCCTGGCCGAGCGTGGCCAGCAGGCGGGGCCGGATGATGATCGTGGCGTGGTCGATCTGCTGTGCGAGCAGGTGGAATTCGCCGATGTGATCGTGGTCAGCAAGGTGGACCAGGTGGACGACGAAGTGCTGCAGGACACGCTGGCCGTGCTGCGCGGCTTGAATCGCGACGCGAAGCTGCTGCTGTCCAGTTTCGGCGACGTGCCGCTTGCCGAGCTGCTGGATACCGGTCGCTTCGATTTCGAGCGCGCGCAGCAGGCCCCCGGTTGGGTGAAGGAACTGCGTGGCGAGCACACGCCGGAAACCGAGGAGTACGGCATCGGCAGCTTCGTCTATCGCTCACGGCGGCCGTTCCATCCCGCTCGCTTCGCGCGCACATTGCAGCACGGCATGCCCGGGGTGATCCGCAGCAAGGGCTGGTTCTGGCTGGCCAACCGCATGGACTGGGTGGGTGAGTTGAACAGTGTGGGCGCGGCCACACGCACCCAGGCGGCGGGCTTCTGGTATGCGGCGCGCGAGCGGGTGCGCGCCGGCCAGGAGGACACCACGCCGTTGCTGCCGCCAACGCCGCTGCCTTACAGCGATCTGGGCTGGGCCCGGCAGCAGGCCGACTGCTGGAGCGCGCCGCTGCCGGACGTACGGGAATTCCCGGACGCGGCCGCGCACTCGGCGATGGCACGCCTGTGGCATCCGCTGTGGGGTGACCGCCGGCAGGAACTGGTGGTGATCGGCGTGCACATGGACGAGCGTGTGGTGCGGTCGGCCCTGGATGCGTGCCTGCTCAACGACACCGAGCTGCAGGCCGGGCCCTTGCTGTGGCAGCAGATGCCGCAGGCGTTCCCGGTGTGGAAGCGTTGATGCGTCTGCGCCACGCGTGGATGAGAGGCTGGCAGTAGATCCACGCCATGCGTGGATGAATGCCTGCAGGAGCCGAGCACGTGCTCGGCCCTACAACGCATCGCGCCACCGCCAACCTGCATCACCGACCTGCAGCACCTGCGTTGGCCGCAGGGCCTGCAGCAGGTGAGTGTCATGGCTGACCATCAGCAACGCCCCCGGCCACGCCGCCAGCAGTTCTTCCAGCGCCTGCAGCGCTGCAAGGTCCAGGGCGTTGCCCGGCTCGTCCAGCAACAGTAGCTGCGGGGCAGGATCGGCGTACAGCACGCTGGCCAGCGCACCCTTCACCCGCTCGCCATCGCTGAGGCTGCTGGCCGGGCGCTGGACGCGTTGCGCATCCAGGCCCAGCAGGGCAAGACGCGTACGCAGTTCACCCGCATCGGCCGCGGGATTCGCAGCGCGCACGGCATCGAGGATGCTCTGTTCACCTGCAAGCCCCAGCAGTTGCTGGTCGAGCAGGGCCAGCGGCGCATGCCGCTGCACCTGACCGCTGCGCGCCGCCAGCTGTCCGGCCAGTACGCGCAGCAAGGTCGACTTGCCGCTGCCGTTGTCGCCCACGACGGCGATGCGCTGGCCGCGCCGGATCTCCAGCTGCAGCGCCGCGTTGCAGCCATGCGGCAGCACCAGATCGTGCGCCTGCAGCAGCCGGGCCTGACCACGCTCGCCTTCGCCACTGAACAACGCCAGTTCTGGTGCCACGTGTACTGCCGCAGCGGCGGCGCGCACCTGCGCTGCGCTGGCCTGCAGGCGATCACTCTGGATCTGCTGCGCACGGCCGTGGCTCGCTTCGGCGCGCTGCTTCTGCCGACCGAGCAGGATCGGTGCCTGGTTGGCCTCGCGCGCTTCGCGGTTGCCACGTGCCTGCCGCTGCTGCTGGCGCTCGTTCTGTTCGCGCGCGCTGCGTTGCTGCTGCCGGTGCTGGGCACGGGCATGCTCCAGCTGCGCGGCGGCGGCCTCGCGTTCGGCGGCGCGTGTGTCGGCATAGTGCTGCCACGGTCCGCCGTAACGATGCAGGCCGTGCGCGTCCAGTTCGACGATCTGCGCCATCTGCGCGAGCAGGCCACGGTCGTGGCTGATGGCCAGCAGGCCGCCCTGCCACTGCTGCAGCTGTGCGTACAGCTGGTGGCGATGCCGGGCGTCGAGATGATTGCTTGGCTCGTCGAGGATCAGCCAGTCCGCGCCGCTGGCCCACGCACCGGACAGCGCCACCTGCATCGCCTGGCCGCCACTGAGCCGGGAGGCGGGCTGCGCCGGATCAAGGTCGGCCGGCAGCTGCATCGCCTGCCACTGCTGCTGCAGGCGTTCGCGCAGGTTCCAGTGGTCGCCCACGCAGGCGAAATCGGCTTCATCGATGCTGCCTGCTTCGATGCGCGCCAGTGCCGCCAGTTCGGCGCCGACGCCGGCCAGTTCACCCACCGTGCCACGTGGCGGATAGCCCGGCGTAGGCAACAGGAACACCTGGCCACTGCGGTGCACGCGGCCATCGTCGGGCGACAGCTGGCTGGCGAGCAAGCGCGCGAGCACGCTCTTGCCAGCGCCATTGGCGCCGACCAGCCCGGTGGCCACCGGTTCGAAGGAAAAGGACAGATCGGAAAACAACGGTCGGCCATCGGCCAACCGATACGACACGCGATCGAGCGTGAGGGAATGCGAAGTCATGCGACCTCCATGGATGCCTGGTTCTCCCCTGCGCGCAGGGGCGGGAAGAGTCGGGCCGTCTAGTGCGAAGACGGCGGCATCACTGGCGCATTGGTCGCGAGCCTCGGTGGGGAATGAGCGGGCAGTATAGCGCCGCGAGCTGAATGGTCGCGGCCGTGGCGCTAGGTCAGGGCACCGTATCCAGCCGCGCGCCGACAAATTCGATGAATACCCGCAGCTTCGGCAGCACGTGGCGGCCGGAGGGCCACAGCAGGTGGAAGATGCCGCAGGAATGCACGTGCTCTTCAAGCACGGTGACCAGCCGGCCATCGGCCAGTGCATCGCGCACCGAATGCACCGGCACGAACGCCAGGCCTCCGTCGCGCAGCGCCAGTGCCACCCGCGCTTCGATGGTGTTGGCGACCAGGTGCACCGGCAGATCCTGTGCCGTTTCGCCTTCGGGCCAGAGGATCGGCCATGGCTCGAGCTTGCCGGTGCTGGGGAAGCGGTAGTGCAGCAGGCGGTGCTGCAGCAGGTCGCCCGGCGTGCGTGGAACGCCATGCCGTTGCAGGTACGCCGGCGATGCAACCACGCGGCGTGGGAACACCCCGAGGCGACGCGCGGTGAGGCGTGAATCGCTGGGCTCGCCAACGCGCAGCACGGCGTCGAAGCCTTCCTCGATGACATCGACCAGGCGATCGCAGAAATCCAGCTCCAGCCGGATGTCCGGGTAGGCCGCCATGAATTCGGCCATCAGCGGCAGGGTCAGGTCGCCCACCAGCGGCAGGCTGATGCGCAGGGTTCCGCTGGGGGTTGCATGTTGCTGGGCCAGTTCGGTGCGTGCGGCATCGCGTTCGTCGAGGATGCGGCGGCAGCGTGCCAGGAACAGCTGGCCCTCGGCCGTGAGGGTGATGCTGCGCGTGCTGCGGTGGAACAGGCGCACGCCGAGTGCGTGTTCAAGCCGGGCCACGCACTTGCCGGCGGCCGAGGCGGAGATGCCCTGCACGCGGCCGGTGTCGACGAAGCTGCGGGTGTCCGCGGCGTGGACGAAGGTCTGCAGGTTGGCCAGGTTGTCGAGGACGGACATGGGGCAGGTCGCTGCGAAAGTGGGCAGGGTAGGGCGCGGCAGTCCGGCCCGCTGACGTGGCCCGCGCAACACTGCGGTGCGCGGGCCTGGCGGGGCGGTACGGCCCAGCGGTTCCGGGCATCATGCCGATTGCGGACCTTGCGGTCCATGATGCACGGAGCCCCGCCCCGCTTTTTGCCGGTGCCGGAGCTGCCTACCGTGGCGGGCCTCTCCCCACGGATCACCCCGATGACACTCGCCCTTCCTGTTGATACCGCACCGGCGCTGCCCGCGGTGAGCGCACTGCTGCGGACCGTGCATCCACAGCGCCTGGTCGGTGCGGTGGTACTGGTGCGCGAGCACGGCGTGCTGCGCCACGCCAGCGCCAGTGGCCTGGCCGACCGTGAATCGAACACGCCGATGCGCCGCGACCACCTGTTCCGGCTGGCCTCGGTGAGCAAGCCGCTGCTGACCACGGTGATCCTGCGCCTGGTAGCCGAGGGGGTGCTGGACCTGGACGCGCCGTTGCAGCGCTGGTTGCCGGCGTTCCGCCCGGCACTGGCCGATGGCAGTCGCCCGCCGATCAGCCTGCGCCAGCTGCTCAGCCACAGCAGTGGGCTGGGCTACCGCTTCCTGGAAGCCGATGCTCAAGGGCCCTATGCCCAGGCGGGTGTGAGCGATGGCATGGACGCGAACCCGGTGACGCTGCAGCAGAACGTGCAGCGTATCGCGGAGGCGCCGCTGTTGTTCGCGCCGGGCAGCCAGTGGCTGTACTCGCTGGGCGTGGATGTGGCGGGCGCCGTGGCTGAAGCGGCCACCGGCGAAAGGTTGCAGGTGTTGTTCGACCGGCTGCTGGCGCAGCCGCTGGGCCTGCGCGACACCGCGTTCGCCACCGCCGAGCGCGCTCGTCTGGCCACGCCGTATGTCAGTGACACGCCGCAGCCGCATCGGTTGCGGGAGGGCGAGGTGGTGCCTGCGTTCGAGGGCTCGGTGGGCATCGAGTACAGCGTGGCGCGGGCGACCGACTCACACCGCTATCCGTCGGCAGGCGCGGGGCTGGTGGGCAGTGCCGACGAGGTGATGGCCGTGCTGGAAGCGTTGCGCGATGTGCGCGCCTCGCAGCTGCTGCCGGACAGCGTGGTTGCACAGATGGGAACCCCGCAGGTCGGCGAGCTGGGACCGGTTGATCCGCCGGGTTGGGGCTTCGGCCTCGGCTTTGCGGTGCTGCGTGATGCAGCGGCCAGCGGCACACCGCAGACCGCAGGGACATGGCGTTGGGGCGGTGCTTACGGCCACAGCTGGTTCGTGGACCCGGCGCGTGGCCTGAGCGTGGTCGCGCTGACCAACACGCTGTACGAAGGCATGCATGGCGCGTTTGTCGATGAACTGCGCGATGCGGTGTACGCCGATCTGGAGACGGTGCGATGAGCGGCCACGCAATTGATGCAGGGGTTCCGGCGGGTGAAGCAACGCGCCTGCCGTGGCGCGGGCTGCTGGCACTGGCCGGTGGTGGCTTCATCACCCTGCTGACCGAAACGCTGCCAGCGGGCGTGCTGCGGCCGATGGGCGAAAGTCTCGGCGTCAGCGATGCGGCCGCAGGGCAGCTGGTGAGCGTGTATGCACTGGGCTCGGTGCTGGCTGCATTGCCGATGACCGCGTTGACCCAGCGCCTGCCGCGCCGTCCGCTGCTGCTGGCGGCGATTGCCGGCTTCATGGTGGTCAACACCGTGACCGCGCTGAGCCACGACTACGTGCTGACCCTGGTGGCGCGCTTCCTGGCAGGTGTGGGGGCGGGCCTGCTGTGGTCGCTGGTGGCCGGCTATGCCGCGCGCATGGTGGTGCCGGAACTGCAGGGAAGGGCGATCGCGGTAGCGATGATCGGCTCGCCGCTGGCGCTGTCGCTGGGAGTGCCGGCCGGCACCTTGCTGGGCCAGCAGATCGGGTGGCGCTGGGCGTTCGCGTTGATGAGCGTGCTGGCGGTGCTGCTGCTCGGCTACGCCCGATGGGCGCTGCCCGCGTTGCCGGCGGCCGGTGCAGGCCGGCGCATGTCGCTGGGCTCGGTCTGGCGCATGCCCGGCATCCGCAGCACGCTGCTGGTGATGGTGCTGTACGTGCTGGCGCACAACGTGCTGTACACCTACATCGAGCCGTTGGCAGTGCAGGCCGGCGCCGGGGCGTGGCTGGACCGGCTGCTGCTGGCATTCGGCATCGCCGCGATCGTGGGCATCGCCATCGCCGGCTGGGGCGTGGACCGCCACCTGCGCGCGCTGGTGTGGGCCAGCGTGATCGGCTTCGTGATGGCGGTGGCTTCGCTGCTGCTGTGGCCAGGCGTGCCGGGCGTGCTGCTGCTGGTGACGATCCTGTGGGGCGTCGCGTTCGGTGCGGTACCCACCCTGTTCCAGACCGCCCTGGCGCGCCGCGCCGGTGCCGCCGCCGACCTGGCGCAGTCGATGCTGGTGACCGGCTGGAACCTGGCCATCGCCGCCGGCGGCGTCGGCGGCGGCCTGATGCTGCAGGCCAGCGGCGCCCAGCACCTGGCCTGGCTGCCGTTGCTGCTGCTGGTGGTGTGTGGCCTGTGGGTCTGGGCGCGGCCGAAGGCCTGGGCGTAGGCGTCGATCGAGGATGACGGGGTTGCCGGCCAGCGGCCGGCACTACTCCAGCCGAAGCTCAACAGCGCGCGCGAGCGCAGCGACCCGCTGTTGCTTTTCTCTTCTCTTTTACGTGGTGGAACGCCGCAGAGATCTGTACCGGCCAGCCCACGAACCGCTCTTAGCGACCCACCACGAGGGGCGGCGCCGTTCGCGGGCTACTCCGCCGCCTGCTCGCGCTCGAACGGCACGCTGCGCGGATTCTGCATGTGCTCCCGCGCCGCGCCGTACTGCTGCTGGCGCTTGCGGTGGAAGGCGATGAACTCATCGCGCGGCAACGGCCGCGAGAACAGCCAGCCCTGGCCGAACTGCACGTGCTGGCTGTGCAGGTAGGCCAGCTGCGCTTCGGTTTCCACACCTTCGGCCACCACCCACAGGCCCAGCTCGCGGGCCATGCCGATGATGTGCGGCGTAACCGGGCTGGTCGCGCTTTCGGTGCCGATCGCATCGACGAAGGACTTGTCGATCTTCAGTGCATCCAGCGGCAGCTGCTGCAGGTACTGCAGGCTGGAATAGCCGACGCCGAAATCATCGATGGCCACGCTGTGGCCCGCGCGCCGCGCCGCGGCCAGCATGGTGCGGGCACGGTCGATGTCGAGGAAGCCATGTTCGGTGGCCTCCAGCCAGATCTGCTGCGGCAGGATGCCGCTGCCGGCCATGCGCTGCGAGATCACCTTCAGCGCCCGTCCGCTGCTGATGTCCTCGGCCGCCAGGTTGATCGCGATGTGTGCACTGCGATCCTCGGCCAGCAGCTCACGCATGTCGGCAACCACGTTCTCGATCACCAGATCGGTGATGGCAGCGATCATTCCGGCTTCTTCGGCCAAGGGAATGAACAGGTCCGGACGCACCTGCGTGCCGTCGGGGCGCTGCCAGCGCACCAGCGCTTCGGCGCCGACGCAGATGCCGGTGTCCAGTTCGATGATGGGCTGGTAGTGCAGGTAGAGTTCGCGGCGGCGGATGGCGATGCCCAGTTCGCCGCGCATCGACAGCCGTCGTCGCGACAGCCAGATCACCAGGCCGGCACCGGCGGCGGCCATCAGCAGGCCCAAGGGCACGAACAGCCACGCCTGCTGCCGGAACGTGGCCGCCAGCGCGGTGCGCGGCGCCGTGGCGATTGCCAGCCATTCACCGCTGCGCGCGCTGGCATACAGGGTGTCGCGGTCCAGGCCCTCGCCGGGCTCACGCAGCAGGCGCTGCAGCAGGGCCGGGTCCATGCCATCCTGCTGGGTCAGCAGCCGTCCATCCGGACTTGCCAGGGCCAGCCGCACGTCCGGATCGACGATGACGTCGACGAATCGCCGAGGGTCGACCAGCACGTCGTAGGACCCGTACATCATGGACAGCATCGGCCGCCGGCCAGCCGCCTCGGGGCGCACGTTGACGGTGATGCCGGCACCATCGCTGGTGACGTGGTCCGGCGTGGGCTGGTCCACATCCTGCTGGAACGGCCCCCACGACGTGCAGCGCAGCTTGCCGCCCTCGAAGTAGCCCATCTGGTCCGACGACGGCGTGGTCATCACCAGGGTCTGCATGCGCTGGATGTGTTCGGCCCCGCAGGGCGGCAGCACGGTGGCCTCGGCCGACTTCAATGCCGCCAGCGCTTCCTGGTAGGACACTTCGGTACGGCGCAGGCTGCGCTCGGCGATGGCATGCAGCCGCTGCTGTTCGACACTTACGGCACGGTCCCAGGTGGCATAGACCATGACCGCGATCGGCACTGCCGCGGCCAGCACGGCCAGGACGGTGCCGCCGATGATGACCCGCAGTCGGCTCATGACCGGGGCTCCAGAGAGGTGTGCAGGGCTGGGCACATGGGCGGGGCCGGTCCTTGGGCGATGGCGGTATATGAACACGGCGCAGGGCTGGGCGGAATGGGACAAAGGCGGTAACGGGTCACATTGTGGTGAAAGTGACACTTGCTGACGGCCCTGGGCCGTCCGGCGCTGGCGTTGTGGCAGCGGGAGGACTAACGTCGAACGCTTCGCCCGCCCCTTCCCGCGCCCATGACCGAGCCCGCCACGCCCCCCGAGCACCTGCGCCGCAGCCTGTCCAACCGCCACCTGCAACTGATCGCCATCGGCGGTGCCATCGGCACCGGCCTGTTCATGGGTTCGGGCAAGACCATCAGCCTGGCCGGCCCGTCCATCGTATTGGTCTACCTGATCATCGGCGCGATGCTGTTCTTCGTGATGCGGGCGATGGGCGAGTTGCTGCTGTCCAACCTGCAGTACAAATCCTTCATCGATTTCTCCACCGATCTGCTTGGCCCATGGGCCGGGTTCTTCTGCGGGTGGACGTACTGGTTCTGCTGGATTGTCACCGCCATCGCCGACGTGATCGCCATCGCCGCCTATGCGCAGTTCTGGTTCCCGGGACTGGAAGCGTGGAAACCGGCGCTGGCCTGCGTGATGCTGCTGCTGTCGTTGAACCTGGTGACGGTGAAGCTGTTCGGCGAAATGGAGTTCTGGTTCGCGCTGATCAAGATCGTGGCGATCTGCGCGCTGATCATCACCGGTGCTGGACTGGTGGCGTGGGGCTTCACTTCGCCCAGCGGCCACACCGCATCGCTGTCGAACCTGTGGAATGACGGCGGCATGTTCCCGATGGGCCTGGTGGGTTTCTTCGCCGGTTTCCAGATCGCGGTGTTCGCCTTCGTCGGCATCGAGCTGGTGGGCACCACCGCTGCGGAAACGGCTGACCCCGAGCGCAACCTGCCCAAGGCGATCAACTCGATTCCCGTGCGCATCATCATCTTCTACGTGCTGGCGCTGATCGCGATCATGGCGGTGACCCCATGGCGCCAGGTGGTGCCGGACAAGAGCCCGTTCGTGCAGCTGTTCGTGCTGGCCGGCATTCCCGCCGCCGCCAGCCTGATCAACTTCGTGGTGCTGACCTCGGCCACGTCCTCGGCCAACAGCGGCATCTTCTCCACCAGCCGCATGCTGTATGGCCTGGCCGAGGAAGGCCACGCACCACGTGGCCTGTCCAAGCTCTCGCGCGCTGCAGTGCCGGCACGGGGCCTGCTGTTTTCCTGCCTGTGCCTGCTGGGCGGCACCCTGCTGATCTACCTGATCCCCAACCTGGTGACCGCCTTCACCCTGGTGACAACCCTGGCGACGGTGTTGTTCATCTTCGTGTGGTCGCTGATCCTGGTGGCCTACATGGTCTACCGCCGCCGCTACCCCGAGCGCCACGCGGCCTCGATCTTCAAGATGCCCGGCGGCGTGGCGATGTGCTGGGCCTGCCTGGTCTTCTTTGCTGCGGTACTGGTGCTGCTGAGCCTGCAGGCCGACACCCGCCAGGCGCTGATCGCCAGCCCAGCGTGGTTCGTGCTGCTGGGCGCCGGTTATTGGCTGCGGCGGGAGATGGCGAGATAGTCAGCAAGACCCTCGCCAACAGATCCAACGGCCCCGGTGAGTCCCATCCACGCATGGCGTGGATCTACGTGTCGACCAAGGTCGACACCCACCGACAGCCGCATGAGATGGCGCAGTAGTCAGCAACACCCTCGCCAACAGATCCAACGGCCCGGTGAGTCCCATCCACGCATGGCGTGGATCTACGTGTCGACCAAGGTCGACACCCACCAACAGCCGCGTGGTCGACACCCACCAGCAGCCGCGGGAGATGGCGCAGTAGTCAGCAAGACCCTCGCCAACAGATCGAGCGGCCTCGGCGAGTCCCATCCACGCATGGCGTGGATCTACGTGTCGACCAAGGTCGACACCCACCAACAGCCGCATGGTCGACATCCTTCAGCCGCCGCGGGAGATGGCGCAGTAGTCAGCAAGACCCTCGCCAACAGATCGAGCGGCCTCGGCGAGTCCCATCCACGCATGGCGTGGATCTACACGTGTCGACCAAGGTCGACACCCACCAGAAGCCGCGTGGTCGACACCCATCAACAGCCGCATGGTCGACACCCACCAACAGCAGCACAGAACACCGTTCCCAGATCGCGGAAATCTGTCGAAGGCGGGGTGGGGGGGGGGGGGGGGGGGGGGGGGGGCGGGGGTGGGGGGGGGGGGGGCCCCCGGGGGGGGGGGGGGGGGCCCCCCCCCCCCGCCCCCCCCCCCCCCCCC
>NZ_JBEPSG010000011.1:0-114231 GCF_040548715.1 Stenotrophomonas sp. 2694
TTTTGTGGCTTTTGGGGGGGTGCGGGGTGTGGGGCGCCCTCCGCCGGGGGGGGGGGCCCGCGGCCGGCCCCCCCCCCCCCCCCGGGGGGGGGGGGGGGGGGGGGGGGGGGGGGGGGGGGCGGCCCGGGGCCCGGCACTACCCAAGGCAGGTCATGTGCCACGACCAACGGTCGTGGCCTACCGGTTCGGTGGGTATCGACCGTTGGTCGATACGCCCTACAACCACTTCACCCGCTTGAACAGCCGGTACAGGCCAACGCAGATGCCACCGACAGCGACAATCATCAGCGGGTAGGCCCACGGCTGGTTCAATTCCGGCATGTGGCTGAAATTCATGCCATACCAGCTGGTGATCAGCGTCGGTGCGGCCAGCAGCGCGGCCCATGCACCCAGCCGCTTCACCGTCTCACCCTGCGCCAGCGTCACCAGTGACAGGTTCACGCTCAGGGCCGTGCCCAGCATCTCGCGCAGCGTATCGATGACATCGCTGATGCGCACCGCATGGTCGTGCACGTCGCGGATATACAGCTTCACTTCGTCCGGGAACAGCTCGCCCTGGTAGCGGCGCAGCTGTGCCAGTACATCCTGCAGAGGCGCCACCGCCATCCGCATCTTGTTCAACTCGCGCTTGAGCTCATACAGGCGCACCACCGTGCTGCGCTTGTAGCTGTCGGCGAAGATGTCCTTCTCCAGCAGTTCCAGGGTGTCGCGGAAGCGGTTGGTGATGGGCAGGTAATTGTCGACCACGAAGTCGGCCACGGCGTACAGGCAGTACGAGGGGCCCATTTTCAGCAGCTGTGGTTCGCGCTCCACGCGCGCGCGCACCGGTGCGTACGAGAGCGAGGCGCCATGGCGAACGGTCACCAGGAACCGTGGGCCGAGGAAGGCGTGGGTCTCGCCGTACTGGATGCGCTCGTCAACCATCTGCGCGGTGGTCACCACCACGAACAACGAGTTGCCGTAGGCCTCCACCTTGGGGCGCTGGTGCGCGTTGCGCGCATCTTCGACGGCCAGGTCGTGCAGGCAGAATTCTTCCTGCAGCTTCAGCAGTACATCTTCGTTCGGATCGTACAGGCCGACCCAGACGAAACCATTGTTGCTGGCGATGACATCGCTGATGGCATCCAGGCTGATGTCGTGGCGTTTGCCGTCGTCATCGTAGTGGACGCAGTTGATGACGCAGGTGGGATTGGCTGCGGCGGAGGCGGCAGCAGGGGCGGGCAGTGGGGCGGGCAATGACATGCCCGCCATCGTGCGTCAGTGCTGCGTTTCCGACAAGTGAGGACGGCGCCCCAGCACCCAGGCCAGCGCCGCGTGGACCGGCAGCAGCAGCACGATCCACTGCACGTTGTACTGCGCCTGCAGGCTCAGCCAGTGCAGCACCAGCGCAGCCACGGCCTGCACCGCTACCAGCCACAGCACGATCCTGAACATGCGGCCGGGCACGCGCCGCCGCAGCAGGCTGATCGCCCCCGGCAACAGCAGCACGCACAGCGGCGACAGCAGCAGCAGGTTGCGGTTGGCCCAGGCAGCGTAGTGCGTGCTGAAGCCCCACAGGAACACCAGCAGGCCACCGGCGATGGTGCACAGCAGCCACAGCGGCAAGGCCAGGCCGGCCAGCAGGCGCGTACGCCTGCGCAGCGCCAGCACGCCGACCGCAATCACCAGGCCACACAGCAGCCACGGCCACCAGTGGCGCGCGAATTCCTTCGGTTCGGGATCGATGCGGTGCGGCAGCAGTTCCTGCTCGGACTGCACCAGCGGGCGGCCGTCGCTGTTGCGGGCCTGCCGCAGGGCATCGGCCAGGCGCATCGGCACGAAGGCTTCCTGCCAGCGCGACAGCGGCTGGTCGGCAAACGGGCCCAGGCCGATATCGAAGCCCAGCCACATCCACGGGGCCGGGGACGCCAGCCGTACCGACTCGCTGCGATAGGTGTTGCCACGCGAACGGCCCGAAAGCTGCGAGTGCAGGCCGCCGCCCAGCGCCTTGTCCAGCGTGTCGCGCACCATCGTCGCGCAGTTGGCGGTGTAGTAATCGTAGTGGTAGCGCGCGTTTTCCGGCTTGGCCCGTTCGGCCAGGTCGGCGGCCAGCGAGCGCGCCTGGTCAGGGGTGATATCCAGCCACTGCACGCTGGCACCGCGGCCGGTCTCGTCGTAGTACGACAGGTCCTGCTGCAGTGGCAGCGCCACCAGGTAGTACATCATGTCGCCACGCACGAAGCGGCCGATGAAATCCTGTTCGGACGGATCGAAGTAGCCGAAGTTGTACGAGATCGCCTCGCCGCTCACCGGGTCCAGCACGACGATGGCATCGTGGCCGAAGCGCTCGAAGAACACGGTGCCGGGCTGCATGGTGACCACACCAACGCGCGGGGCAGGGGCATCACTGGCCGTCGAAACGACCGGTGGCGCCGCCTGCGCGAACGCGGTCAGTGGCAGGGTCGTGGCCAGCACGCAAAGTGCCAGCCACACCGTCAGGATCAGGCCACGGTGCTTCAAGCGTCGTCCTGCGCGTCCGGTGCCAGCACCGTTACATGGAAGGCCTGGACCCGGCGCGCATCGGCGCGGGCTACGCGGAACATGAAGCGGTCCAGCGCCAGTTCGTCACCGACTTCCGGCAGATGACCCACCGCTTCGGTCACCAGGCCACCGATGGTGTCGTAGTCCTCATCGGAGAAGGTGGCACCGAAGCGTTCGTTGAAATCGCCGATCGGCGTCAGTGCATCCACCACGTACTGGCCATCGGCCTGGATGGCGATCTGCGCCGAGAAGTCCTCGGCCTCGTCGTGCTCGTCGTCGATCTCGCCGACGATCTGCTCCAGCACGTCCTCGATGGTGACCAGGCCGGCGACACCGCCGTACTCGTCCACCACGATCGCCATGTGGTTGCGCGACAGGCGGAATTCCTTCAGCAGCACGTTGAGCTTCTTCGCTTCCGGAATCAGCACCGCCGGGCGCAGCAGCTCACGCACGTTGCCCGGACCGTTGTCGGCAACCACGCCGCGCAGCAGGTCCTTGGCCAGCAACACGCCAAGGATGTCGTCCTTGTTCTCGCCATGCACCGGGAAGCGCGAATGGCCGGACTCGACCACCTGCTTCATCAGCTCCAGGAAGGGCGCCTCCACCGGCAGCGAGACCATCTGCGAACGCGAGATCATCACGTCGCCCACGGTCAGCTCGGCCACCGAAATGGCACCTTCCATCATCTTCAGGGTATCTGCGGCGATCAACCCTTCTTCCTGCGCGGTGTGCAGGACAGCGACCAGCTCGTCGCGGGTGTGGGGTTCGCCGGAAAAAGCAGACGTCAGGCGTTCAAGCCAGCCGCGCTTCTTTTCACTGTGCTCCACGGAGGAGCTACTACTGTCGTCTTCTGACATCTCTGGAAAAAAGGCACCCGGCAGGCCGGGCGATGACCCAAGTCTAGCAGGATGTGGGGGCCTGTCAGTGACCGTCGGCCGCCGGGGCGGTGGCGGCCGGGCCCTCTTCCTCGGCCGGCAGGTCCAGGCTGTAGGTGCAGCCGGCCAGGGTCCTGCCCGGGTGACTGGCGACGGTGGATACGCTGAGGATGATCGACTCGATCTGCGCCTCCCCGGTCTTCGGGTCGGTCACATCGCGGCTGACCAGCTCGCGCCCGGCCATGAACTTGCCGTCCTGGTCGTAGCCGATCTCCAGGGCCAGCTGCCTGGCCAGCGGCCGCGGATCGGCCTGGTCGAGCACGGCCATGATGCTGGCGCCGGCCACGGCCACACGCTCGGTCTGCTGGCCGAACACGGTGATCGGGCTGGCCAGGCGGTACTCGCTCATGAACTGGTTGCCCTGCGGCAGCGGCTGCAGGCCATGCGCCACGGCCTTCAGCGGATCGGCCAGCAGCGGTGCCAGCGCGGCGTGCTCGGCCACGCCCTGGCGGCATTCGATCAGCGCAGGCAGGTCCAGTGGCGCGGCGGAAGCGGTTGGGGCGACGACCAGCAACATGGGCAGGAGACGCAGCGGTGACATGGCGGGAGCACCCCGTCGGCAGGATGGAAGCGGTGCATGGTAACGACGATGCAGGCGGGCGGCGAGCAGGGAGCGTGGGTCAGGGTGGGTAGCGTTGACTGGAGGCGGGCTGCCAGCGGACCCTGACCGGGAAGCCCAATTGCGCTTCCAGGTGATCACGAACGGTGGTCACCGTTGCCCGGGCCTCGTGGCCCTCTTCCACATCCAGCACCAGCTCGCCGGTTCTGACGTCCAACGCCAGAGCGTCCAGGTGCGGGATCTGACTGCGGATCCAGGGGTGTTGCGCCCGCATGCGGCGCTGCATCTCCGCCTCCGTCAGCGCAGCGCCGGTGCGGAAGTGCACGTACTGCGGGCCATCTGCGCCGCCATGTACCTCATCTGCTACCGGTTCATCACCGGTCAGTCGCACCACGACGTGCCAGCCCGGATCGTTGTCCACCCAGATACCCGCCAGCCGCGCCGCGTGCCTGGCTTCCAGGCGCTCGATCAGCGCCCGTTGCTGGGCGGTGGCGACGGTGTTGCGGGTGTCCTGCTCGCTGCTGCCGAAAAAAGCGCGCAGCTCGGCGACCTTGGCACTGATGTCGGCCTCACTGTCACTGGCGGGAAACGGTGAGGGCCGGTCAGGATCGGGCATCAGGCCTGCCCCGGACTGCAGCAGGGTGGAGAGCAATAGTGCGGACATCAAGGTCATTGGTGCTCCCGAGGCAGCATCACCCGTTGCAAAGGGCGGTGTCAGCCCTGCGGTGTCCGGTGCAGCAGCGCCCGCACACGTCGTACCGAACGATTGGCCACAGTGCGCAACGCCATCGCCGGCAGGGTCAGCATCGCCGAGAGCAGTGCCACGTGGACCAGTTGCATCACTGCGCGGACCGCAACCGGCAGTGCACCCGGTTCCAGCAGCCAGTCCGGCAGGTTCGTGCTCGCCAGGTGGATAGTGCTCATGTACACCACTGCGAGCAGGAACAGCGCCCACAGCTGCGCACGCGTTGCGTAAAAGAACGGCTGGCTGCCGCTTGCGCGCCCGAGGCGCTGCTGCAGGACCACGCGCCAGCTCACCGGTGCGGAGAGCGCGCCGATCAGGATCAGCGCCATCGCGGTCATCCAGATCGCCGACGTACTGCTCACCGGGCCACTTCCGCTGAGCAGGTGCGGCCCGACCACACCCACGGCCACGCCTGCAAGCAGGCTGGTGGGCGACAACAGGGCCAGTGTGCCCAGCAGCCAGTGCCGGCCGTCGGGGTGGTTGGCGCTGACGCGGCGCACCACGTTGGCGGTCACGACCAGCAGCAGGGAGAAGATTGCACTTCCGGCCAGCAGCGGCCCCATGTCGCCCATCATCATCCATGTCTCCGGGGAGGTTGCAGGCGCAGGATAGCGCTGTCCCCGGCTCAGCGCTCGCCCGCGTACGGGTCGTCGATGCCAAGCTCGGCCAGGATCTCGCGCTCCAGCTGTTCCATCGCCTCGGCTTCCTTGTCGTCCTCATGGTCCCAGCCGAGCAGGTGCAGCACGCCGTGCACGGTCAGGTGCGCGTAGTGGGCGTTGAGCACTTTGCCCTGCTCTCCGGCCTCACGCGCCACCACCGGTGCGCAGATCACCAGGTCGCCCAGCAGCGGGAACTTGACGCCCTTGGGCAGGCCTTCCGGCACGTCGGCCGGGAAGCTCAGCACGTTGGTGGCGTAGTCCTTGCCCCGGTAATGCCGGTTCAGCGACTGCCCTTCCTTGCTGTCGACCACGCGGATGGCCAGGTCGGCCTCGCGGATGCGGCCCTTCAGCGCAGCCGCCACCCACTTGCGGAAGCTGACGGCCGAGGGCAGCCCGGCACGGGGCAGGGCGTAGCTGACGGCGACATCCAGTCGTACGGGACCACGGGTCATGGAGTCGCTCCAGGTTGGATCTCATGCAGGTCGCGGCGGTCGTAGGCACTGACGATGCGCGCCACCAGCGGGTGGCGGACCACGTCGCGGGCTTCGAAGAAGGTGAAGCTGACGCCCTCCACGTCGCGCAGCACGTCGATCGCATCGCGCAGGCCGGACTTCACATGCTTGGGCAGGTCGGTCTGGGTCAGGTCGCCGGTGACCACGGCGGTGGAACCGAAGCCCAGACGGGTCAGGAACATCTTCATCTGTTCGATGGTGGTGTTCTGCGCTTCGTCCAGGATCACGAACGCATCGTTGAGCGTGCGGCCGCGCATGTAGGCCAGCGGCGCGATCTCGATGACGTTCTTTTCCAGCAGCTTGAGCACCTTTTCCACGCCCAGCATTTCATACAGGGCGTCGTACAGTGGGCGCAGGTACGGGTCGACCTTCTGGCTCAGGTCGCCGGGCAGGAAGCCCAGCTTCTCGCCGGCCTCGACCGCCGGACGCACCAGGATCAGGCGCTGTACGCGCGATTCGTTCAGTGCTTCCACCGCGCTGGCCACGGCCAGGAAGGTCTTGCCGGTACCGGCCGGGCCGATGCCGAAGTTGATGTCGTGGCTGACGATCTGGTGCAGGTAGCGGCTCTGGTTGGAACCCCGGCCGCGCACGGTTCCGCGCTTGACCTTGATCGCCACGTCCTGCGCTTCGTAGGAGCGGTCGGCGATCTGTTCGATGTTGGCCGCGTTCAGCCGCAGGTGAATGGCGTGGTTGTCGAAGGTGGTCTCGGCGGCTTCTTCGTACAGCGCTTCGATCAGTTTCTGCGCCTCGGCGCTGGCCTCGGCCGGGCCGCTGATGCGGAACACGAAGCCGCGGTTGGCGATTTCCACGCCAAGCTTCAGTTCGATCTGGCGAAGGTGGCCGTCGAACGGGCCGCACAGGTTGGCCAGCTGCGCGTTGTCTTCCGGCGACAGGGTGAAGTCTCGATGCTCGATGCTTTTCATTGCTTGGGGTGGGGCGGGGTCGCCGTCCACCGCGATGGAGTCAGGGACGACAAGGGTAACGCGCAAGCCGGCATGACGACAGTTCTCCACACCGGGTGTGGACCGGCGCCGAAGAAACCTGTGGATAGACCTTCGCAGGGCTTGTGCCACAAGGAAGATGATGCCGTGGTGAAAATTGTGCCAGTGCCTGCAGGGTTTTCCACATGCGGTGTGGACGGTGTTGCCACGAACCTGTGGATAGGTGGCAGCGAGCCTTGCGGCAGTGGCCTTGGCAGCGACTGATCAATTATTGGCCAGCGCTGATCTGGATCATTGCGGGTGCACAGGGGGCATGGCACCGTGGCGCCATCGCAGGAGGTGGCGCATGGCCGTGGGCACGTGGGTGCGCAGGATGGGGTTGCTGGGCAGCAGCCTGCTGGCGGGGTGCGGCGAAGCACCACCAGCAGCACTGGGTACGCTTGAATGGGACCGGATCAGCGTGCCCGCACCGGCGGCTGAAGTGATCAGTACCGTTGACGTGCGCGAGGGGCAGGCGGTCAAGGCGGGCGCGCTGCTGATGCGCCTGGACCCTGTCCGTGGCGCAGCCCAGCTCGACGCCGCACAGGCCGAAACGGCCCGCGCGCAGGCACAGCTCGAGGAACTGCAGGTGGGCCCGCGTCCGGAGCAGACCGCCCAGGCGCAGGCACAGCTCACCGCGCTGCGCGCGCAGGCGGCGGAAGCCACCGCTTACTACCGCCGGGTGCAACCGCTGGCCCGTCAGCGGTTGGTGGCTGCCGCTGATCTGGACCGGGCCCGCGCGGCCGCCGACAACGCCGTGGCCAGCGTGCGTGCTGCCGAACAGGCGTGGCTGCAGCTGCAGCGCGGCAACCGTCGTGAGGACATCGCCCAGGGCCAGGCTACCTCCAGGGCGACACAGGCACAGGAGGTCGTGCAGGCCGTCAATCTGCAGAAACTGCAGCTGCGTGCGCCGCGCGATGGCATGGTTGATGCGTTGCCCTACAGGCAAGGCGACCAGGCACCGATCGGTGCGCCGTTGGTGGTGATGCTGGTGGGCGAACGGCCGTATGCGCGCGTGTACCTGCCGCAGCCGTTGCGCCTGCAGGTGAAGGTCGGGCAGGCCGCGCTGGTGCAGCTGGACGGCGCCAACACCGTACTGAAAGGGCATGTGCGGTCGATCCGCAGCGAACCTTCCTTTACCCCCTATTACGCGTTGACTGGTGATGACGTCTCGCGGTTGAGCTACCTGGCCGAGATCGAGATCGACGAGAGTGCCGACATGCAGGCGCTGCCCGCCGGGCTGCCGGTGCAGGTGCGCTTCTGAACCCGGTCGATGACATCGCCGTGCGTGCGCGGGGCCTGAGCCGCCGTTTCGGCGACCTGCTGGCGGTGGACAACGTCGATCTGCAGGTGCCGCGTGGGCAGGTATACGGTTTCCTCGGCCCGAACGGCTCGGGCAAATCGACCACCATCCGCATGCTGTGCGGGCTGCTTGAGCCGAGCGCGGGCGAGATCGACGTGCTGGGCCTGGCGATCCCGGCGCAGGCCGAGGCGTTGCGCCGCCGCATCGGCTACATGACCCAGCGTTTTTCGTTGTACGAAGACCTGTCGGTGCGGGAGAACCTGGAATTCCTTGCCGCCATCCAGGATCTGCCACGCGCGCAGGCGCGGCAACGGGTCGATGCGCTGCTGCTGCAGTATCGCCTGCAGGACCGCCAGGTGCAGTTGGCCGGCACCCTCAGTGGTGGGCAGAAGCAGCGGCTGGCGCTGGCCGGTGCGGTGATCCATGCGCCGGAACTGCTGTTCCTGGATGAGCCGACCAGTGCGGTCGATCCCGAGTCGCGTCGCGATTTCTGGGAGGCGCTGTTCGAACTCGCCGATGCCGGCACCACGGTGCTGGTGTCCACCCACTACATGGACGAGGCCGAACGCTGCCACCGGCTGGCGATCCTTGATCGCGGTGCCCTGGTAGCCGATGGCACGCCGGCCGAACTGTGCGCGCAGCTGCAGGGTCGCACCCTGGCCGTCACCACCGCGCAACCCCGGCAGGCCAGCCGCGCGTTGGCGGCGCTGCCGGGCGTGCTCAGCGTGGCGCAGATCGGCACCGAGCTGCGTGTGCTGTGCAGCGAGGGCGCGGCCCATACCGCCGTGCTGGCGCAGGCCCTTGCCACCGCCGATCCGCAGGCCAGCATCGAACCGGTGGCGCCCAACCTGGAAGACGTCTTCGTTTCCGCTACCCGTGGCCGCGGCCGGGAGCCGGCGGCATGAGCCTGCGACGGCTGTGGGCGATCATGCTCAAGGAGCTGCGCCAGCTGCGCCGCGACCGGATCACCCTGGCGATGATCATCGGCATCCCGGTGATGCAGCTGCTGCTGTTCGGCTATGCGATCAACCTCAACCTGCGGCACCTGGATGCAGGCATCGCCGACCAGGCCAACAGTGCGGCTTCTCGCGCGCTGGTGCAGGACATGGTCGCCACCGGTGTGATCGCCCCGCGCGCACAGGCCTATACGCCCGACCAGCTGATGGAGGCGTTGCGACGGGGCCGGATCAGCGTGGGCATCGTGATTCCCGCCGATTTCGAACGACGCCGCTACGAAGGCCACGAGGCGGTGCAGGTGCTGGTCGACGGCAGCGATACGGTGGTGCAAAGCGCGGCGATCCAGTTGGCGCAGGTACCGCTGGACACGCGCCCGACCAGCAACACGCGGCCGCTGCGCGAGGGCAGTATTGCCAGCGGGCCGGTAAGCGTCATCAGCTTCTACAATCCGCAACGACGGTCAGCGGTGAACATCGTGCCCGGCCTGATCGGGGTGATCCTGACCATGACCCTGGTGATGTTCACTGCAGTGGCGGTGGTACGCGAGCGCGAACGCGGCAACATGGAGCTGCTGATCGCCACGCCGGTGTCGCGCAGCGAACTGATGGTCGGCAAGGTATTGCCATACGCAGCGATCGGTCTGCTGCAGACCACCCTGGTGCTGCTGCTGGGCACGTGGTTGTTCGAGGTCCCGATCCGCGGCAGCCTGCTGGATGTCTATCTGGCCGCCGTGCTTCTGGTGCTGGCCAACCTGGCGCTGGGCCTGTTGATTTCAACCCGGGCGCGTTCGCAGTTCCAGGCCATGCAGATGACCCTGTTCCTGTTCCTGCCCTCCATCCTGCTGTCGGGCTTCATGTTCCCGTTCGCCGGCATACCCCGGCCGGTGCAGTGGCTGGCTGAAGTATTGCCGCTGACCCATTTCCTGCGCCTGGTACGCGGCATCATGCTGCGCGGTGCTTCGCTGTGGGAGCTGTGGCCGGACGCGCTGGCGCTGCTGGTGTTCATCGTGGCGATGATGACCCTGGCCATCCTGCGCTTCCGCAAACGCCTGGATTGAAGCACGCCGACCAACGGTCGGCATCAACCCCGGTAGGTGCGGACCGCTGGTCGGCACACCTCAATCCCTCGGTGGGTGCCGACCGTTGGTCGGCACACCTTATTCCGTCACCACGCGCCCGCGCAGCGAGTTGGTCATCGCTTCGGTGATCACCACGTCCACGAACTGGCCGATCAGGCGCGGGTGCGCCGGGAAGTTCACCGAACGCATGTTCTCGGTCTTGCCGGTCAGCTCGTTGGGGTTCTTGCGCGAGGGGCCTTCCACCAGCACGGTCTGTACGCTGCCGACCATCTTTTCGGAGATCTGCGCGGCATGCGCGTTGATCCGTTCCTGCAGCCGCGACAGGCGCGCATGCTTTTCCGCGTCGCTGATCGTGTCTTCCAGGTCTGCAGCCGGCGTGCCCGGGCGACGCGAATAGATGAAGGAGAAGCTGTGGTCGAAGCCGATATCCTCGATCAGCTTCATGGTCTTCTCGAAATCAGCATCGGTCTCGCCGGGAAAACCGACGATGAAGTCCGAACTGATCGAGATATCGGGGCGCACCGCACGCAGCTTGCGGATCTTCGACTTGAATTCCAGTGCGGTGTAACCGCGCTTCATCGCTGACAGCACGCGGTCGCTGCCTGCCTGCACCGGCAGGTGCAGGAAGTTGGCCAGCTGCGGCACGTCGCGGAACGCGTCGATCAACGAATCGCTGAACTCCAGTGGATGCGAGGTGGTGAAGCGGATGCGACCGATGCCGTCGATCTCGGCGATGGTGCGGATCAGCAGGCCGAGGTCGGCGAGCTCGCCATCACCATAGGGGCCACGGTAGGCGTTGACGTTCTGGCCGAGCAGATTGATCTCGCGCACGCCCTGTGCCGCAAGCTGTGCCACTTCCACCACAACGTCTTCGAACGGGCGGCTGACTTCGGTACCACGCGTGTAGGGCACCACGCAGAACGAACAGTACTTGGAGCAGCCTTCCATGATCGATACGAATGCCGATGCGCCATCGGCACGTGGTTCGGGCATGCGATCGAACTTCTCGATTTCCGGGAAGCTGATGTCCACCTGCGGGCGCTGCTGCTCGCGACGGGCGCGGATCAGTTCCGGCAGACGGTGCAGCGTCTGCGGGCCGAACACCAGGTCGACGAACGGCGCACGCTTGATGATCGCCTCGCCTTCCTGCGACGCCACGCAACCGCCTACGCCGATGATGACCTCGCGGCCTTGGTTCTTCAGGCTCTTCCAGATGCCCAGCTGGCTGAACACCTTCTCCTGCGCCTTTTCGCGGATCGAGCAGGTGTTGACCAGGATGACGTCGGCGTCTTCCGGGCGATCGGTCAGTTCCAGGCCATCGCTGGCGGCGAGCACGTCGGCCATCTTGGCCGAGTCGTACTCGTTCATCTGGCAACCGTGGGTCTTGATGTACAGCTTGCCTTTCACCTGGTCAGGCTTGCGCGGACCAGAGGGCAGGGCAACGAGCGGAGTGCCGCCCTGGGCGGCGGGCGGAAAGACGTCTGGCGTCCCGTTCATGGCGCTTAATCCATTCGGGTGGCGGGAAAGGGGGCGATTCTACCCGCATCCCAGGGCGTGCGCCCGGCGCAACGCCAGCGGCGCCGCGCTGGGCGCTCGCGGGGCATGGCCCCGCGCTACCTGCATCCCGTCCCCTTCGGCGGCGCCGGGCCGGGCCGGGTGCCCTCACGCCGCGATCAGCTCCGCATCGATCTGCCGCGAACGATCAAACGCGGTCATCGCGCTCATCCGATCGATGTAGGCGGCCGTCGCCGGTGCTGGCTGCACCAGGCCGAACGCACTGGTCCATGCCAACGCATTGCCCCACAGCACGTCGGCCGCACTCATCACCTCGCCCAGCAGGTACGGTCCCTGCGCGAGCTGCGCTTCGATCACCTGCAGCACCGTATCGGCATCGTTATAGGGCGACATCGCATGCGGCGGCGGATCGCGGCGCATCGCCCGGTCGATCATCGCCGGCTCGAAACAGGCGCCATAGAAGGCCATCCAGCGCAGGTAAGGGCCGCGCAGGGCGTCGCCGATCGGCGGTGCCAGCCCGGCTTCCGGGTACAGGTCGGCCAGGTACAGATAGATCGCCACCTGCTCGGTCACCAGGGCGCCGTTGTGGACGATGGCCGGCACCTTGCCCATCGGGTTGATCGCCAGATAGGCCGGGGCCAGGTTGGCACCGGCCTTCAGGTCCAGCACCTGCATGCGGTAGTCGGCGCCCAGCGCTTCGAGCAGGGCGACAGCGCCGCTCGAGCGTGAACGGGCGGCGTGGTAGAGGGTGATCTGGCGTGACGTCATGGCATTGCTCCCTGCAGGTGGTGGTGAAGTGGGGCCCATGCTGGGGCACAATTGCGGACGACTTCTGTCCGCGATCCGTCATGCGCCATACCGCCCATCGCCTGCTTCGCCTGATTTCCCTGCTGCAGGCCCGCCGTCACTGGTCCGGCGCCGAGCTGGCCGAGCGCATGGGCGTGGATCGGCGCAGCATCCGTCGCGATGTCGAGCGCCTGCGTGAGCTGGGGTATCCGGTACAGGCCTCGGCCGGTGTAGGTGGCGGCTACCGGCTGGGCGCCGGTGCGCCGGTGCTGCCGATGCTGCTGGATGAGGAGGAGGCCACCACACTGGCGATTGCCCTGCGCGCGGCGTCGGCCACGGTGTCCGGCATCGACGACACCGCACGCGGCCTGCTGTCCAAGCTCGACCCGCTGGTGCCGGCGCGCCGCCGCCAGCAGGCCGGCGAAGTACATGCCGCCACCGCAACCCTCTCCGACCTGCCGTCCACCGACGCGCGCCTGCTCGGGCGGCTGGCCCAGCATTGCCGGCAGGCCGCGCGGCTGGCCTTCGAATACCGCAGCGCGCAGGACGCGGTGACGCAACGCGAAGTCGAGGCCCAGCACCTGGTCAACTACGGACGGCGCTGGTATCTGCTGGCCTGGGACCTGGGGCGGCAGGACTGGCGCACGCTGCGCGTGGACCGGATGGGCGCAGTGCGTCCGCTGCCAGAGCCTGGCCTGCATCGGCGCACTCCGGCGCCACCGGATGTGATGGTGCGGCAGGCGGTCAGCCAGGCGCCGTTCGCGCTGCAGGCCGTCCTGCGCCTGGCCGGCAGCGAAGCGGAGCTGACCGGGCGCATTCCGCCTTGGTGCGGTGTGCTGGAGGCCGACGGGCCAGAACATTGCCTGTTGCGGATGGGCGCGGAGAGCCGCGGCATGATGCTGGCGCAGATCCTCAGCCTGGATCGCCTGCCGGTGGCGGTGTGGACCACGCCGGCCGAGCTGCGCGAGGAGCTGGCCCAGCGCCTGACCGGGCTTGGCCAGGTCCTGGCCGTGCCCGCCGTCACGGTCTGAGCCGGCGCCCTTGGCAAGCCGCAGCGAAGCTGGGACACTCGCGGCCATGAAGGGGAGACTGGGGATAACGGCGATCATCATCGCTGCGCTGACCGCTGCGCCGGCCAGCGGCGGTACCCTGTACAAGTGCCTCGGCGCCGACGGTGTCACCAGCTATGTCAGCAAGCGGGTGGCCGGTGCCCAATGCAGCACCATCAGCTACACCCGCAGCGCGGGCAGGGCAGCGCGTGCTCCCGTTGCCACGCCGGCGCCGGCGCCGCTACCAGCACCTGCGGCACCTGCTGCAGTGGTGGCCAGCGCCGAGCGTAATCCGGTCGCGGTCGCGGTCGCCGCCGCTGCGGCCAGTCCCGCTGTCGCAGCGACCCCGGCACCCGCAACGACCTCTACGCCGGCCAGTCCACGCGGCGGCAGGATGGTCAGCGGACAGGTCTATTCGTACATGCAGGACGGGGTGCGCCACTACACCAGCGCACGCCCGACCCAGGTCGCCAACCTCGGCCCGGTGCGGACCATCCGCTACAGCTTCATGGAGCGCTGTTACGCCTGCGGGGTCAATCCGCGCGTCGATTTCGGCAGCGTGCGCCTGAACACCACGGCCTTCCAGAGCGAGATCACCTCGGCCGCACGCGAATTCGGGGTGGAAGAGGCAGTGGTACGCGCGATCATCCATGCCGAGTCGGCCTACAACCCGACCGCACTCAGCCGTGCCGGCGCCCAGGGCCTGATGCAGCTGATGCCGCCCACCGCCGCGCGCTTCGGCGTCAGCGATTCCTACGACGCGGGGCAGAACATCCGTGGCGGTGTGCAGTATCTGGCGTGGCTGTTGAAGCGTTTCAATGGAGACCTGACCCTGGCCGCTGCCGGCTACAACGCGGGCGAGGGCGCGGTCGATCGCCATCGCGGCGTGCCGCCCTACAGCGAGACCCAGTATTACGTGCGCCGGGTCGGCCAGCTGGCCGAGCGCTATCGCACGGTGCTGAGCAAGCAGTAGGTGCCGACCGTTGGTCGGCCCACCGTTAACAGGTAGGTGCCGACTGTCAGTCGGCACACCTTTGAACAGGTAGTGCCGGCCGCTGGCCGGCAACCCCGCAAACTATGTTGTTGCAATGCGTTGTGTGGCGCGCAACGGTTCCGCTACACTCGACCGAGATTCAATGCGGCTCTGGCCCCCACCGGAACCGCTGGCAGCCTTAAAGCTACCTAATCAATATCGGAGTGCCGGATGGCCAACGATGGGGTACACGATCCAGTCAACACCGGACGTCGGCGTTTTCTTACTGCCACCACAGCCGTGGTGGGCGCCGTCGGCGTCGGATTCACCGCAGTTCCTTTCATCAAATCCTGGAACCCCAGTGCCCGCGCCAAGCTTGCCGGCGCACCGGTGGTGGCCGACATCAGCGCCCTGCAGGAAGGCCAACGCCTGATCGTGGAATGGCGTGGCCAGCCGATCTGGATCGTCAAACGGTCCAAGGCGATCCTTGACGCGCTGCATGGGCTGGATGGCCGCTTGAAGGACCCCGAGTCCGGCGAGAAGGACCAGCAGCCGGAGTACGTGCTCAAGCAGAACCCGGAGCTGCGCTCGATCAAGCCCGAGATCTCGGTGCTGGTCGGTCTCTGCACGCACCTGGGCTGTTCGCCGGAAATGGTGGGTGAAATCCGCCCCGAGCCCTACGATCCGCAATGGAAGGGCGGCTATTTCTGCCCCTGCCACAAGTCGCGCTTCGACATGTCCGGCCGCGTCTTCAAGGACGTGCCCGCACCCATCAACCTGAAGGTGCCCGCGCACCACTACCAGGACGACAACACCATCATCATCGGTGTCGATCCGCAGGGGGCTGCCTGATGTCCAACATCCTCAGCCGTACCGCCACCGGCGTGGCCGACTGGATCAATGCCCGCGCGCCGGGGTTGATGCCGATCTACCGCAAGCACGTCAGCGAGTACTACGCGCCGAAGAACTTCAACATCTGGTACTACTTCGGCTCGCTGGCGCTGCTGGTGCTGGTCAACCAGATCGTCACCGGCATCTTCCTGACCATGCACTACAAGACGAATGCCGCCGAAGCATTCGCCTCCATCGAATACATCATGCGTGACGTGGAGTGGGGCTGGCTGATCCGCTACATGCACTCCACCGGTGCCTCGCTGTTCTTCATCGTGGTCTACCTGCACATGTTCCGCGGGCTGCTGTACGGCAGCTACCAGAAGCCACGCGAACTGGTGTGGATCCTGGGCATGCTGATCTACCTGGTGTTGATGGCCGAAGCCTTCATGGGCTACGTGCTGCCGTGGGGCCAGATGTCGTTCTGGGGCGCCAAGGTGATCATCTCGCTGTTCGGCGCCATTCCGGTGATCGGCAACGGCCTGACCGAATGGATCATGGGCGATTACCTGCCCAGCGACGCCACGCTCAACCGGTTCTTCGCACTGCACGTGATCGCGCTGCCGCTGGTCCTGCTGCTGCTGGTGGTGCTGCACCTGGGCGCGCTGCATGAAGTGGGATCGAACAATCCCGATGGCGTGGAGATCAAGAAGGGCCCGAAGGGCAACCGCTGGTCGCCGAACGCGCCGACCGACGGTATCCCGTTCCATCCCTACTACACACTCAAGGACGGCGTCGGTGCGGGCTTCCTGCTGATCATCGCGGCCTTCATCATCTTCTTCGCACCGGCCTTCGGTGGCCTGTTCCTGGAACACGACAACTTCACCGAAGCCAATCGCCTGGTCACCCCCGAGCACATCAAGCCGGTCTGGTACTACACGCCGTACTACGCGATGTTGCGGGTGGTGCCCAACAAGCTGGGTGGCGTGATCGTGATGTTCTCGGCCATCGCCATCTTGTTCCTCGTGCCCTGGCTGGACCGGGCCAAGGTCAAGTCCTACCGCTACCGCGGCTGGCTGTCGCGCGGCCTGCTGGGCATGTTCGTGGTGTGCTTTGCGTGGCTGATGGTGATCGGTTCCGGTCCTGGTACCGATGCACACGAGACCTATGTCGGGCGGGTGCTGACCTTCCTGTACTTCGCCTTCTTCATCACCATGCCGATATGGACAAGGCTGGACAAGACCAAGCCGGTACCGGAAAGGGTGACCACGCATGACTGAGCGCTGGATGGTCCGGCTGGCCCTGGCGGCCGCCCTGATGCTGGGCAGTACCCTGGCCATGGCCGCCGAGGGCGGCACCAAGCTCCTGCAGGCCGGTAACGACCTGGGTGACCGGGCGTCGCTGCAGCGCGGCGCCCAGTTGTACATGAACTACTGCAGTGGCTGTCATGCACTGAAGTACCTGCGCTATTCGCGGATGGGCGAGGACCTGGGGCTGAGCGAGGAAGAGGTGATGAACAACCTCAACTTCACCGGCTCGGCGATCGGCGATCCGGTGCCGGTGGCGATGCCCAAGGAGCAGGCCGAAAAGTGGTTCGGCAAGATGCCGCCGGACCTGAGCCTGATTTCCCGGGTGCGCGGCAGCGACTGGATCTACACCTACCTGAAGTCGTTCTACCTGGACAGCAGCCGCCCGCTGGGCTGGAACAATGCGCTGTTCGCCAACGCATCCATGCCCAATCCGTTGTGGGAGATGCAGGGCCTGCAGCATGCGGTACATGGCAAGGCCGAAGCAGCGGGCATGGACCCGCCGGTGACGGGCCTGCGCATCGAAAGCCCGGGTTCGGTCGATGCGGCGCAGTACGACCAGGCCGTGCGCGACATCACCAACTTCCTTGAATACGCCGGCGAGCCGGCCGCGCTGAAGCGGCAGCAGCTCGGTGTCTGGGTGATCCTGTTCCTGGCCCTGCTGACCTTCCTGGTGTACCTGTTGAAGAAGGAATACTGGAAGGACGTGCACTGATCCAGGGCCGGCCATCGCAACGGGCCTATTGGCTTTTGTGATGGTCGGTTGCACACTCGGGGAGGAGTCGACCGTCAGCACGGTGCTGGCGGCGCCGATACGGCAGGCGGTCTCCTGTCGTAGGAGAGCCTTTGATGGCGGCGAGCGTACGCATGCGCAATACACTGACGCTGTTTTCCTCGAACGACGATGTACTGTGCCACCGTGTGCGCCTGGTGCTGGCGGCCAAGGGCGTGAGTTTCGACTTCGTACCGGTGGATCCACAGAACCCGCCGGAAGATCTGATCGATCTCAATCCGTACCACTCGGTGCCGACCCTGGTCGAGCGCGAGCTGGTGCTGTATGCCGCGTCGGTGGTCAGCGAGTATCTGGACGAGCGCTATCCGCATCCGCCGCTGATGCCGGTCGACCCGCTGTCGCGCGCGCGCATCCGCCTGGCCATGCTGCGTATCGAGCACGACTGGGTGCCGCAGGTGCAGGCGATCCAGCTGGGCAACAAGACCCAGGCCGAGGCAGGGCGAAAGCGGCTGAAGGAACTGTTGACGGCCTCGCTGCCGTTGTTCAAGGCCAGCAAGTTCTTCCTCAACCCGGAAATGAGCCTGGCCGACTGCGCGATGGCGCCGATCATCTGGCGCCTGCAGTCGCTGGATGTGCCGTTGCCGAAGGACGGCAAGGCGATCGAGGACTATGGCAACCGGATCTTCCGCCACCCCGGTTTCGTCCGCAGCCTGACCGATCAGGAAAAGAAACTGCGCGATCTGCCGGGCTGATCCGCCATCCGCTTTCCCGTCTGCACGCCGACCGGCGTGCAGGCGATCCGCCCCGGCCGGGGCGTCGGGCGCTACACTTCACGCATGACCGAAGACTTCTTCCACATGACCAGCCACCGACCGTACCTGTTGCGGGCCCTGGTGGAATGGATCAATGACAACCAGCTGACGCCGCACATCCTGGTCGACGCCGGCGTTCCCGGCGTGCAGGTTCCGCCTTCAGCCATCAAGGATGGCCGGGTGGTGCTCAACATCGCCGAACGCGCGGTGGTACGGCTGGTGATCGACAACGAGTCGGTGAGCTTCTCGGCGCGCTTCTCCGGCACCAGCTATCCGGTGCAGGTGCCGATCAGCGCCGTACTGGCGGTATATGCCCGCGAAACCGGGCAGGGCATGGCCCTGCCGGATGACATTCCCGGTGGCGAGCCGGCGCCGGCCAGTGATGAGCTGCTGCACGACGATGAGCAGACGCCGCCGGACGACACGCCGCCCGCTGGTCCGCCGCCGAAAGGCCGTCCGACGCTGCGCGTGGTCAAGTAATGGTGGGGCCGACCGTTGGTCGGCACACCTTCAGCCCCTACACATCCTCGGCCTCTTCGTTGTCCGCACGGATCTGGCTGATCCGTGCCGCGCCCGGGCCGGTAAATGAAACCAGCTGGTCGCCGCGCAGCACCATGCGGCCGACATGGCGATCGATGCCGTCGTAGGAATACTCGAACTTGAAGGTGCGTTCGAAGCCGAGGCGTCCGTCTTCCCCGCGCGACAAGCGCAGGCCCGTGGCGTGCACCGCCTGGTCCAGCCACTGCACATCGGCGGCACGGCAGGCGTTGCGGCCCAGCTCGATCGCACGTTCGGCGGCCGAACGCGCTGCGTTCCAGAAGAAGTAGACGATACCGCCGGCAATGAGCAGGAACAGCAGGGTGGGCATGGCATCAGCCGTCAGGTGTCGATCCGCCAAAGATGGCGACGAATGGCGACCGGATCAAGCGGCATCTGCTCAGCGATTGTTGCCAGGCTCCGTTGTCGGCTGCAGCGGCACCGGTGTCGGCGCAGCGGGTATCGCCGGCGGAAGCGGTGCGACCCGCGGCGCAGTGGCATTCAACTGCAGCAGCGCGGCCCAATCCTGCCGGTTGAAGCTGCATTCGTCCTCACGGCCCGGTGTGCAGGTCGGGTCGATGCCGGTGGTGTCGCGCTCGCGCGGCGGCGGCAGCTTGATCGTGCCGGTGCGATCCAGTTGCAGCAGGCGCATCGCCACGGTGTTCATGACATTGCCGCCCACCAGGTAGAGCGTCTGGTCGCCACCGAGGTTGGCTGCCACCACCACTTCGCAATGCGATTTCCAATGGCCGACCGAGCCGTTGCCCAGGGCCTGCACCAATCCGCTGTAACTGAGCGTGCTGCTGCGGTCGCGCAGGAAGCACAGCAGATCGCCCGGCGCAGGCTTGGCGGTGGCCGGGTCCACCAGGCGGTAGGGCACGCCGGAAGGGCCTGCCTGGTAGGCGGCGCGGATGTAGTCGATATGGCGTGGGGAAGTATTGAAGCCGGGTACGCCGGCACGCACCATCACCCAGGAAATGAAGGCCGCCGACCACGGATTGTCGATCAGGAAGGCGCGGCAATCGCTGTCGGTGTAACGCGTGCCCAGCGGCGCCAGGCAGCTGCTGGCGCCGGGCTGGCTGCCCAGCGCGTTGAGCGTGCCGCTTTCGCGCCAGTAGCTGGTGACCCGTTGCCAGGCGATCAGGCCGTTGTCGGCCAGATGATCGCCTTCGGCCTCGGTGACACTGAGGCTGGCGGCGCGGCCGTCACGGTCGATGAAGGGGCGATACCAGAGCCGATGCTCGTTGCAGGCGGTGTTGCGGATGGCGACCGCCAATGGGCTCAGGCCGAAACGCGGTGGGACATCGCAGGCTTCGACAGCGGCGCCCGAGAAAGGCGTCGCCAGCAGCAGGCAGGCAGGCAAGAGCATCCGGCGCATGCGCGGCTCCTGTGGGGGATGGCCGCAGCGTCGCAGCGCCGTTGTGAACGCCGGGTGTGAGAACGGTGGTGCCGGCCGCTGGCCGGCAACATCACGATCCGCGAATCCACCCTCAACCCGGTGGCGGACCCAGTTTCAACGACAGGTCGATTGCCTGCACGTGCTTGGTCAGGCCGCCGATGGAAATGCAGTCCACCCCATCTTCGGCGATCGAGCGCAGGCCGCCGAGGCCGACGCTGCCGGACACCTCCAGTGGAATGCGGCCTTCGGTGATGCGCACCGCTTCGCGCCGCAGTTCCGGGCTGAAGTCGTCCAGGAGGATGCGTTCACAGCCGGCTTCCAGCGCCTGCCGCAGCTGTTCCAGGTCCTCGACCTCGACCACCAGCGGCAGCTGTGGCCATTGCTGGCGGGCGGCCGACACAGCGGCAGCCAGTGAACCGGCCGCGCGGATGTGGTTCTCCTTCAGCATCACCGTGTCGTACAGGCCGAAGCGGTGGTTGTCGCCACCCCCGCACCGCACCGCGTATTTCTGGGCCAGGCGCAGGCCGGGCAGGGTCTTGCGGGTATCAAGGATGCGCGTACCTGTGCCTTCCACCGCAGCCACGTAGCGGGCCGTGGTGGTGGCGGTGCCGGACAGGGTCTGCAGGAAATTCAGCGAGGTGCGTTCGGCGCTGACCAGGCTGCGGCTGCGTCCGTGCAGCAGGGCCAGCACGGTGCCGGCACTGACGCTGTCGCCTTCGGCCACCCGCCACTCGATCTGCACGTCCGCATCGAGTGCGCGATGGGTGGCGTCGAACCACGGGCGGCCCGCGATCACCGCATCCTGCTTGCACAGCAGGTAGGCGCTGTCGGGCTGGTCGGGCAGCAGGGCGGCGGTGACGTCACCGCTGCCCAGGTCCTCGGCCAACGCGCGGGCGACATCGGCCGCGACGACGGCTGGATCCGGCGTCGGCAGCGCGCTCATGCGGCCGGGAAGTCGGCGATCTGTGCGGTCGGGATGGCTTCTTCGGCCAGCAGCACCGGGATGCCGTCGTCGACGCGGAACACCTGCTTGCGGTCGCGGGTGACCAGGGCTTCGCGCAGCGGCTGCGCCAGCGGGTTGCCATCGGCGCGGTTGACGGAACCGGCGGCGATCGCCCGGTTGAGGGCTTCCAGGCCCTTGCCATCCAGCAGGGACAGGGGCTGGCGGGTGTCGGGCGATACCAGCAGGTCGAGCAGCTTGCGATCCATGGTTCTTCGTCTTGCGTGGAAGATGGCTAGAATACGTCTTTAAGGCAGGTGACGGCCAATGACCCCCAACCCGATCGCGCCGCTTGTCGGCATCGTCATGGGTTCCCGCTCCGACTGGGAAACCATGCAGCACGCCGCCCAGAAGCTTGAAGCTCTGGGTGTTCCGTTCGAAGTGAAGGTGGTGTCCGCGCATCGGACGCCGGATGTGTTGTTCAGTTATGCCGAGCAGGCCGGTTCGCGCGGGCTGCGCGCGATCATCGCCGGCGCCGGCGGTGCCGCGCATCTGCCGGGCATGATCGCGGCCAAGACCGCGGTGCCGGTGCTGGGCGTGCCGGTGCAGTCCAAGGCCCTCAACGGCATGGATTCGCTGCTGTCGATCGTGCAGATGCCGGCCGGCATCCCGGTCGCCACCTTCGCCATCGGCAATGCCGGCGCGTCCAATGCCGCACTGTTTGCCGCCGCGATGCTGGCCAGCGACCAGCCGGCCATCGGCCAGGCGCTGGACAGCTTCCGGGCGCGCCAGACCGAAGACGTGATGGCCCACGACGATCCGCGCCAATGAGCCTGACCGTCGGCATCCTCGGCGGCGGCCAGCTCGCCCGCATGATGGTCCTGGCCGGTGCGCCGCTGGGACTGCGCTTCGAACTGTATGATCCGGCGGCCGACGCCTGCAGTGGCCCGCTGGCACCGCTCACCGTCGGTGCCTTCGATGATCGCCAGGCACTGGCGGACTTCGCCGCCAAAGTCGATGTGATCACCTTCGATTTCGAGAACGTGCCGGCGGACAGCGCGCAATGGCTGGCCGACCGTGTGCCGGTCTACCCGCCGCCGTCGGCGCTGGCGGTGGCCCAGGACCGGTTGAGCGAGAAGACCCTGTTCCAGCAGCTGGGCATTCCGCTGCCGGCCTTCGCCGATATCCGCAGCCGCGATGAGCTGGCTGCCAGGGCCGCCGAATTCGGCCTGCCGTGCATCCTCAAGACCCGCCGCCTGGGCTACGACGGCAAGGGCCAGTTCCGCCTGCGCAGCGAAGCGGACATCGATGCGGCATGGCAGGCCCTGGGGGCGCAGGTCGAGCGCACCGGCCTGATCCTCGAGGGCTTTGTTGCCTTCCAGCGCGAAGTCAGCGTGGTGGCCGTGCGCGGCCGCGATGGCAGCTTCCAGGCTTGGCCGGTCACCGGCAACTGGCATGTCGACGGCGTGCTGTCGGCCAGCGTGGCACCGGCGGTGCTGTCCGCTGTCGAGCACGAAGCAGCGATCGGCTATGCCCGTCGTGTTTCCGAACACCTGCAGTACGTGGGTGTGTTCGCGCTGGAACTGTTCTGCCGCGACGGTGAACTGCTGGCCAACGAGATGGCGCCGCGCGTGCACAATTCCGGGCACTGGACCATCGAAGGCAGCGAAACCTCCCAGTTCGAGAACCACCTGCGTGCGGTGCTCGGCCTGCCGCTGGGCAGTACCCGCATGCTCGGCCATGCCTGCATGCTGAACTGGCTGGGGGTAATGCCTGACCCGACGCCGGTGCTGCAGCAGGCCAGTGGCCATTGGCACGATTACGGCAAGGAATCGCGTGACGGCCGCAAGGTGGGTCACGCCACCCTGCGTGATGATGATGCCGATGCACTGGCTGATGCGCTGGAGCAGGTAGGCCTGGAGCTCGACCGCCAGGCCCAGGTGGCCCCTGCGGTACGCGCGTTGCGTAACGGCTGACCAAGGTGATGCCGGCCGTCGGCCGGCAGGCGCCGCTGAACCCGGTAGTGCCGGCCGCTGGCCGGCGACGCCCACCAAGGTGGGCATCTACCAGAGCAACGCCCACCAAGGTGGGCATCTACCAGAGCGGGGCCGACCAGGATGGGCATCCACCACGGCCAGGCGTGATGCCGGTAGCGCCGGGCCATGCCCGGCGGATGCGGATGCCCGTCGGTCTCAGCGCAGCTGGCTCTCGGCGAATTCCCAGTTCACCAGTTGCCAGAATGCTTCCAGATAGCGTGCACGATCATTCTGGTAGTCGGTGTAGTACGCGTGCTCCCAGACATCGCAGCAGAGCAGCGGCGTGCTGTCGCCGGTCAGCGGCGTACCCGCATTGCGGGTGGCCTGCAGGCCGAGCTGCCCGCCGGGGTGCTGCACCAGCCACACCCAGCCGGAGCCGAACAGGCCAAGCGCGGTTCGATTGAACTCTTCGCGCAGACGCTGGCCGTCGCCGAACTGGCGCTTGACCAGTTCGCCCAGGCGGCCCTGCGGCTCGCCACCGCCGCGCGGGCGCAGGCACTGCCAGTAGAAGCCGTGGTTCCACGCCTGGGCGGCGGCATCGAACAGCGCGCCCTGGGCGTGGCGGACGATGTCCTCCAGCGTGGCTTCTTCCCATTCGGTGCCGACAATGGCGGCATTGACCGCCTCGATGTAGGCGCGATGGTGGCGACCGTGATGCAGTTCCACGGTCTGTGCCGACAGGTGCGGCTGCAGGGACGAGGGCAGGTAGGGCAGGGCGGGCAGTTCGACGGGCATGGACAGGTTCGTGGCCAGGGGGCGGCGGCAGCCGGTACCATCGGCTTACAATGGCGGCTACCGTGGGCAGTCTAGCCGACCATCGCGGTTGGTTCGTCCGGCGAAGCAAGGAGTGAGGTGTGGCGGTAATGCAGCAAATCCAGGCCGAGGTGGATCGTTACCCGCTCGTGCTGTTCATGAAGGGCACCCCGCAGTACCCCATGTGCGGCTATTCCAGCCGCGCCGTGCAGGCGCTGATGGCCGCAGGCGCCGTCGCACTGCGCACGGTCAATGTGCTGGAAGAGCCGGAGATCCGCGCCAACCTGCCGCGCTTCTCCAATCTGCCTACTTTCCCGCAGCTGTTCATCAACGGCGAGTTGATCGGCGGCTGTGACATCGTCATGGAACTGTTCGAAGCCGGCGAGCTCAAGCGCATCGTCGAAGAGGCTGCGCAGGGATGAGCGCCTGGCCATCGACGTCACCGGCAGACGGGGCGCTCGATGGCCGCCCGTTGCAGGACCGTGTGGTGCTCATTGCCGGTGCGGGCGGCGGGCTCGGCAGCGCTGCCGCTGTTGCAGCCGCTGAGGCGGGGGCGACCGTGGTCCTGCTGGGGCGCAAGCCACGAAGGCTGGACCGGGTCTACGCCCAGGTGCAGGCGGTTGGGCCGGAGCCCCTGTTGTACCCGTTGGACCTGGAAGGTGCCGGTCCCGACGACTATGCCGAACTGGCCCAGGCGGTGGCGCAGGAGCTGGGGCGCCTTGATGGCCTGCTGGTCTGCGCGGCCCACTTTCCCGGCCTGACCCCGTTCGAGCTGGCCGACCCGGCCAGCTTCGCCCGCGCCGTGCACGTCACCCTGACCGCTCCGGCCTGGCTGGCCCAGGCCTGCCTGCCGTTGCTGCGCCAGCGTGAAGACGCGGCGCTGGTATTCACCGTGGATGCCCCTGAGCGGGTGGGGCAGGCGTACTGGGGCGGCTACGGTGTCGCCCAGCACGGCCTGCGCGGGCTGATCGGCAGCCTGCATGACGAGCTGGCCCGCAGCCCGGTGCGGGTGAGTGGCCTGTATCCCGGCCCCTTGCGTACCGCCCTGCGTGCGCGGGCCTATTCGATCGACCAGGACCCGGCCGCATGCGGCCCCGAGGCCGCCGCTGCAGCGGCCGTGACCCTGTTGTCCGCTGCCGGACTGGCGTGGCGCGGGCAGGTGCTCGATGCGGGCAATCCGCCATCGACGAGTGAAGACGTTCGTAAAGCGGAATGAAGATTCCGTCACGATAGCGTTGCGATCCGGTGCCGTTTGTCGCACAACCGTCACATTGAAAGCGTAGCGTGTTAATCTAGTGTTAACCGTTGCGGCAGCTGCCGTTCACGGTAGGGAACCCCAGATAAATGTCCGAACAGCCGCCCGCAAGGCTGCTTGGATGCGCTTTTTTTCCGCCATCGCCAACTCGCATCGAGGCTACCGAACAATGACTCACCCATTCCGGATGTCCAAGCTCACCCTTGGTCTCGTGGCTGCGCTCGCCGCCGCTCCCGCCTTCGCCCAGAGCACCTCTGCCGGTGTCGGCGGCCAGGTCGTGTCCAATGCGGGCGCGCCTGTTGCTGGTGCTGAAGTCACCATCACCCACACCGAATCGGGCACCGTTTCGCGTGCGACCACCGATGCGTCGGGTCGTTACAACGCGCGCGGCCTGCGCGTGGGTGGTCCGTACACCATCACCATCACCAAGCCGGGTGAGGGCACCAAGACCGAAGAGGGCGTGTACCTCAACCTGAACCAGGTCAACACGGTCAACGCCAACCTGGCCGGCGATGTTGCGGCCACCAATCTGGATGCCGTCCAGGTCGTGGCTGCCGCAGTGGGCAGCGACCTGTTCAGCGCCTACAAGATGGGCACCGGCACCAACGTCAACCGCGAAACGCTGGAGTCGCTGCCGTCGGTGAACCGCAACATCCAGGATTACATCCGCCTCGATCCGCGCATCTCGCAGGTCAGCAAGGCCGACGGTGCGATCTCGGTCGGTGGCCAGAACACCCGTTACAACGCGATCCGCATCGATGGCATCGGTGCCGGCGATCCGTTCGGCCTGGAATCCAACAACCTGCCGACCGAGCGTCAGCCGGTGTCGATGGATGCGATCCAGGAAATCAACATCGACATCGCCAACTACGACACCACCATTGCCGGCGGTACGGGCGCGGTGATCAATGCGGTGACCAAGTCGGGTACCAACAACTTCGGCGGCACCGTGTATTACGCGTACCGCGACAAGGACATGGTCCGCAAGAACCTGGACGATGTCCGCTTCAACGGTTTTGATGACGAAAAGACCTACGGCATGACCTTCGGCGGCCCGATCGTCAAGGACAAGCTGTTCTTCTTCGCCAACTACGAAAAGATGGAGCGTTCGGCCCCGGGCGTCAGCCTGACCGATTCGCCGTACGGCAAGGGCACCATCACCGATGCCGACATCACCCGCGCGCAGCAGATCGCGACCGGTTACGGCTTCGACGCAGGTTCGCTCAACGCCCCGGCCAACAAGACCGAGGTCGAAGAGTACGCGCTGAAGATCGACTGGAACATCAACGAGAACCACCGTGCCGCGGTGCGTTACAACAAGCTCGAGCAGAATGTTGTCCGCTTCCCGCAGATCAGCAACAGCGCGGTTTCGCTGAGCACCTTCTGGTACCAGCAGCCGAAGACCTATGAATCCTGGATGGGCGAGCTGTTCAGCGACTGGTCCGAGAATTTCTCGACCGAGTTCAAGATCTCGCACAAGGAATACACCTCGGTCCGTACCACGCCGTCGAGCCTGCCGCAGATCCAGATCCGTGGTTTTGGCGCCAGCGGCAATGACTCGCTGTACTTCGGTACCGAGCAGAACTCGCACGTCAACGCGGTCGAGAGCAAGGAACTGAGCGCCTTCGGTGCCGCCACCTGGTACGTCGGCGACCACACCGTCAAGTTCGGCTTCGACTACTCCGACAACGACCTGCTGAACTACTACGGTCGTAACGTCAACGGCGCGTATGTGTTCAACAACCTCAGCGATTTCGCTGCAGGTCGCGTCAACCAGTACGTTGTGCGTGCGCCGCGCGCCGGCGGCAGCTACGACGACATCCCGGCCAAGTACACGCTGAAGAACACCGGTCTGTTCATCCAGGACAGCTGGGCCATCAACAGCAACCTGACCGTGCAGGCCGGCGTCCGCGTCGACATGCCGGACTTCGGCACGCAGAAGCTGTACAACCCGCGCATCATGGAACTGTACGGCTACGACAACACCCAGCTGCCCGACAGCAAGCTGGTGCAGCCGCGCTTCGGCTTCAACTACACCTTCGACAGCGATCGTCCGACCCAGCTGCGCGGCGGCGTGGGCCTGTTCGGTGGCGCGGCCCCGAACGTGTGGCTGGCAGGTGCCTACCAGAACACCGGCCTGAACTACACCGAGTACACCGTTCGTAACCAGACCGGCATTTTCACCCCGAACACCAATCCGCCGTACATCCCGGCTGCGGGTGCCGGTGCTCGTCAGAACGTGGACATCGCTGCGCCTGACCTGAAGCTGCCGTCGGTGTGGAAGTCCAACATCGCCTTCGATCACGAGCTGCCGTGGTATGGCATCGTTGCGTCGGCTGAGTTCCTGTACACCAAGGTCAAGAGCGCGATCTACTTCGAGCGCCTGGACCTGTACAACGCTTCGGGCGTTGCAGCGACCCGCATCGGCCAGGATGGTCGCGAGCTGTACTGGAATCCGGCGGGCTACACGCCGTGCGCCGGCGCCAACTGCTCCATCCGTGAAGGCAGCAACGGTGCGGGCGGCAAGTTCAATCGTCCCTCTGACATGGGCGACGTGCTGCTCATGAAGAACACCGACAAGGGCAGCAGCCGCCAGTTCACCGCCGGTCTGAACAAGCCGCTGACCGAGAACTGGGGCTGGTCGCTGGCCTACACCTACACCGCCGCGAAGGAAGTCAGCCCGCTGACCAGCTCGCAGAACACCTCCAACTGGGGCAGCACCCTGATCGGTACCGCCAACGAGAACGTGGCCTATGATTCGCGCTACGCGATCAAGGACCGCGTGACCGGTTCGATCAACTGGAAGAAGGCGTTCTTCGGCAACTACAACACCACCGTGGGCCTGTTCTACGAAGGTCGTTCGGGTCGTCCGTTCAGCTACATCTACTACAACGACATGAACGGCGATGCCGCCGCCACCACTGGCGCCGGTTACTTCAACGACCTGTTCTACGTGCCGAATGGCCCGGGCGACGTCAAGTTCACCGGCGGTGCGGCGATGGAGAAGGCCTTCTTCGACTGGCTTGCCGCCAACCCGCAGCTGGAGAAGTACCGCGGCGAGATTGCTCCGGCAAACGCCTTCCGTACCAAGTGGGTGAACAGCTTCGACCTGCACATCGCCCAGGAATTCCCGGGCTTCGTGAAGGAGCACAAGGGTGAGCTGGCGCTGGACATCATGAATGTCGGCAACCTGCTCAACAAGAAGTGGGGCCGTATTGAAGATTACGGTTTCAACTCCACCTCCCGCGTGGCCAGCTACGCAGGTATCGATCCGGCAACCGGCAAGTACATCTACAACTTCACCGGCGCCACCGATACCCCGACCATCCAGGAAAACAACAACGACAAGGGCAACACCGGTGTGTCGCGCTGGTCGATGCAGCTGACCCTGAAGTACAAGTTCTGATCCGTCAGAGCGTGATGCAGTAAAGGAAAACGGCCGGGGAAACCTGGCCGTTTTCCGTTCAGGCGAAAGTCCTTGCGGGAGGTGGTGCATCGGCGTAGCATCCAGACACGTGCGCGGCGCAGATGCCGCCGAAGCGGTCCCGGAGCGGCGAACGCGGGACGCACCTATCCAACGGTCGGGCTTCCCGGCCGTTTTGCTTTTTAAGGGGGCGGCAGTACAGTCGGACACCTTAAAGGAAGCAGAAAAGTGGATATGACAACGAATGAAAAGGCAGCGCGGACGCTGCCGGTGCAGGACGCGCGGATCTACCCGCGTGGTGGCCTGGATGTGCTGTCGCGGGCCGAGGTTGCGCGCCTGCGCGACGCCTCCAGTGGTGGCATGCACGAGCTGCTGCGCCGCTGCGCGCTGGCCGTGCTGACCAGTGGAAGTGCCTCCGATGATCCGCGCGCCGCGCGCGATCTTTACCCCGATTTTGACATCCAGGTCGCACAGCAGGATCGCGGCGTGCGCATCGACCTGGCCAATGCGCCGGCGATGGCGTTCGTCGATGGCGAGATCATCCGCGGCGTGGCCGAGCTGCTGTTCGCGGTGGTCCGTGACCTGGCGTACATGGCCATCGAGATGGGCCCGGCCTACGCGGCCGAGCTGGAGTCGTCCGAGGGCATCACCAATGCGGTGTTCGGGCTGCTGCGCAACGCACGCATCCTCAACCCGGGTGACCCGAACCTGGTGGTCTGCTGGGGCGGCCACTCGATTTCGCGCGACGAGTACCTGTATACCAAGCAGGTCGGTTACGAGCTGGGCCTGCGCGGCCTGGACATCTGTACCGGCTGCGGCCCGGGCGCGATGAAGGGCCCGATGAAGGGCGCCACCATCGCCCACGCCAAGCAGCGCCGGACCGTGACGCGCTACATCGGCCTGACCGAGCCGGGCATCATCGCCGCCGAGTCGCCGAACCCGATCGTCAACCACCTGGTGATCATGCCGGACATCGAGAAGCGCCTTGAGGCCTTCGTCCGCATCGGCCACGGCATCATCGTGTTCGCCGGTGGCGTGGGTACCGCCGAAGAGATCCTGTACCTGCTCGGCATCCTGCTGCGCGAGGAGAACAAGGACCTGCCGTTCCCGCTGATCCTGACCGGCCCGACCGTCGCTGCGCCGTACTTCGAGCAGATCGACCGTTTCATCCGCCTGACCCTGGGCGACGCCGCGGCCGAGCGCTACGAAATCGTCATCGGCGACCCGGTGGCGGTGGCCAAGAAGATGTCGGCCGGCATCAAGCGCGTGCGTGAGCATCGCCTGGCGCAGAAGGATTCGTTCTTCTTCAACTGGTCCATCGAGATTCCGTGGGAATACCAGCAGCCGTTCGTGCCGACCCACGAGGCGATGGCGGCGCTGGACCTGCACCACGGGCGTGCGCCGCATGCGCTGGCAGCCGACCTGCGCCGGGCCTTCTCGGGCATCGTCGCCGGCAACGTGAAGGAAGACGGCATGCGCCGCATCGAGGAGTTCGGGCCGTTCCAGATCCATGGCGACCCCGACATGATGCAGGCCCTGGACGCGCTGCTGCGTGCCTTCGTCGAGCAGCGCCGGATGAAGATCTCTGGCGAATACCAGCCCTGCTACCAGGTACTGGCATAAGCGAGGCGAGGGTAGCTGGACGGCGCGGCGGGGACCGCGCCGGACCGGTGGGGGAGGGCGGGATGTCAAGGGTTTGACGCCCGTCGCCCGGATCTGACCGTTCATCCTGCCGCCGCTTGCCGGCGGCAGGCCGGTGCGCCATCGTGGCCACCAACACGCTGGGGAGCGTCCAATGTCTTTGCGCCGGCAAAACGGCTTCACGCTGATTGAGTTGATGGTCACCCTGACCGTCTTCGTGATCCTGGCGTCGATCGCCTATCCGAGCTTCCGCAGCATGATTCGTTCGAACCGGCTGGCAACTGCCAACAACGAAGTGATCGCGTTGACCAACCTCGCGCGCAGCGAGGCCATCCGCAACAACCGTGGTGGTGGCCTCTGTGGCAGTACCGATGGCCAGGCGTGTGACGGTGAATGGTCCAAGGGGCTGCTGGCCTGGTCCGATCTCGACGCTGATGGCGTGCTGGGCAGCAATGACAGCGTGCTGCGCTTCTCCCTGGGCAACCCGCAATTGAGCGTGGTTGGTCCCCCGGGAGCGACCATCGCCTTTGATGGCCGTGGCCGTCGCAAGGCCGCGGACGATCAGACGGTGGTGCTGTCCCCGGCGTCCTGCAAGGCCGGCGAACAGCGCAGCACATTGACGATCAACAAGTCCGGCCAGGTCCGGGTGACCAAGGGAACCTGCTCATGAATCGCCGCAACCTTGCCTCTCCGCGTTCGTCCCAGGGTGGCTTCAGCCTGATCGAAGTGATGGTGGCGTTGTTGATCCTTGCGTTCGGGCTGCTCGGCTTTGCCTTGCTGCAGACCACGAGCGTGCGCTTCGTACAGAGTGCCAATTACCGGACCCAGGCGACCAACCTGGCCAACGACCTGATCGAACTGATGCGCGCCCAGCGCACCGATACGCTTGCCGGCGGGGCCTACTCTTCGGCCTCGTTCGCTGCCGGAGCGGTGACGGCCAATGGTGCTTGTGCCTGGCCGACCGGCGCGGCGGTGACGCCGAAGACCAACGTGGCACGCTGGCAATGTGAGGTTGTGAAGACACTCGGTGAAAAGGCCAGCGCAGAGGTCCAGTTTACCCAGAGCACCGGCCGGGTCAGCGTGGCCATTACCTGGGGTGATCAGCGTTGGGATCCGAAGGAGCCCGACAGCCTCACCACCTTCGGCCTGACCACTTTCCTGTGAGCGCGTCCATGAGTCCGTCTTCACGAGCCCGCGGCCTGTCGCTGATCGAACTGATGATCGCCATGGTCATCGGTCTGGTCCTTCTGCTGGGCATCACGCAGATCTTCATCGCGTCCCGCGCGGCTTCACGCCTGTCCGAGGGGGCTGCCCGGACCCAGGAGAATGCACGTTTCGCATTGGACTTCCTGCAGCGTGACCTGCGCATGGCGGGTCACTTTGGCTGCGTGAACGACCAGGCGCATGTGATCAAGAACACCGGCGATGTCCGCTACAACCTTGGTATCGCCGCTGGCAGTGGAGATCCGCTGGATTTCTCGGTGCCGGTGCAGGGGTATGAGGCCGCAGGCACCGCCCCGACCAATACACTGACCTTGGGGCGCACGTGGAGTGCGGCGATATCCGTGCCCAAGAGCATCATCAACCTGAAGCCGGCGCCACTGCCCGGCAGTGATGTGCTTGTGCTCCGCCTGTTGAGCCCGGAAGGGGCGGTTGTGACAGGCGTCGGTGTGGATGGCACTACAACCACAGTGACGGTGTCCAGTGAAGGGATGGCGCGCCTGAAGGCGGGTGCTGCCGGCACTCCGACCGTGTTCGCGCTGGCCGATTGCACCCGCGCCGATGTGTTCCCGGCCACCATCAGTGGATCCACCGTCAAGATCGAGAAACTGGATCTGACCGGCTATTCGGTCAACAACGCGATGACGATGCTGTATCGCGCCGATGGCCTGGTGTATTACATCGCGAGCAACGGCAACAATGAGCCTGCCCTGTACCGCGCCCGCGCCAACGGAGCCGGTGGCTACGGTGACGGTGAGGAGCTGGTGGAGGGCATCGAGAGCATGCAGCTCCTGTACGGCCTTGACGCAACGCCGGATATTTCGCTTTCCACCCCGCCCAGTGGCCGCATCGTCGACCAGCGTGTTGCCAATGCCGTCAGCACCGCGACGGATGCGACCGCTGTTGGCGCATGGCGCCGCGTCGGCATGGTGCAGGTGGGGCTGCTTGCGCGCAGCCCGCAGCGGGCGTCGGCGCAGGCTCCGGGTTCGGCAGCCACCTACCTGGGGGTGCTTGGTGTGACCATCGCGCCGGGCGATCCCTATGACCAGCGCCACCGTGGCGCCTATGAAGTTTCCGTTGCGTTGCGCAACCGCCTGTTCGGGAATTGACGACCATGCGCTCCATCAAGATGTCTTCGCGCCGCACCTTCTCTGCCCCTGTCCGGCAGCGTGGTGCCGTGCTCTACGTCGCGCTGATGCTGCTGATCATGCTGGCGCTGCTGGGCGTGATAGGCATGCAGGTAGCCGGCATGCAGGAGCGCATGGCATCGGGCTACCGTGCCGGCAACGTAGCCTTCCAGAGTGCCGAGGGCGCCGCCCGCAGTGCCGAGAATGCCGTGGAGAAGATTGCCAATCGCCAGTCGCCGGGTGACAGCCCGACGGTTACCTCGGCCGACATCGATCAACGCTGCGACGATGGCTTCGATCCATCGGACTGGGTCGCCAAGACCAAGCTGGGCAGCAAGCCGGCAGTGAAGGTCCGGCAGATCCAGGGCTGCATCCAGGGAGAAGGGGCGCTGGACATGGGCAAGCCGTTGGAGGCCGCAACACCGGTCTACCAGATCACGACGTACGCCGGCGACACGGCCACCGACGCGACATCGCGCTCGGCGGTCGACACCGTATTCAAGCTGTGAGGGTGGGGAACCCATGAACACGCGAAATCGCAGGATCCTGGCGGGCGTAGGCCTTGCCGTTGTCGCCGCTGGCGGCTACCTGGTGCATACCCTGATGGCCGCGCAGGCGCAGGGTGTGTTGGCGCAGGAGCCCTTGAACGTGCAGGTGCAGACACCGCCTGCGTTCATCATGGCCGTGGATGACTCGAATTCGATGACCTTCGAGCGCATGTTCCCGGGCGGTGACGGGCGGTTGATCTTCAGCACGTCGACTGGCAGCTTCTTCAACAACAATGGCAGCTTCTACAGCGTTGGGCAGGACTGCAACTCCGGTTCAGTCGATTGCTATCTTTACCTTTACGCGCACAACAACTACAACGAGCGCTATTCGTATGGTCGTGCGATCCCGCCGCTGGATATCTTCGGCTTCGCCCGCTCGCACGTCTACAACGCCAGCTACTACAACCCGTCAGTCAGCTACAAGCCGTGGCTGAGGGCCGATGGAACCCGCTGGAACCCTGCCAGTACCACGGCGGCGCGTGTCGACCCGCGCTCCGGATTTGCGGGGTATGACATCACGTACAACATGACCAGTGTCCGTTCAAGCAGCGGTGAGGGATTCCAGTTCGTCGACGGGATGAAGATTCCCGATCTCACGGGAACCGACAATGCGTATTACCGCAACAACGCCTGGCGCACCGCTTCGCGTGACATCGGCTCTGCGGTGCAATATGGCGTGCAGTACTTCCCGGCGACCTTCTACCTGCCGGAGAATTCCCCGGCGCCGTACGGATACAAGTCGGACGATGCGAATCGACCGGTGATCCAGGGGGCCTGTGGGCCCAAGTGCAATCTGCGCCGCTATCAGATCAAGAAGGACAACTACAGCATCGATGGTGCCTACGATACTGCGGTGCAGAACTTCGCCAATTGGTTCCAGTATCACCGCAGCCGCACGCTGGCCATTGTCGGTGCGTCCACCGAGGCGTTGTACGGCGTCGACAACATGCGGGTGGGTTACTTCACGATCAATGACCTGAAGAACGTGAAGATGCATGATCTGGTGACCAACCGCGCCGATCTCTATCAGCAGATCTACGGATTGAAGCCGATCAGCGGCACGCCCAACCGTCGTGCTGTGGAGTATCTGGCCGAACAGTTCCGCCGTACCGATGACGGCGCGCCCGTCATCCGCGCCTGCCAGCGCAATGGCGGCATGTTGTTCACGGATGGCTACACGAATTCCAAGAACTATCCGAATGGCTCGTTCGCCAACGCGGACGCGGTCAATACCGTGAATCTGCCGACACTGCCCTTCGCCGACAATTACAGCAATACGATGGCCGACATCACTGCGGCCTATTACTCGGGCAGCAAGACGCCGCTTCGTTCCGATACCGGCTTCCCCAAGGGGCAGGTGCCGGTGGACGAGCGCTGCGGCACGTTGTCCCAAGGCAGCGCGGAGTGGAAGCGACTGGACTGCCAGGCCGATCTGCACATGAATTTCTACGGTGTCACGCTTGGTGCTCAGGGGCGGATTTACGGCGTGAATGCTGCCGCCACGGCGGATCCGTACAAGAATCCGCCGAACTGGAACGGCAGCCCTGATCCGTCGACGGTGGACGATGGAACGGTCATCGATGAGATCTGGCACGCCGCACTCAACAGCCGTGGTGAATTCATCAATGCGCAGACGCCTGCCGATGTAACCGAGGCGATGCGACGTGTGTTGGCCTCGATTTCCGGCGGCAAGTCGTCGTCGGGAACCATTGGCATGACCGGCGCCCGCATTGGCGCAGGTTCGCTGTCGGTGACGCCAAGCTATGACATCCGCAATGGTGCGACCGATTGGTCGAGCAAGCTGAAGGCGTCGACCGTGAAGATCAACAGTGACCAGGTCGCTGTGTTCAGCGAGGCCTGGGAGGCGTCAACGAAACTCGCTTCAACGGGTCGCCGCATCGTGGCCAACAAAGCGGGTACGCTGGTTGACTTCGGTTCGGCCGACATCAGCCTGGCCGATCTGTGCAGCAAGCCGGATGGCAAGTACGCAGAGATGCTGGTGTGCTCTACTGACAAGCTGAAGTCCATTGATGCTGATATCGACACGGCCATCCGCTATCTGAAAGCGGATACGACGATGGAAAAGCGCAGTGGCGGCAAGTACCGCGACCGCACCACGCCGCTGGGCGATATCGTCAATTCGGCGCCGGTGGTCAGTTCGCCTACCGATGACTACGGCTATCGCCAGCTCGGCGAAGATTATGCCGTCAGCTATGCCAAGTACCTGGACACCAAGGCGAAGAGTGGTCGTTACACGGTGTACGTCGGTGCCAATGACGGCATGCTGCATGCCTTCGATGGTGGCATGGGGGCATCGGGTGAGATGGACAGTACGGGAGGGACCGAGCGCTTTGCGTACATTCCCTCAACCTCGCTGGGCCATATGGCCAACCTGCTGTTCCCGTACAAACCGGATACCGCTGATCAGACCTTCCGCCATCGCTATTTCGTCGACGGTGCAATCACCATCTCGGACATGCTCGTCGGCAGCACATGGCAGACGGGACTGGTCGGTACGGCTGGCGCTGGTGGTCGTTCGGTATTTGCGCTGGACGTGAGTGACCCGGCAGCGTTTACCACGCGTCAAGCGCTCTGGGAGATCAGCGACCTGAACATGTCGTTGGCCGAGGGCGTGCGCAACAACATCGGCTTCGTGCTGGGCAAGCCGGTGATCGTGCCGGTGAAGGAAGGCAAGACGGTTGCATGGAAGGCGATCTTCGGCAACGGCTATAACAGTGCCAGCCGCAAGGCCGTACTGTTCGTCGTGGATATGGCGTCCGGCGCCACGCGGATGATCGAGGCGGTAGAGAGCAATGCCTCGGGAGCCAATATCTCCGGAGACAATGGGTTGGGCAACGTGGTGGTGGTGGATCGCTGGCGTGGCGACAGCCAGGACCTGCGCGGTCGCGATGGTCTTGCCGATACCGTCTACGCCGCCGATCAGCGTGGCGCCATCTGGAAATTCGACCTCACTGATAGTTCCAACACGGCGCTGACCGTTCCCGTATTCACCACTCAGGTCAGCCAGGACACCAGCGCGCGGAACTTCCGCCAGCCGATCACGGGCGGCATGACCGCTGCGACCGGTCCATCGGGTGGCGTGATGCTGTATTTCGGTACGGGCAGCTTCTCGTTCTACAGTGACAAGGACGACACCTCGCGACAGGCGTTGTATGCGGTCAATGACATTGGCGGGAAGAGGGTCACATCGACCTTGACCTCGGCCAATCTGGCGCCCTATACCGCGGATGCTCCGGCGACGGGCGCCGAGGCGCGCAGGATTGTGGCAGGGACTGCGCCGGCCAATGCGCGAGGGTGGATGATCAACCTGCCTGCGAGCAACGGTGAACGGTTCGTTGGTAATCCACTGCTGGTCAGCGGCATCATGTTCATGCCGACCTATGTCCCCAATCTGGAAACCGTTGGCTGTTCGACGAGTGGTTCGAACTGGCTGTTTGGTCTTTCCTCGCTGACCGGTGCGCCTGCCCTGGAGAATGTCCGGACCGGTTCACCCACGGGTGTCAAGCCGGCGTCGGGTACAGCGGGCCTGTCGTTGAAGACCGAGGGAACCGCGCCGGTCAAGGACGTATCCCTGTCGGTCATACCGCGTCTGGGTAGTGGCAAGGAAGGTCCGCCCGGGGGCAGCTCTTGCTGGATGGTGGTAGGCGCCGCCGGCAGCCAGTCGCTGTATCTGCCTTATCCCTGCGGTCGCCAGTCCTGGCGGCAGCTCCAGTGACCCCTGTGCGAGGATCCACATCCATGCAGTCTTTCCGTGCGCCTCATCGCTCAGCGGGCTTTACGTTGATCGAATTGATGATCGTGGTGATCGTCATCGGCATCCTGGCGGCCATCGCCATTCCTTCGTACCAGCAGTACGTACTTCGATCACACCGTGCAGTAGCCAAAGCGGACCTGGCCGAGTACGCGCAACGTGCGGAGCGCTATCACTCCAGCAACAATTCCTACTCGGGCTACGCCCTGCCCAGCAAGGTCTCGCCACGCGAGGGCGGGGCCACGCGATACGACCTGAGTTACAAGGGCGATGGTTCCACGTTCACGATCACGGCGTCTCCCTCGGGTACGCAGGTCAAGGACAGCTGCGGCAAGCTGACCCTCGACCAGGCCAACCGGAAGACCTCGGAAGGAGCGGTTTCCGATTGTTGGTAGTGGGTGTTGATCTTCCAGGATTCGACCAGTACAATGCGCCTCCCCGCCCGAATAGCTCAGCCGGTTAGAGCACTTGACTGTTAATCAGGGGGTCGTTGGTTCGAGTCCAACTTCGGGCGCCAGATACTGCAGAAGCCGCGAGAAATCGCGGCTTTTTGCTTTTCTTTGCTCTGTTCAGCACGGCAGATCGCGGTTGCTGCGTTCACTGCGGGTACGCCCGCCATTGTTGACCACCAGCTTGCCGTGCAGGTGTCTGCCAGCGCAGATGCGCAGGGTCAGATTGGCGCCGGGGCTTCGCCCATCCGCCTGGAAAAACAGGAGCGGCCGTCCGCTGCTGGCGTGTGCCAGGATCGAGACATCGTCGCGGCCACGGTGATGGGCCAGGATGGCTTCCGGCGTTGCTGGTGGGCCCCGCCGCAGGCCACTGCGATAGATGATCCAGCCGGCACTCCAGTCGTCCGTGCACTGATGCCCGTCTTCGCTGGCGCACACGCCGATCAGTTCACGCCGGATCAGCGCTTGGCTGCGCGCGCTGGAGAGACTGGCATGCAGCGTCAGCTGCAGTGCGTCGGCGCGGTGGCGCAGCAGTGTTGACTGCAACGTCGGCCATCCTGCCGCCAGCAATACCGAAAGGACGGCAATAATCGTCACCAGTTCAATCAGTTGCATGCCAAGGGTGGGGCCGGGGACAGGGGGGCGTTTCAAGGGCGCGGTCATGGAGCGAGCGTCGCCCCTTTCAATGGGGGTCGCCATCGGGCATCCCCCTGCCGGTCTCCCCGGCTTCCCCTCAGCCGACCGTCACCGGACGCCCCCTATACTTACCTTCCCCGAGACCTGGCAACACCATGAGCGACAGTTTTCAACTTGTCTCGCCGTATTCGCCGGCGGGAGACCAGCCCGATGCCATCGCCAAGCTGACCAGCAATTTCGAGGCCGGCGTCGCCAAGCAGACCCTGCTGGGCGTCACCGGCTCGGGCAAGACCTACACCATCGCCAACGTCATCCAGCAGGTGCAGAAGCCGACGCTGATCATGGCGCCGAACAAGACCCTGGCAGCGCAGCTGTACGGTGAGTTCAAGGCGTTCTTCCCGCACAACGCGGTGGAGTACTTCGTCAGCTATTACGATTACTACCAGCCGGAAGCCTACGTGCCGTCGTCGGACACCTTCATCGAGAAGGACAGTTCGATCAACGAACACATCGAACAGATGCGGCTGGCAGCGACCAAGACCCTGCTGTCACGGCCGGATGCGATCGTGGTGGCGACCGTTTCGGCCATCTACGGCCTGGGTGCGCCGGAAGACTACCTGTCGCTGCGCCTGATCCTGTCCAAGGGCGAGCGCATCGACCAGCGCGACCTGATCAATCACCTGACCCAGCTGCAGTACACGCGCAACGAATACGAGCTGCAGCGCGGTACCTTCCGCGTGCGTGGTGAAGTGATCGACGTGTTCCCGGCGGAGTCGGACAGTGAGGCCCTGCGCATCGAACTGTTCGATGGCGAGGTGGAAAAGATCACGATGTTCGATCCGCTCACCGGCGAGACCATGCGCAACCTCATGCGCTTCACCGTGTACCCGAAGACCCACTACGCGACCACGCGTGAACGGGTGCTGGCGGCGGTGGAGACCATCAAGGTCGAGCTGAAGGAGCGGTTGGAGCAGCTGTACGCGCAGAACAAGCTGGTCGAGGCGCAGCGCCTGGCCCAGCGCACCCAGTTCGACCTCGAAATGATGGCCGAAGTCGGTTTCTGCAACGGCATCGAGAACTACTCGCGGCATTTGACCGGCAAGAACGCGGGCGAGCCGCCGCCGACCCTGTTCGATTACCTGCCGGCTGATGCGCTGCTGGTGATCGACGAATCGCACGTGACCATTCCGCAGATCGGTGCCATGTTCAAGGGTGACCGGTCGCGCAAGGAAACCCTGGTCGAGTTCGGCTTCCGCCTGCCGTCGGCGCTGGACAACCGTCCGCTGCGCTTCGAGGAGTGGGAGGCGCGCTGCCCGCGCAGCATCTATGTGTCGGCGACACCGGGTCCGTATGAATTCCGCGAGGCCGGAGAGGACATGGCCGAGCTGGTCGTGCGCCCGACCGGGCTGATCGACCCCGTGGTGGAGATCCGCCCGGTCGGCACCCAGGTCGATGACCTGATGAGCGAGGCCAACGAGCGGATCAAGGCCGGTGACCGCGTGCTGGTCACCACCCTGACCAAGCGCATGGCCGAAAACCTCACCGAGTACCTGACCGAGCACGGCATCCGCGTGCGCTACCTGCACTCGGACATCGATACCGTTGAACGCGTGGAGATCATCCGTGACCTGCGTCTGGGCAAGTTCGATGTGCTGGTCGGCATCAACCTGCTGCGCGAGGGGCTGGACATGCCCGAGGTCTCGCTGGTGGCGATCCTGGATGCGGACAAGGAGGGCTTCCTGCGCTCGACCGGCTCGTTGATCCAGACCATCGGCCGTGCGGCGCGCAACGTGCGCGGCAAGGCGATCCTGTATGCGGACAAGATCACCCGTTCGATGCAGGCAGCGATCGATGAGACCGATCGCCGCCGCACCAAGCAGGTCGAGTACAACCTGGAGCACGGCATCACTCCGCGCTCCGTGGCGCGGCCGATCGTCGACGTGCTGGAGGGCGCACGCTCGGACGCCGCCGAGAAGGAGTCCCGCAAGGGCAAGGGCAAAGGCCGTTCCGGGGTGGCAGAGGACACGATCGACTACCGTTCGCTCAGTCCGGCGCAGCTGGCCGCTCGCCTCAAGGCCCTGGAGCAGCGGATGTACCAGCATGCCAAGGACCTGGAATTCGAGGATGCCGCCCGGGTGCGCGACCAGATCAGGCAGCTGAAGGAAGCCAGCCTGGGCTGAACGCGGTAAAGCGGCTTTTCTTCACAAAAGTATTGCGCTTGCCGGTCGTCGTCCGTAATATACGCGGCCTGCACCGACGCAATCGCGGCGCTGCAGAAGCAACAAACGGGCGGTTAGCTCAGCGGTAGAGCACTACCTTGACATGGTAGGGGTCACAGGTTCGAACCCTGTACCGCCCACCACGAAGTCCCCCAGGGGGCTGTCGTGAGCATGAAAAGCCCGGCCCTGGCGCCGGGTTTTTACGTAGAAGCACCAGCCTGCGGGCTGCACGGAATATTTGGGCGGTTAGCTCAGCGGTAGAGCACTACCTTGACATGGTAGGGGTCACAGGTTCGAACCCTGTACCGCCCACCACCGGTTCCCGGCATGGCCGGAGCAGCGGTGGAAACGATGAAAGCCGGCCCTGGGCCGGTTTTTTTGTGCCTGCGATCCGCGCTCGTTCCAGCCTGGCCGGCTGCTGCCAGCGTCAACCGCGTTGCTCGACACTGGCGCTGCGCTGCAGCTGCCAATGACCATTCACACGCTGCCACAGTTGCAGCATTCCCCGGGCGTGCGATTGCCCGCGCTGTTTACCGTCGGCATCACCGTGCACGCGAGCGTGGGCCACCTGCAGTACGCGATCCGCACTCAGGCGCAGGATCTGCACGCTCTGGCTGTCCGTCTGGCCGTAGCTGGCAGGCGCGCGGGCGGCACGTTGGGCGTCGGCCTGCAGGATCTGCATCCGCAGCGAATCGCTTCCGGTACCGCCGTCGCGGTTGCACAGACCGGCCATCAACAGCAGCAGGGCAAGCATCGGCATGGCACGGTGCTCCGGAGAAGGGAGCCCAGCGTTGCACTGTGGCCTGCGCTGTGAAATCGGCATGCGACGAAGACCGGAAAAGCGCGTGCCAAGTGCCGTCTGCAAGGATGAATCCGGGCCGCAGAAAAAAGGGCCGCCCAATCGGACGGCCCGGTGCAACGCCCAGTGCAGATGGGGCGCCTCATCCATGCAGGAACTGTGGCCGGGAAGCCGAAGTCAGGTCCTGCGCTGGATGGGGTGGATCAGGGAACCTGGCAGCAGACGCGTCCGCCGCTCCAGCGGCCGTTGCCGCCGTAAGGACAGCCCGGCGTGTACTCACAGCCCGGTGCGAACCCGGCCTTGGCCGGGGTGGTCGCGAAGGCCTGCGCGGCACCGAATGACATGGCGGCCACCACGACGAGGCCGGCAATGGACGAGAACAGCTTCTTCTTTCCGATCATCTGTATCTCCTTTGCAGAGCTTCGAGGCGGGTTACATGGGGTCGCAGCAGACCAGCAGGCCGTGGGAGCCTGCGTTGCCATAGGGGCAGCTCGGATGTTCCTTGCAGCCCGGCGCGAAGCCGGTCTTCACCGGAGTGGCGAAGGCCTGCGCGGCGCCGAATGACATGGCGGCCACCACGACGATGCCGGCAATGGACGAGAACAGCTTCTTCTTTCCGATCATGTGTATCTCCTTGGAATGGCGATGGAACATGAAGTCACCGCGTGCGGGGCGGTGTCGAAGCGGGATCAGTTGGCGACGCAGCAGATGCGCGTGCCGCCGGCGCGGCCATTGCCGCCGAACATGCATCCGGGGGTATCCACGCAACCCGGTGCAAAGCCGGTCTTCACCGGTGTGGCGAAGGCCTGTGCGGCCCCGAATGACATTGCAGCAACGATGACGATACCGGCGACGGACGAGAACAGCGTTTTCTTCCCGATCATGTGTATCTCCTTCAGTTGGTGTGGCTTCCCGGATTCATTGCGTTGGCGACGGCCTGCACCGTCCCGGTGTCGAGCTGGCCGACATGCTTGTAGGCGATGCTGCCATCTGCGGCCAGCACCATCAGCATCGGTGTCAGCGTGGCGCGGTAGCGCTTGGAGACTTCGCCCTGATCGTCGACGGCGATCGGAAACGCCAGCGCGTGCTTGCCTGCGTAGTCGGCAAGCTGGTCGTACGGTGGCAGGCCCACGCCCACCAGCTCGGCACTGCCTCGCGCAGCCGCGATCTGCTGCAGTTGTGGCACCGAGGCCAGGCAGTAACGGCAGGCGGTAGAGAAGAAGTAGAGGATCTGCGGCACGCCGCGCGCGCCACCGATATCGACATGGGTCTGCTGCGTCGTCCGCAGGGTCAACAGTTCAGGCCGGGTGCCGGTGGCAAGACCATGCGCGTCCAGCTGCGTCTGCTGCAGCTGCGCCGCCATCTGTTCGTTGACCTGCCGCAACTGGCGGTTCTGCCAGGAGAGCATGATGACCAGTGCGGCCAGCAGCAGGGCGACTACGGGAAACAGTGCACGCTTGAGCATCGATCATCCTTGAACGCCGCGTTGCATCGACCATACCGGAAACAGCAACAGGAATGTCAAGCTTTTGTATCATCGGTGACGCAGTTCCCAAACCTCAGGACGCCACCATGAGTGACCATGCTCCCGTTTCCCGGCCTAACCCGATCATCGAACTGCTGTTCGGCGGCAACATGCTGGAAGGCACCTTCTAGGCCGTGATCTGGGTCGCACTGCTGTCTGCGGTGCTGGCCTGGACGACCTTCCGCTGACGGGACGCTCAGGCCGCAGTGAAGGCCTGGCGCAGGCTGCGCAGCGTCGCCTGGCGATATTCGGCCGCACACGGCTCGCCCATTTCCAGCTCCTGCAGGCGCAGGCCGACCAGGGTCATCGACAGTGCGTATCCGCGCGCAGCATCGGCAGCGCGTGACAGGCCAAGTGCACGTCGGGTCAACGCGTCCACATGATCCATGTCCGGCAGCAGGCCCAGGTAGGCGCGCTCGGCGCTGTCCAGATCCGGCGCGCGCAGGATCGCGTTGGCATCGGCGGTGGGGGTGACAGCGGCCATGCGGGATCCTTGTTGTCCGTGGGGCGGATGCAGGTTCGGTCAGAACGCGCGCATCAGCGAGATGAAAGCGGAGGTCTGGCTGCTGCGCCGTGCCATCGGGCTGTCTTCGACGGCATCACCGAACCACTGGTTGGCGACGACGCCAGTTGCGCGCCATTTCGTACCCAGGGGCGTGCTGACCGCGATCTGCAGGCTCGGCGAGGTGGCACTGCCGGGCTTGTAGGCCGCCAGCCCGGAGCGCAGTGCTTCCTCGTCGCTGATGCCGTAGTAGTAGTCGAGCAGGCGGGCGCTGGAATGCACCACGCCCACGCGCGGCACCCAGGTGAAGCGGCCGGCCTGGATCGGATAGCTGTAATGCAGGCTGGATTCAACGCCGCCGCCGTGTCCGCTCACCTCGCGCTTCACGCTGGCCGCCACCGCGCCCCAGTCGGCGCTGTAGTCGGCATTGATGCCGACCATCGCCGACATCTGCCGGCTGTGCAGGCGGCGCAGCTGCGGATCGTTCACGTCGTCGGTCTTGAAGCGCAACGTGTAGGGCGTCGCCACCGCCGACAGGCGCAGGCCGTCGGCCTTGTAGAGGTTCATGCCAAGCGAACCGGGGCTGGCAAAGAATCGCTTGCCCTGCCAGGACAGCGCCGGCAGCACCAGCGGCTTGTCGTCATAGTGCGCGTAGGCGCCAGTGGTCGCGCCGAAGGTGATGCCGGCCTGTACCCCCGGAGCCTGTTCCTGCGCGGTGGCCAGCAGCGGCGTGGAGAGAGCGACGGTGCACAGCAGGGGGCGCAGCAGGGCGGGGGACAGTGAGGTCATCGATGTAGTGCGTTGCAGGGATGGCGATGCATGCTGCGCGCGCAACATTGTCGGAACATTGCGCAGGCGCAATCTGCTGGCATCGCCGCCACCTGCACGCCGAAGGCACTATGATCGGCACCGTTTCCGGTTGCCGAGCCCCCGATGCGCATTCTCCTGGTCGAAGATGACCCCGATCTCTCGCGAGCCCTGCAGTCCGGGCTTGAGCGCCAGGGTGTGGTCGCCGACGTGGTCGGCAGCCTGGCCGAGGCTGCGCTCGCCCTGCGTGAGCCGGTGCATCAGCTGATGCTGCTCGATCGGCAGCTGCCCGATGGTGATGGCGTGGGCTTCGTGGCGACTGCCCGTGCGCTGCGGCCGAACCTGGCGGTGATCATGCTCACTGCCAAGGGTGGGCTGTCGGACAAGGTGGAGGGGCTGGATGTCGGTGCCGATGACTACCTGGTCAAGCCGGTGGCGATCGAAGAGCTGATGGCGCGCATCCGCGCCGTCTCGCGTCGACCGTCGGCGATGGTGACCCCCCGGTTGCGGCTGGGCCGGCTGGAGTTCGATTTCGAATCGCTGCAGGCGCAGGTGGACGGCCAGCCGGTTGCGCTGCCGCGGCGGCAGGTGCTGGTGCTGCAGGCGCTGGCGATGCGGCAGGGGCGCACGGTCACCCGCAGCGCGCTGGAATCGGCGGTGTACGGATTCGATGATGAGATCCAGTCCAATGCGCTCGATGCGCATATTTCAAAACTGCGCAAGGCGCTGCAGCAGGCCGGGGCAGGCGTGGAGATCCACGTGATCCGCGGCGTCGGCTATCTGCTGGCGGAGGCCTGAGATGGCACGACCGATTCGTTCGATCACCCTTGGACTGGCGTGGCGGCTGTTCCTGGCGCAGGCCTTCACGGTGTTGTTCGCCGTCGTCGCGCTGATCCTGACTTGGGGCGACAAGGACACCTGGGGTATGGACATGTTCATGGCCGAGAGCGCAGCCAATGCGGTGCACAGCGAAGGCGGCCGTCTGGTGCTGGACGAAGCACGCTGGCAGAAGCTCGATGCGCGTGCCGGTGGCAACCTGTGGTTCGCGGCGGTGGACGATCGCGGTGCATGGCTGCAGCGCGGCACGCTGCCTGCCATCCACGCGCCGCTGCTGGCCCGCCTGCCGACACTGGGTGCCACCGAGCTGGGTTCGCTGGTACCGCCGTACCTGGATGTGGCGCGGGTGATGATCCGCAACGAAGACGGCCGCCGCATCACGGTGATGGTGGGCGGGGCGCCGAAGGGCGGCCTGCTGGATGGCGCATTGATGGTGCTGCGGCTGATCGGCCTGTGGTTCTTCCTGCCGTTGATCGTGGTCACGCTGCTGGTGATGCCGACGGTGATCCATCGCGCCATGCGTGGCGTGCGCCGGTCCGCGCAGCAGGCCAAGGAGCTGGATATCGGCCAGCCCGGTGCGCGCCTGGACGCGCAGCTGGTATCGACCGAGGTCGCGCCTCTGGTCGAAGCGTTCAACGATGCGATCGACAAGGTGCAGCAGGGCTACGCAGCACGCGATAAATTCCTGGCCGACGCCGCCCATGAACTGCGGGTACCGATTGCGGTGGTACAGGCGCGCTTGTCGCAGTTGCCGCAGGGGGAGCTCAAATCGCAGCTGTTGACCGATGTCGCCCGTCTCGGCAACGTCGCCGAGCACCTGCTCGACCTGCAGCGCCTGGACCGGAACGTCGCAGCGCTGCAGCGCCTGGACCTTGCGCATGTCGTGCGCGAAGCGGCCGCCGACCTTGCGCCTCTGGTCGTTGGCGCCGGCTACGGCTTTGAAGTGGATGCGCCGGAGACGCCGGTATGGATCCATGGCGATGGCCTCGCCCTGGGGCGGGTGATCGCCAACCTGGTGCACAACGCCATCGTCCATGGCGGCGGGCGCGGCACCATCTGCGTGCGTCTGGACCGGCAGGGCCTGCTGGAAGTCAGCGACCAGGGCGCCGGCGTGCCGGTCGGTGACCGCGAGGCGATCTTCGAGCCGTTCCACCGCCTGCGTGCTGCTGGCAGTGGCAGCGGCCTCGGCCTGCATCTGGTCAAGGAGATCGTGCAGCACCACGGCGGCACGGTGAGCGTGGGCGAGGCCGTTGGGGGCGGCGCGAGCTTCCGGGTCAACTTCCACCGCGGCAGCGTGCGTCGCTAGCCGGGCGCTGACAACGCTGCACGGCGTTGCCTGATGGTTGGGTGAGGCCGCGCCTCGGCACGCTGTGTCGATGGCTGCCGATCGGACCTTGTCGCCCCTGTTTGGCCCCGCGTGCGCTGCCGCTCTGGTTGCCGGTGCGTTGGTCTGCGTGTTGTTGCCGGTTTTGCCACCGCTGTGGGCTTCTGTTGCGGCGACCGTCGTGGCCGCGTTGGGCTGGGTGTTGCGCTGGCGCGGACGCGCGGCGGCTGTGTTGCTGTTCGGCTTGGCCTGGACTTGCTGCCACGGGTATTGGGCAATGCAGACGCAGCTGCCGGCCGGTTCTGCCGCGCAGGATGTACTTGTCCGGGGGCAGGTCATCGATCTGCCGAAGGAAACGCCTGCATACACCCGCTTCGAGTTCCGGGTGGATGCGTCCGATGCGATGCCGACGCTGCGTGGAAAGCGGCTGCAGGTGCTCTGGCACGCGCCACGCGGTGGGCCGACCGAGGCCGAGGTTGATCAGAGACATCACCTGCACGCCGGAGCTGACTGGCAGCTGTCGCTGCGCGTGCGACCGCCACGTTCACGCATCAACCCGGGGGGCTTCGATGGCGAGCGGCAAGCGCTGCTGCGTGGGCTGGCAGGGAACGCCAGCGTGCGCGATTCGAATTCCACGCGACAGCTGCGTCCTGCGCATGGCCTACCTGCGTGGCGCGAGCGCACCAGTGCCGCCATTGCCAGGCAGATCGCATACCCGTCGGCGCGGTTCATCCAGGCCTTGGCACTGGGCGATACGCGTGGCATGTCCGACGTCGATTGGGCGCAGCTGCGCGCGCTGGGCCTGACCCACCTGATCGCCATCTCCGGCTTCCATGTCGGCCTGGTCGCGGGCTTCGCCGCATTGCTGTGTTCTGCGCTCTGGCGATCCTGGCCGGGGCTTGCCCGGTTCTGGCCACGACCGCAGGCGGCGGCCTGTGCGGCGGCGGCGGCAGCAGCCGGCTATGCCGTTGTTGCAGGCAGCGAGCTGCCGACCGTGCGTACTGCGCTGATGATCGCGGTGCTGGCCCTGGCGCGCGTTGCCCGCCGTCCTGTGACGGTAGCGCAGGGGCTGGCGCTGGCCGCGCTGGCGATGCTGCTGCCGGCACCGCTGTCGGTGCTGTCTGCGGGCTTCTGGCTCAGTTTCGGTGGGGTGCTGTGGTTGCTGTGGTGCCTGCCGCAGGGGCGGCCGAAGGGGTTCGCCGCGATGCTGCGCGGCGCTCTGGCAGGGCAGGGGGTGGCCAGCGTCGCTCTGCTGCCGCTGGCGGTGGCACTGTTCGGTGGCAGCGCACGGCTGGGGCCGCTGGTGAACCTGCCGATCATTCCACTGTGGAGCCTGCTGGTGGTGCCTCTGGCTCTGCTGGGAACCGCTCTGGAGGCCCTGCGCACCGGGGCAGGGCAGTGGCCTTGGCGCACGGCTGCCTGGGTGTTCGAGGCCAGTTGGCAGCTGCTGCAACCCTTGGCCGAGCACCCCCAGGCGATGTGGTGGCTGGCGCAGGGGCCGGCCTGGGCGTTGCCGGCGGCCTTGCTGGGGGTGTTCTGGTGGCTGTTGCCACGCGGTGCCGGGGCCGGGCTTGCCGGTTCTCTGCTGTGCCTGCCGTTGCTGTGGCCGGCACGGTCGGGGCCGCAGCAGGGTGAGCTGGAACTGGTGGTGCACGATGTCGGCCAGGGCGCGGCGGTGCTGCTGCGGACCGCCCGGCACGCACTCTGGTATGACGTCGGCCCGCCAGCCGGCAGCGGGGGCGAGGAGCGGATGCTGCTGCCGACGTTGCGGGCGTTGGGACAGGAGCCGCCGGCACAGCTGATGATCAGTCACGACCACCTGGACCACAGCGGCAACCTCGCCGCGCTGCGCCAGCAACTGCCGGGACTGCACGTCCTGGCTCCACCGGGCAGTGCGATTGCCACGACCGGCAGCTGCCAACAGGGCCTGCGCTGGCAATGGGACGGGGTCGATTTCCAGGTGCTGCATCCGCCCGCCGCGTTCCCTGCCTTTGGCGGGAAGGGCGCCGACAACGAAGCCAGTTGCGTGCTGCGGGTTGCTGGCGCGCACGGGGTAGTGCTGCTGCCCGGTGACATCGGCCGGCAAGGCGAGCAGGCGCTGCTGGCGGGCGCTGCCGATATGCTGCGTGCGGACGTGGTGCTGGTGCCCCATCACGGCAGCGGAGGCAGTTCCACGCCGGACTGGGTGAAGGCGGTGGCGCCGCGGCTGGCGCTGGTCTCGGCCGGGCACCGGAACCACTTTGGCCACCCGAAACGTGACGTGGTGCGGCGCTGGCAGGCGGCGGGCGCCGAAGTGCTGTCCACCGCCGAGTCGGGCGCGATCCGCGTATGGCTTGGCGCACAAGGCCTGCAGCTGCGTGAACAGCGTATCCACGCCGCCCGGTGGTGGGATGCCGCTGGGCGAGCTCGGTCGGCTGCTATCCTATCGCCGATCGAACAAGCGGCCGCTGGGCCGGAGGGTTGAAACGTGTGGGAACTGGTCAAGGCCGGTGGCTGGCCGATGGTGCCGCTGCTGCTGTTGGGCGTACTGGCTTTGGCGATCGTCCTGGAGCGTTTCTGGTCCTTGCGGCGTAACGAGGTGCTGCCGCCTGGCCTGGGCCAGGAGGTCCGCAACTGGGCCGCGCGCGGCAAGCTGGACCCGGCGCACCTGCAGACCCTGCGTGCCAATTCACCGTTGGGTGCCCTGCTGGCCGCCGCGCTGGAAGCGCGCAACCGCCCGCGCGACCAGATCCGCGAGCGCATCGAGGACACCGGTCGCCATCTGGTGCACCGCATGGAGCGTTTCCTCAACGCGCTGGGCACCATCGCCTCGGCCGGCCCGTTGCTGGGCCTGCTGGGCACCGTGGTCGGCATGATCCAGATGTTCCTGGGCATCCTCGACCACGGCGTGGGTGATGTGAACCAGCTTGCCGGCGGTATCGGCAAGGCACTGGTGTGCACCGCCACCGGCATGATCGTGGCGATCCCGGCGCTGATGTTCCACCGCTTCTTCAAGGGCCGCATCCACGGCTACGTGGTGGAGATGGAGCAGGAAGCCAGCGCGCTGCTGGATACGCTGGACGGTCGCCCCGGGGTGATGACCCCGGCCCCCGCTGCGCGCGCGTCTTCCGCCGCTACGGCAAAGGCCTGATCGATGCGTATCGGCAACGACCGGTCCCAGGATGAGCCGCATATCGACCTGGTGCCGCTGATCGACGTCATCCTGGTGCTGATCATCTTCTTCGTGGTCACCACCACCTTCGACGCGCGTTCGACCCTGCAGGTGCAGCTGCCGACCGCCAGCCAGCAGCAGACCAACGAGCCGCCGCGCTCGCTGAGCGTGCTGATCAACGCTGACGGCCGCTACTTCGTCAACGATCAGGAAGTGCTGCGCAGCGACGTCGAGTCGGTCAAGCAGACCATTGCGGCCGTCGCCGGCAGCGACCGCGAACAGACCGTGCTGCTGCGTGCCGACGCGCGCACTCCCTATCAGGCCGTGGTCACCGCGCAGGACGCGCTGGGCCAGCTCGGCTTCCGCCGTATCGCCATTGCAACAGCGCCAGAGGTGCGTCCATGAGTTCCCATCACGCGCCAGTGTGGCCGATCTACAAACGACTGCTGGGCTATACCCGCACCTACTGGGTGTTCATGATCGGCGCGGTCATCGCCATGGTGGTCGAAGCCCTGGCCGGCTATCACTTCACCAAGCTGATGGAGCCGCTGGTCAACCGCGGGTTCGTCAACCCCGAGCCGCGCATGGCGGTGATCCTGCCGCTGACCATTCTCGGCCTGTTCCTGATGCGCAGCGTGGCCACCTGGGTCAGCGACTACACGCTGGCCAAGACCGGCCGCAGCGTGGTCCGCGACCTGCGTGAACAGGTGCTGCAGAAGTACCTGCACCTGCCGTCCTCGCATTTCGATGCCGAGGCGACGCCGGTGATGGTCAGCCGCCTGAACTTCGACACCGAACAGGTCACCCAGGCCAGTGCCGACGCGCTGAAGACCGTGGTGGCCGATACCCTGACCATCATCGCCATGCTGGCGGTGATGCTGCAGATGAGCGTCAAGGTGACCCTGGCGATGCTGGTGGTGGTGCCGCTGATCGGCGTGATCGTGTCCTACGTGGGCAAGCGCTACCGGCGCATCAGCCGCGGCATCCAGGACGGCATGGGCACCATGGCGCAGACCGCCGAGCAGTCGCTGGCCGCGCAGCAGGAAGTGAAGGTGCATGGCACCCAGCAGCACGAGATCTCGCGCTACTCGCGCCTGGCCAACCGCATGCTGGCGCTGAACATGAAGGTGGAAGTGACCCGCGCGGCGGCCTCCAGCGTGGTCCAGTTCCTGGCGGCGCTGGCGCTGGCAGTCATCGTCTGGGTGTCCACCCGCGAGGCACTGGCCGGCAAGCTCAATGCGGGCCAGTTCATGGGCCTGATGACGTCGATGATGGCCATCATTCCGTCGCTGCGGCGGCTGACCAGCGTGCAGACTTCGATCTCGCGCGGTGTGGCTGCGGCCGAGCGCCTGTTCGGCATCATCGACATGCCGGTCGAGCGCGACGAGGGCAAGCACGCGGTGCAGCGCGTACGCGGCGAACTGGCCTTCGAGCACGTCATGCTGCGTTACCGTGAAGACAGTGGCATCGCCCTGGACGACATCAGCTTCGTTGCCAGGCCGGGCACGGTCACCGCCATCGTCGGTCGTTCCGGCAGCGGCAAGACCAGCCTGATCCGGCTGGTGCCGCGCTTCTACGAACCCAACGGTGGCCGCATCCTGCTCGACGGCGTTGCCCTGGATGAGTATCCGTTGGCCGATCTGCGCCGGCAGGTGGCCATCGTCGGCCAGAAGGTCATGCTGTTCGACGACACCATCGCGGCCAACATCGCCTACGGCATGGATGCCACCGACGAGCAGATCCGTGCAGCTGCCGAGGCGGCCAATGCCTGGGAGTTCATCGCACGCATGCCGCAGCAGTTGCAGACGCCGGTAGGCGAGAATGGCGCGCTGCTGTCCGGCGGCCAGCGCCAGCGCCTGGCGATCGCCCGCGCGATCCTGCGCGACGCACCGATCCTGATCCTGGACGAGGCCACCGCGGCGCTGGACAACGAATCCGAGCGCCTGGTGCAGGATGCGCTGCAGCGCTTGATGCCCGAGCGCACCACGCTGGTGATCGCGCATCGCCTGTCGACCATCGAGCATGCCGACCAGGTGCTGGTGATGGACCATGGCCGCATCGTTGAACGCGGCACCCACCAAGAGCTGCTGTCGATGGGCGGCCTGTACCAGCACCTGCACAACATGCAGTTCCGCGAAAGGCAGGACTGATGGCGGGCAAAGGTACCCAGACCCCGCCGTACTGGTACGACGGCAGCCCGGCTCCGTGGCCGATGCGACTGCTGGCGCCGCTGTATGCCGGTGTCACCGCGCTGCGCCGGCGCCTGTACCGGCGTGGCTGGCGCAAGCGCCATGCGCTGGCGGTGCCGGTCATCGTGGTTGGCAACATCACCGCCGGCGGCACCGGCAAGACGCCGCTGACCATCGCCCTGGTCGAGCGCCTGCGGGCCGCAGGCTGGAAGCCCGGTGTCGCCAGCCGCGGCTACGGCCGTGAGCAAGCGGACAAGGCACGTTGGGTGGAAGCCGATACGCCGACCGCCCTGGGGGGCGACGAGCCGGTGCTGATCGCCTGGAAAACCGGCGTGCCGGTACGCGTGGACAGTGACCGCGTGGCAGCGGGCAAGGCGCTGATCGCCGCCGGCTGCGACGTGATCGTCTGCGATGACGGCCTGCAGCACTACCGGCTGGCGCGCGACATCGAGATCGAGGTGGTTGATGCCCAGCGCCGCTATGGCAATGGCCGGATGATTCCCGCCGGCCCGCTGCGCGAGCCGGTCAGCCGCGCAGCGGAATGCGATTTCCGGGTGGTCAACCTGGGCCAGGCGGATGGAGCGGCGGCTGCCCAGGCCTGTGGCTTCGGCCAATGGCCGATGGCCCTGCACATCGACAGTGCACAGCCGCTGGCCGGCGGGCGCGCACGTCCCCTTTCGTACTTCGCGGGCCAGCGCGTGCATGCCGTGGCCGGCATCGCCCATCCGCAACGCTTCTTCGACATGCTGCGCGCGCGTGCGATCGGCGTGGTGCCGCACGCCTTCGCCGACCATCATGCCTACCAGCCGCAGGATCTGTCCTTTGGCAGCCAGTTGCCGGTGCTGATGACCGAAAAGGATGCCGTGAAGTGCCGCGCGTTCGCCAATGACTGGCAGTACGCGGTGCCGCTGCGTGCCGAGATGCCTGCTGCTTTCTGGATCGCGTTGACCGATCGCCTGGACAAGCTGCGACCGAACTGAGGGGCCGTGCGGCGCTTGCAAATGGACGCCGCCGGCCGCATTCCTGCTGTATCGCGCCTGCCGAGTACCGCCCGCATGACCGACTTCGTTGTTGCCATCCCGGCCCGCTATGCCGCTTCGCGGCTGCCGGGCAAGCCGCTGCGCCTGCTGGGCGGAGAGCCCATGGTGCTGCATGTGGCCCGCCGCGCGCTGCAGGCCGGCGCAGGTGAGGTATGGGTCGCGACCGACGACCAGCGCATTGCCGACGCATTGTCCGGCCTGGCGGAAGTGAAAGTGGCGATGACCGCTGCTTCGCATGCCTCGGGTACCGATCGCCTGGCCGAGTGCGCGCGCATCGCGGGCTGGTCCGATGACACCGTGGTGGTCAACCTGCAGGGCGATGAACCGTTCGCGCCGGCTGCCGGCATCCGCGCCGTGGCCGAGGCACTGGTGGCGGGCAGCGCACCGATGTCGACCCTGGCCACGCCGGTCGAGGATGCCCACACGTTGTTCGACCCCAACGTGGTCAAGCTGGTGCGCAACGTGCGCAACGAGGCCCTGTACTTCAGCCGTGCGCCCATCGCCTGGCATCGCGATGGCTTCGCCCGCAGCCGCGACACCCTGCCCGAAGGCCATCAGTGGCTGCGCCACATCGGCATCTATGGCTACCGTGCCGGTTTCCTGCAGCAGTTCGCCTCGATGCGGCCGGGCACGCTGGAACAGGTGGAATCGCTGGAGCAGTTGCGCGTGCTGGAAGCGGGCTACCCGATTGCCGTGGCGATCTCGCCCGAACCCTTCCCGCCGGGCATCGACACCCCTGAAGATCTGCAGCGCGCCGAAACGCTGCTGCAGGCGATGGCCGCGCGATGAGGCTGCTGGTCGTCTGCCTCGGCAACATCTGCCGCTCGCCGATGGCCGAAGGCGCGCTGCGTGCCCGCCTGGATGCCTCGGCGCTGGCTGGGCGGGTACAGGTCGATTCGGCCGGTACCGGCGACTGGCACGTGGGCCAGCCACCCGACCGGCGTGCCATTGCATGCGCGGCCGGACACGGGGTGGACCTTGGCGGCCTGCGCGCGCGGCAGTTGCAGCGGCAGGACTTCGACGCTTTCGACTGGATCCTGTGCGCCGACGAGGCCAACCTGCGTGACGCCGCACGCCTCGCCACTGCCACCCAGCGCGAGCGCCTGGCGCTGTACCTGCCGTGGTCGGGCGGGCAGGGCGAACGTGCGATTCCCGATCCCTATACCGGTGGCAGCGATCATTTCGAACAGGTCTGGTCGCTGGTCGACGCTGCTGCCGAACGCACCGTGGCACGCCTGTTGCATCACGCCGACTCCGGCATAATCGGGTCATGAACATCCAGCCCGTCCCGGACCTGCCCGAGTTCGCCGCCTGGCTCAATGCCGCGCCCTGCACCCTGACCGAACTGCGTGGCCGGCCGGTCGCGCTGTTGTTCGTCAACGCGGCTTCCGCATGGAGCGCGCAACGGCTGGCCGAGTTCAGCCAGTGGCTGTCACGCCACCCCGGCAAGCTGCAACCTCTGGTGCTGCAGGTGCCGCGCTTCGACTTCGAGCGTGATGCCACGGCTGCGCTGAAACTGCTGCGCCGCCAGGGCCTGACCATGCCGGTGCTGCTTGATGCCGATTGGGATGGCTGGCGCCGCTTCGGCGTCAGCGCCTGGCCGACCATGGTGCTGCTGGACGCGCAGGGTCGCGAACAGCAGCGCTTGATCGGCCAGGGCGTGCCCGGCGAGCTGGAGCGGGCCCTGAATGCCCTCTGCGAGGGTGCGCCGTCAGCCCCTTCGCGTGGCGGCAGCGAGCTGCACCCCGAACCGCGCCAGGCGCTGCGATTCCCGATGGGTCTGGCGGTGAACCAGGAACGGTTGTACATCGCCGACAGCGGCCACCACCGCATCCTGGAATGCAGTCATGGCGGCCGCGTGCTGCGTCAGTTCGGCTTGGGTACCGCCGACTTCATGGACGGCAACCTCGCCGAAGCCGCTTTCCACCGGCCGCAGGCGCTGGCGCTGGAGCGCGAGTCGCTGTACGTGGCCGACACCGGCAATCATGCGGTGCGCCGCATCAACCTGCTGACCGGGCTGGTCGACACCCTGTGCGGCAACGGCCGTCCGGGCGCCCCCGTGGAAGGGCCGGTGACGCAGCCACGGCAGGTGTCGCTGGATCATCCGGTGGGCCTGGCCATCGCCGAAAACCAGCTGCACATCGCCATGGCCGGCGACAACCGCATCTGGAGTTACCACCTCGGCCAGCGCAGCCTGCAGTGGCGCGCCGGCAGCGGCGCCATCGACGAGCGCGATGGCAGTGGCCATCTGGCCGCGTTCGCCCAGCCCACCGCCGTGGCCGTGGTCCAGCAGGTGCTGTACGTGGCCGATGCGCTGGGCTCTTCGATCCGTTCATTGCAGTTGCGCGGTGACCTGGTGCAGACCCTGGTCGGGCAGGGCACCTGGCGTTTCGGCGAGGACGATGGCCCGCGTGCGCAGGCCAGCCTGCAGTTCCCGCAGGCGATCGCATTGAGCCCGGATGCCCCGTTGTTGTGGATCGCCGATACCGGCAATGGCCGCCTGCGCACGTTGCGCCTGGGCGGCGGCGAACTGACCACCCAGCCCTTGCCGCGGCGCCTGCATGGCCCGGCCGGCCTGGCCGTCGGTGCCGGCGCGGTGTGGATCGCCGAAACCGATTCCCACACCGTACTGCGCCTGGACCCTGACAGCGGCGTGCTCAGCGAAGTGCCGATCAGCGAATGACCGTTGTTCCTGTCCCGACCTTCGATGGCAAGGCATTCGCGGCCCAGCTGAGTACCGCCCCGGGCGTGTACCGCATGTACGCGGCCGACGACACGCTGTTGTACGTCGGCAAGGCCCGCGCGCTGCGCAACCGCGTGGGCAGCTATTTCAACGGCAGTCCGAAGAACGCGCGCATCATGTCGATGCTCTCGCAGATCGTGCGCATGGATGTGACCGTAACGCGCTCGGAAGCCGAAGCGCTGCTGCTGGAAAACCAGCTGATCAAGTCGCTGTCGCCGCGCTACAACGTGTCCCTGCGCGACGACAAGACCTATCCGCATGTGCTGCTGACCCGCGAAGACTGGCCGCGCATCGCCCTGCATCGTGGCCCGCGTGCCATTCCCGGGCGCTATTTCGGGCCGTATCCCGGCGTCACCGCAGTGCGCGAGACGCTGAACCTGATGCACAAGCTGTTCAAGCTGCGCAGCTGCGAAGACAGCGTGTTCCGTAACCGCTCGCGGCCCTGCCTGCAGTATCAGATCGGACGCTGCAGCGCGCCGTGCGTGGAACTGGTGCCGGCAGCGGACTACGCCGAGTCGGTGCGCCGCGCGGCGATGTTCCTGGAAGGCAAGAGCGATGAGCTGACCCGGGAGCTCGGCGAGCAGATGCAGTTGGCCAGCGAAGCGCTGGAATTCGAGCAGGCCGCGCGACTGCGCGATCTGATTACTTCATTGCGCAGCATGCAGACCCGCCAGTACGTGGACGGCCGCGCGGCCGACCTCGACGTACTGGCGGTGGCCATGCAGGGCTCGCAGGCCTGCGTGATGCTGCTGGCCTTCCGTGATGGCCGCAACCTGGGCACCCGCCCGTTCTTTCCCCGCACCAACGGCGAGGAAAGCCCGGATGAAGTGCTGGCGGCCTTTGTCTCGCAGTACTACATCGAATTCGAGCCGCCGCGCGAGATCCTGCTTGACCGCGAAATTCCCGATGCCGATCTGATCGGTTCTGCGCTGTCGGCCTCGGCCGAGCGCAAGGTGCAGTTGAAATGGAACGTCCGCGGCGAGCGCGCCGGCTACCTGGAACTGGCCAGCCGCAACGCACAGTTGACCCTGGCCACCGAGATCAACAGCCGCACCGCGCAGCACGCGCGCAGCGAAGCGCTGCGGGTGATGCTGGGGCTGGCCGAACCGGTAAAGCGGGTGGAGTGCTTCGATATCAGCCACACCATGGGCGAAGCCACCGTGGCCTCCTGTGTGGTGTTCGATGCGGCCGGCCCGGTGCGCGCGCAGTACCGCCGCTTCAACATCAGTGGCATCGAGCCGGGCGATGACTACGCCGCGATGCGCCAGGCGATCGACCGCCGCTTCCGCCGCGCGGTGGAGGAGCAGGGCGTGCTGCCGGATGTGCTGCTGATCGACGGTGGCGCCGGCCAGCTTGCACAGGCCCAGGCGGCGTTGGCCGATCTGGGCGTGGAAGACGTGCTGCTGGTGGGTGTGGCCAAAGGCGTGGAACGCCGTGCCGGGCACGAAGCGCTGGTGATGCCCGATGGCCGCGAACTGCGCCCGGGTGCGGCCGATCCCGCCCTGCAGTTCATCCAGCAGGTGCGCGATGAAGCGCACCGCTTCGCCATCACCGGCCATCGCGGGCGCCGGCAGAAGGCCCGGATGACCAGCAAACTGGAAGACATCCCCGGCATCGGGCCGCGACGGCGCGCCAGCCTGCTGAAGCATTTTGGCGGTCTGGTCGGCCTGAAAGCAGCCGGAGAAGCGGAAATTGCCAAGGTCGAAGGCATCAATGACGCCCTCGCAGCGCGCATCTACGCTAACCTGCACGGGTTGGCCGCGCCGGATCCGGCCGAGTAGAGAGAGAATAAAGCCGCATGACGTTGACCCTGCCCACCTGGCTGACCCTGTTGCGGATCGTGATGATCCCGGTGCTGGTGCTGGTGTTCTACCTGCCCTACACCTGGACCAACTTCGCATCGGCGGCGATCTTCGGCCTGGCCGCGATCACCGACTGGCTCGATGGCTGGATCGCGCGTCGTTACGGCCTGGAGTCGGCGTTCGGCGCCTTCCTCGACCCGGTGGCGGACAAGCTGATGGTGGCGGTGGCCCTGTTCCTCATCGTGCAGGGTCATCCGACCCCGTGGATGGCGTTCTGGGCGGCGGTGATCGTCGGCCGCGAGATCGCGGTGTCGGCGCTGCGCGAGTGGATGGCCGAACTCGGCCAGCGTGCCAAGGTGCGGGTGGCGATGATCGGCAAGGTCAAGACCACCGCGCAGATGGTCGCGCTGCTGTGCCTGCTGTATTCGGTGGCGCCGAACGTTCCGGTCGACGACATCTGGATGGGCCCGCCGGTATTCCATATCGGTGACTGGACCCTGGCCATTGCCGCGGTGCTGACCCTGTGGTCGGGCCTGCAGTACCTGCACGCCGCCTGGCCCAGCCTGCGTGACGACGAGCGCGCCGCGCGCGAGCGTTCGCGGCAGAAGAAGCTGGGCAACTGAGCACCGGGGTCGGATCCCTTTCCGCAGGAAAGGGCTCTGACCCCATCGCTGCCATCATCCACGCATGGCGTGGATCTACTGGGCATGCGTGCCCTGTGTGGGGCTTCGCGGGATCCCTCATCCACGCATGGCGTGGATCGCCTGGAATGTGGCCTGCGGTAGATCCACGCCATGCGTGGATGACGCATTCCATGACCTCTCGATCTGCCTGAAAAAAAGGCCTTGACGCGTTGCGCAGAACAGGTAGAATTTCGCCTCCCAAGCGGGAATAGCTCAGTTGGTAGAGCGCAACCTTGCCAAGGTTGAGGTCGCGAGTTCGAGTCTCGTTTCCCGCTCCAGATTCAAGAAAAACGCTCCCGAAAGGGGGCGTTTTTCGTTTGGCCGGAGCGGCTTCATCCCCACTTCACCGCCACTCCATCGCCTCACCATCTGCCGATCCCACGCTGTACTCCCGGATCCAGCAAGGTGATGCCGCGATGCCTCACACTCCCCCTGCCAACGACTACGACGTGGTCATCGTCGGCGCCAGCTTTGGTGGTGCCGCCTGCGCACTTGCCGCCGCTCAGTACGGCCTGCGCGTCTGCGTGCTCGAGCGCAAGGCCGACCCTGGCGAACGCCTGCACACCACCGGTATCGTGGTGAAGGAGGCGATGGAACAGACCTGGCTGGGGCGCATGCCCGATCATCTCGTGCAACGCGTCGCACGCGTGCGCCTGTATGCGCCGAACCTGCACAACGTGCTGCTGACCGCACCGGGTTACTACTTCCTCATCACCGATACGCCGAACCTGATGCGCTGGCTGGCCAGCGAACTGCGCGCCAGTGGCGTGGACCTGCGGCTGCAGCAGTCGTTCACCGACGCCTGCCGCGACGGCGACGCGTGGCAGGTTGAAGGGGTGGGGCGCACGGCCTATCTGGTCGGCGCTGATGGCGCACGATCACGTGTTGCCCAGCGTACCGGCCTGGGCCAGGTGCGCGACAATCTGTATGGCGTCGAGCGCGAGTTTGCCGGCGTGCAGCTGCCGCAAGGCGATGCCTTGCACTGCTTTGTCAGCCGCCGGTTCGCACCCGGCTACATCGGCTGGGCCGCGCAGAATCCCACCGGCGTGCAGGTGGGATTGGCGCTGCGGCATGATCCCGCACATGCACGCGCGCCGGATATCGAGGGATTCCTTGAACACGTGCGCGACGTTGTGGGACTTCCGCACTCGGCCCAGGTTGCCGGCACCCGCGCGGGCCTGGTGCCCTGCGGGTTGCCGGATGGCCCGATCACTGCGCCGGGCGTGATCCTGACCGGTGATGCGGCAGGTGTCGTCTCGCCGCTGTCGGCCGGCGGCATCCACTCGTCATGGCGGCATGGCTGGGCGGTCGGTGATGCGATCGGGTTGCACCGGCGCGGCAAGGGGCCGGCCGCAGAGCAGGTGGCGCGTCAGGCCGCCCCCACCTTTCACCGCAAGCGCATGCTGCGCTGGGCAATGGACCACCTGCAGCGGGACTGGCCAGTCAATGCGCTGCTGCGTACCGGCCCGATGCGCCGCCTGGCCGAGCAGATCTACTTCCATCGGCGGGGCGTGCGGATGTGATCCTGAAGCTGAACGCTGCTTCATGAGGGGGCAGCAGAATCCTGTTGACGCCGTGCAGCAATCCCGACACAATAGCGCTCCTTCGACGCAGGTCGAACGGAATCTGCGGGAATAGCTCAGTTGGTAGAGCGCAACCTTGCCAAGGTTGAGGTCGCGAGTTCGAGTCTCGTTTCCCGCTCCAGATTCAGAAAAACGCTCCCGCAAGGGGGCGTTTTTCGTTTGCGCACCGGCAAGGGATTGCGATTGCGATTGCGATTGCGCTAGCGCGGGCTGCCTCGGCCCGCACCGCACCAGGTTCGCACGTCCGCACGATCGAAGCCGGCGCAGGCGTTCTTCCGCGTGATGTACAGATACGGGGCGTCGGCCTGGTAGGTGAAGTGGTAGTAGTAGTTCCGGTCCTGGCCGTACAACCAGTAGTTCGACGAGCCCTCGTTGATCACGTAGGGCTCGAAGGAAAAGATCGACGACTGCGCGGGAATGAAGTTGCTGCGGTCCATCAGCAGCATGGCCGCGTTCGACGCCAACGGAGTGGTCAGGCAGATCGCCGTCGTGCCCACGATGAGCACAGTCGCGGAGATGCCGAGCGTGCGGCGAAGGGCGGATTTCAAGCGTATTGCCTGCCAGTGGAAGCGTTCAGGACACTGTGCCGCAGCGCCCGCGGACAGTCCAGCGTTCAGCTTGGCGGCGCCGATGAAAGGCTGTGGAAAGGCCGAGGGTTCGCAATGCATGCACCGCACACGCGCTGTAACGCACCTCCGACCGATTCTCCATGTCCACTCCACAATCGCGGCGTAGCCTCCTCGGCTTCTCTCTCCACGAAGGCGGGCGGGTGGCCAGTCGCATCACTTTCCCGGCAGCGTTCGCGCGCAGGTATGCCGTCGTCCCACGCATCGTCCTGGGTACCTGGGCGCTGCTGACCAGCATGATGCTGGTGGGCTGCATGTCGGTGCCGGTTCCCGATCTGCCTGATCGCGTACCAGCAGTGTGGAGTCAGACCGCGGCAGGGCAGGGCGTAGCGGTCGATGCGCGGCAGTGGTGGAAGGTGCTGGCCGATGCGCGCTTGAACGCGCTGGTGGAAGAGGCCGTTGCCGGCAATCTGGACCTGCGCCAGGCCACCCTGCGGTTGCAGGCGGTACGCCTGATGTCGGGCACCTCCGATGCGCGCTTCCGTCCGGAAATCTCCGCCAGTGCCAAGCAGGTGCAGGACGCCGCCGCGGTCGACACCTATTTCCACGCAGGCGTCGAAGCGATCTGGGATCTTGGCCTGTTCGGCGCAGCGGAGAGTGCCCGTCTAGGCGCGCAGGCGGCCAACGGAAATGCCGAAGCACTGCGCGATGCGGCACAGGTGGCGGTCATCGCTGATGTGGTGCGCAGCTACCTGGATCTTTCCGTCGCGCAGGCGCAGGTGGATCTGCTGGGCAGGCAGCAGGCCGTTGACGCACGTGGCGAGCAACTGGGCCTGGTGCGGCAGCGCCTGCATCTGGACGAGCCCGGTGAACTGGATCGCCTGCGCGCGCGGCGGGCGGCCACGCGCGCGGCCATTGCACAGGCGAATGAAAACGCGGGCAACGCCTCGCGCGCGTTGGCGCTGCTGCTGGGTCGCGATGGTCCGGATCCGGCCTGGAATGCCTACCGCACGCCACCGCAGTTGAGCGCCTTCACCCTGCAGCAGGTGCCGGCCGATCTGCTGCGCCATCGCCCGCAGATCCTGCTGGCCGAGGCCGATGTGCTGCAGGCTGCCGCCGAAAAGGGCAGTGCGCGCGCGTCGATGTTCCCGAAACTGAGTCTGGGCGGTTCCATCCTGTACGCCTACAACCTGACCCAGAACGCTCGCTCCAACTCTGATTCCAGCCCATCGATCGGTCCCTACATCGATATCCCTCTGTGGGATTGGGGCCAACGTCGCGCGCGCTATCAATCCGACGACAAGCAGCTGGATGCAGCCTTGCTGGGGTATCGCAAGGCAGTGCTGCAGGGCGTGGCGGAAGTGGAGGGTGCACTGGGCAGCCTGGCCCGCCAGGACAGCAGCATCCAGTCGCTGCAGGTGGCCGACGAAGCAGCCCGGCAGCAGGTCGTACGACAGGCCCGGCAGGTGCAGCTTGGTCTTTCCAGTGAGTTCGACGGGTTGGAAACCCAGCGTGCCGCGCTGTCCGCGCAGGCCGACCTGATCGGCGCGCAGGGTGCTCGCGTACTTGCATTCGCGTCGCTCTATCGCGCAGTGGGCGGTGCTCCCTTGCCAGCCGAGCCTGAAGGCGACGCGCAATGATCGCGCTTGCCCGCAAGACCCTGGTTTACGAGTGGCGCCGTTTCCTGCCGGTAGTGCTGGCCATGTGTTTCGCCGGCGTGCTGCTGATCGTGCAGGCGGCGCTGGTGCTGGGCATCTTCGGCACCGCCGCGATCTACGTGAAGGCGTCCAGCGCCGATGTCTGGGCGGGCTTTGCCGGCACGCAGAGCGTGAACTACGGTCATGCGATCAGTGCGGATGTAGAGAATCGCCTGCGGATGGACCCGGATGTCACCCGCGTCGAACCCTACGAGTGGGTCGATGGCGAGTGGCGCTCCAGCGCACAGGGTGCCGGCAACGTGTCGGTCTATCTGTCCGGCATCTCCACGGCAGGCGACGCGATGATGTTCTCGCACATCCTGTCGCCCGATCTGCGTGCCCGGTTGCGCGAACCCGGTGCGGTGATCGTCGACAGCGCGGACCTGGATACGCTGGGCGTCGATCTGCACCGCAACCGCGCGTGGATCAATGGCAAGGCCGTGCGTGTGGTTGCCGCGCAACCTGGCCTGCGTGGCCTTGGCGGCGTCAACGTGCTGGCGTCTTTGGATACCGCGCGTGCCATCGCCGGAACCGATCCGCATGAAGGCAGCACCTATTTCGTGGCGGGCACGCGCTCACCGGAGCTGGCCGCGCGCGTGCGCGATCGCCTCAGTGCATCGACGGGCCGCGCCACACCCGTCGAGTTCTGGACAGCGCCGGAGTTCGCCAGTCGTTCGCAGCAGTACTGGCTGTTCGATACCGGCGCCGGCATCGCAGTGCTGTTCATGGCGGTCATTGTCTGCTTCGTCGGCGCGGTGATCACCAACCAGTCATTTGCCGCAGTGGTGGCCGGGTCGGTTCGCGAGTACGCCACCCTCAATGCGCTCGGCGCAGGTCGCTACGCGCTGGCCCGTGTGGTGTTCGAACAGGCCGTGCTGATCGGTGGTGTCGGCATGCTGCTGGCCGCAGCCTTCAGCGCGGTGGTGCTGATGGCCGCGCAGACCCAGCGCGTACCGGTACAGCTCACGCCGATGGTGGTTCTTGGCTGCGTGGCGCTGGTCGCGGTGATGGCCATGCTGTCGAGCATCATGGCGGTGCGCAGCGTCGTCCGTTCCGATCCATCGCTGCTGTTGCGTTGAGGGGCCACCGATGACGAATGCTCCCATCGCAATCCCGACCCTGCGTGCCGACGCGCTCGAAAAGGGCTTCGTGTCCGGCGATGTGCATGTGCCCGTGCTGCGTGGCCTGTCGCTGGACATCTATCCCGGCGAATTGACCTTGGTATCGGGCCCCTCCGGGTGCGGCAAGAGCACGCTGCTGTCGCTGATGTCCGGGCTCTCAACGCCTGATGGCGGTCGCGTGCATGCGCTTGGCCAGGACGTCAGCCACATGACCCGCAGCGAGGTGGAGCGCTTCCGTCTGCACCACGTCGGTTTCGTGTTCCAGGGCTTCAACCTGTTCCCGGCGCTGACGGCGCTGGAGCAGGTGCAGCTGCCGTTGGGCTATCGCGGCATGCGCAACCGCGACAGCGAACCGTTGGCGCTGCAGGCGCTGGACGAAGTCGGCCTCTCGCACCGCAGCCACATGCGCCCGGCACAGCTGTCCGGCGGCGAGAAGCAGCGCGTAGCCGTCGCCCGTGCGTTCGCCAAGTCACCAACGCTGATCTTCGCCGACGAACCCACCAGCGCACTGGACGCCGAGAACGGCCAGCGCGTGATCGACATCCTGCACCGCTATGCACGCGCGCATCAGGCCACGGTGTTGTGTGTAAGCCACGATCCACGCCTGATCCGCCACGCGGATCGGGTGATCGCCATGGAAGACGGCACGGTCCGCGATGACCGCCGCCAGAACGAAACCGTAGAGCCCAGCCCATGACCAGAATGCCGCCGTTGTTCTCCCTCAGCTTCTCCTTGGGCGCGGCATTGCTGCTGGGTGCCTGCAGCAAGGATGCACCCGTACCCGCGCAGCCGACCGCTGCCACGGCCGCCAGCGCGGACAACGTCGCCGTCGCGCGCGGCATCATCGATGTGGAAGGCGGGCTGATTGCACTGGTGCCAGCGATGGATGGCGCCGTCAGCACCGCGCCGGTGAAGGAAGGAGCGGTGGTGCGCAAGGGCGATGTCCTGCTCACCCTGGATGGCGCACTGCTTGAACAGGAGGTGGGCATGGCCAATGCCGATCTCGCGCTGGCCACCGATCGGCTGAAGGGCAGCCAGGCGCAGCTGCGCGAACTGGAGCGCAACGCCACCCGCCTCGCCACCGGCGCCAGTGAAGGCGTGTCGTCCAGCCAGCAGGCCGACGCAGCCAGGCAGCAGCTGGCCGGCGTCCGCGCCGATGTGGATGTGGCCGGAGCGCAGGTCGACCTGGCCCAGCACAAGCTGGAGCACGCCAGGCTCAAGCTGCGACAGATGTCGCTGACCGCACCGGACGCCGGCACCGTGGTCGGCCAGGTACCGGGCGTGGGTGCGTTCGTGCAGGCCGGCAAGCCGGCGATGTCACTGTTGCCGGCTCGACCGTTGCAGGTGCGTGCCGAGCTGAGTGCGGCCTACGCCGATGCCGTGCAGGTTGGCATGCGTGCGACGGTGGTGATCGATAGCGATGGTGCAGAGGGCAAGCCACTGCCGGTGGCACGTGTGGTCCGCATCAGCCCGGTGTTCGCGCAGGCACGATTGCCCGAAGACGCAGGGCGCGGCGTGGCCAAGGTGGTGGAGTGCGTGCTGGAATTCGAGAGCGCCGCCAAGGCGCGCGTCGGCCAGCATGTGCGGGTGGAGTTCCACAGGTAGGGGCGTGCTTCGCTAGGGGTGTGCGCGTCGGGTCTGTTTCCCGGTCAACGCCCGCCACGTACTGGCCAGCGACAACATACACAGCGCCAGCAGCAATCCCACATCCAGAAGCAGCAGCCACAGCAGGTGCATTCCCTGCACCGGCGCCTGGTGCAGGGCGGCGGCCAGCCACGGGAACGACCAGGCCAGCAGCAGCACCAGGGCGATCAGCAGCCGCAACCACACGCGCCCTGGTTTCCAGGGACGCACGATCAGCACGGTGACCACCAGTTCCGCTCCGGCCAGTACAGCGAACTGGATGACCGCGCCGGTGGGGTAGGGCAGGGTTGCGCCTTCGAAGTGGCGCAGCATCCAGTAGTCCGGGGTGAAGCCTGCATTGATCAGTGCAGCAATCACCGCAAGCCAGGCCAGGGCGACAAGGCTCCAGCACAGGCGGGCGAAACGAGGTCTCGTGGGCGGGTTCATCGGTGCTGCGGACTGTTGACGGCGTGAAGGAATTTGGACACAATAGCGCTCCTTCGACGCAGGTCGGAGATTCTGCGGGAATAGCTCAGTTGGTAGAGCGCAACCTTGCCAAGGTTGAGGTCGCGAGTTCGAGTCTCGTTTCCCGCTCCAGATTGCACAGGGCCCCGGTTGGGGCCTTGTTTTTCTCCCGCCACGGCAAGGCGGGGCACGTTGAGCCACAAGGCTCTTCGCGCAGTCAGAAAAGTGAAAACTGTTGTGAAATGGCTGGTGTGTGTCCCGGGCTTCCGGTACCATACGGCTTATGCGGGAATAGCTCAGTTGGTAGAGCGCAACCTTGCCAAGGTTGAGGTCGCGAGTTCGAGTCTCGTTTCCCGCTCCATGTTCCGACAGGCCCCATCGCGGGGTTTTGTCATGTCAGGGGCGTCGTTCCTGATCGCAGTACGTTGGCCTCATGGCAGAGTGGCTATGCACCGGATTGCAAATCCGTTTACAGCGGTTCGATTCCGCTTGAGGCCTCCAATTGAAAAGCCCTGACTCCGGTCAGGGCTTTTTTCTTTGTGCGGACCCCTGGCGCCAGCAGGGGTACCAAACTGCACATGCGACCCGGCGGGACCGGCTGCTAACGTCGCCGCACTTCTCTTCAGCGGTGGTGACTGCAGTGCGGAACCTGGCCATCCAGCAGGCGGTGTACGTTCCCCTCGGCGCCATGCTGGCGCTGATCGCTTTTGCATTCACCGTGCCCGGCTACCACCCGCTCTCCCAGCATCTCAGCGAGCTGGGCCTGATGCCGGGGCTGCCAGCCAAGGCGGTGCAGGTCGGCGCGGTGGTCAGTGGCTCGGCAATCATCGTCTTCAGCCTTGCGTTGCTCGCACAAAGCCGCCGTTTCGCGCTCACGGTGCTCACCTCCACCCTGTTCGGGGTGTCCATGGTCAGCAATGGCGTCTTCACCACGGGCAGCCCGCTGCATGGCCTCTATGGCATCGGCATCTTCTCGATCCTGACCCCGCTGCTGTTCCTGGCTGAGCTGGGCCCTGCTGCGTCGACGCGGATGGCCTGGATTGCGCGTGCCATCTCGCTGCTGGGGATGGCCTATCTGTGGCTGATGCTTTCCGGATTCGACCCGGAGCCCTATCGCGGCCTCACCCAGCGCATCGCGCTGCTGCCGGCGTTCGGCTGGTACACCTTCGCTGCGCTGGAGCTGCGTCGATCCCGCGTCTGAATCAGCGGCTTCTTCAACCCCTGGTTCGCAGTGCGCAGCCAAGGGTTCAGGCAGGCAATGGCAAAGGATCGTCAGCGCGGAAATTGCGCGCCACCGGCGTGGTGGTGCCCACATAGTGGCGGAACAGGTAGATCAACGGTGCCCAGCGCTGCACGTCGATGTGCTGGGTTCCGGCAACGGTGATCGCCTCGTGCGCATGCACCCGGCAGATCCGTCCTTCGACGATCATGAAGCCCTGATCCTGCGTTCCGCTGGGCCGATGCGAGGCGAGCAGCGTGACCTCCACCTGCAGCGGGCATTCGGCAATCGCCGGCGGTGCCACCTGCACCGAATCGACGCGGCTGAAGCCGCCCAGTGCGAACTTGTCAGGCACATGCACGTACCCCATGGCGCGCTTCGACTCCGGCACGGGGTTACGAGCAGTGGCGCGGGCGATGGCTTCAACCTGCGCCGCCTGCGTGGCATCTGCGAAGTTCAGTACGCATTCGCCGCGTGCCAGAAGGTTGCTGCAGCCTTGGCCCTGTTCGCCGATACCGAGCACCACGCGGTCGCCCAGCGCCCAGAATGATGAAAGCGGACTGATGTTCGCACTGCCGTCTTCATTCAACGTGGTCATCAGCACCACCGGTGTTCCCGGGTAGAGCACGGAGGGGGTGATGCAGCGGCGCTGGAAGTCTTCCGGTGGCATGCCTGAGCTCGTGGGGTGCGGGCGATGACTGTGCCCTGTGCAGGGGCGCGCATGCTTCGATCCGGGTCGAACGATGCGCGGAAAGCGGCATGCCACAATGCGGCCATGGTCCAGACGTCCCGCTCCTTCATCCATGTCGGCACGCTGGTCGGTGACCACGCACGAGCGGCCATGCTGTTGACGTTGATGGATGGCCGGGCGCACACGGCGTCCGAGCTGGCCGGCGTGGCTGGCATCTCGCCGCAGACGGCAAGCAGTCATCTACGGCGGTTGCTCGACGGCGGCATCCTGGCCGTGGAGGTGCAGGGACGCCACCGCTATCACCGGATTGCCTCGACCGAGGTCGCCGACATGCTGGAAGGCATCCTGCGTTTCAGCGATCAACGGCCACCGCTTTCTCCACGAGCGGTACGAGTTGATGCCGGCTTCCGCCGGGCGCGCACCTGCTACCGGCACCTGGCGGGTGAATACGCTGTCGCCATCTGTGACCACCTGCTGAGCACCGGGGCGATCTCCACGGCTGCAGACCATTGGCAGATGACGTCCCATGGCGCCTCCATCCTGCGCGCCGTGGGGCAGCCGCTGGAAGCGTTGATCGCGCGATCGCCACAGGTGACGCCCGCGCGATACTGCCGCGGCTGCCTGGACTGCACCTCGCGGCGCCCGCACATGGCCGGCATGGTGGGTGAAGCACTGCTGGAGAGTTTCCTGCAGAACCACTGGCTGCGTCGCCTCGCGGGGCGGCGCGACCTGCAGGTCACACCTGCCGGGCAGGAGGCATTCCGCAGGCTGTTCGACGTACACGCCTGAGGCCCGCCGCGCGCCGCTGGCAGTCTCAGCCGGCCACGACATTGCGACGGGGTATGGTCGGAGTCCTGGTCTTCGGGAGCAGCAATGGCAGGCAAGGACATGAGGGGCCGCATGCACGATGCGGCTGGTCGGCAATGAGCAGGTCAACCGCAGATGTGCGCTGGCTTACTTTCCGGCTGAAGAACGGGCAGTCCATCGGCCCCGATCAACTGAAGGATGGCTGGGTCGTCGCCTCGGAGAGCCGTCATTGTGATGTGCGCCGGGAGAGTATCGAGGGCGCTGGCGTGGTCTATGCCCTGTATGGCCCGCCGGATCTTCCGTCTCCGCGCCGCGCCGAACTGCGCATGCGCGACTTCCTCATGCGCTCCGGCTACACCTTCACCATGGGTACGCTCGGCCACTGATGCGGTCGGCTGCTCAGAAGGGAGCCGCGGCTGCCTTCAACGCCTCGACCACCTGTGAATCCGCAAAGCCGCAGTGGCCTTCGCCCGCCGCAGGCAGTACGCGCGGCAATGGCGTGGCGCCAGCGTGCTCGGCCAGTTGCGGATACACCGCCTGCATGCGCGGCACGATGCTCGGGTCGTTGTTGTTGAACTGGATCACCAGCGGTCGCTTGAGCGCGCCGGTCAACGCCAGCTTTTCGCGCACGTATCGCCGTGCCGGCGCAGCAGGTGCCAGCCGCTGCACGCCCGCGTTGAACGCCTTGTCGTCACCGAATCCGCGGTAGACGGTCGTAACGTTGCCGACCGGCATGCCGCCGGCGCGCGTGGCCAGTTCGTGCAGGATCATCGCGTGCAGGCTGATCGTGCCCGGCAATGCCTCCATGCTCACCTGCAGCCGTGCAGCCAGTTGCGCAGCGACGGCCGGCTGGCTCTGAAGCGCGGCGGCGATGCCTTGATAGAGCTCCATCTGCGGCAGTGCCGCAGCTTCTGCCGATGCCAGGCCCTGCCGGGGCAGCCCCTTGGGCTCGGGGAAGAAATAGTCGAACGCCACCAGGGTGGTCAGCAGGTCATTGGCCAGTTGTTCGCCAGGTAGGTTGGCCCCGCACAGCGACACGCCACCAGCGTAGTGCCGTGGCAGGCGTTCGAGGGTGGCGATGGCCACCGCACCGCCCATCGAAAAGCCGAGAATCCAGGTGCGACGCACGTCCTTCAATTCGGACACTGCGTGGGCGCGCAGGCGTTCCATGTCCACGATCGCATCTGACACCGCCCAGCCCTGGCTGGCATAGGCGCTCTGCGCCACGGCATAGCCCGCTGCAAGCAGGCTGGCGGTGCTGTCGTTGGCCGGCATCGGTGATGGCTGCGGCACGCCGACCGGTTCATAGCCATGCGCCAGCATCACCAGTTCGCCGTTCCAGCCGGCGGGCACGTCCAGGCGCCAGCGCGCGCCCTGCAGCTCACCGCTGGAGGTGCGTGGCGGGGCGGGCGGCGCGGCGGCCTGCGACACGTGCGGAAGCAGCAGGACCAGTGCCAGGACCAGCCGGTGGAAGGTTCGCATCATGGTCTTTGCCCTGGCCGGTGCGGTCTGCGCGGAAGGTGCCGCCTGTATAGCGCTGCCCCAGCACGGTGGCTAGCCCCTGACGCAATGCAACCGAATTCGATACGATCTGCCGTATCTTCTCCCTTCCATTTGATCTGGGGTCCCGCCATGGTCGATCGCCTCGCCATCCTGCTCGAACGCTTCGCGGTCACCGCCTCGGTGTTCCATGCCGGCGCGCTGTGCGGCATCAACAGCCTGGAGGCCGAAGGCGACGCCGGCCAGCTGCACCTGGTGCGGCGCGGTCCGTTGCAGGTCAGTCATGGCACGCAGACGGTGCAGGTCGACGTTCCCAGCCTGCTGCTGTATCCGCGCCCGCTGCCACACCGCTTCCACACCGATCCACAGCATGGCGCGGACATGGCCTGCGCCAATCTCCATTTCGAGGGCGGCAGGCTCAACCCGATCAGTGCCGCGCTGCCCGATTTCATCTGCCTGCCGTTGGCCGAACTGTATGGCGGCCATGCCGCCCTGGAGCTGCTGTTCGAGGAGGCATTCGAGCAGCGCTGCGGTCGCACGGTGATGGTCAACCGCCTGTTCGAGGTGGTGATGATCCAGGTGCTGCGGCAGTTGATGGAGGGGGGCGAGATGCGCGGCGGCCTGTTCGCCGGGCTTGGCCATCCACGGCTGCGGTTGGCGCTGGTGGCCATGCACGAGGCACCCGCCCAGGCCTGGACGCTGGAAGATCTGGCCGACGTTGCAGGCATGTCGCGCAGCGTGTTCGCCGCCAGTTTCCGCGAGGCCATGGGTACCACGCCCGGGCAGTATCTGCAGGGCTGGCGGGTAGGCCTGGCACAGCAGGCGTTGCGGCAAGGGCGACCGTTGAAACGGATCGCCGACGAGGTTGGCTATGGCAGCGAGGCCGCGTTGTCGCGGGCGTTCAAGGCACACACCGGGCAATCGCCACGGCAGTGGCGCGGACAAGCGCGCGCTGCTGCCGGCTGACTGTTACCCCAGCGCGAGCCGGGTCAGCTTCATGCCGGCGAACAGCCCGGCCAGGCCCAGGGCTACCGAACCGCCGGCGTACAGTGCGGCCAGGCCATGCTGGCCCCGCTGCAGCAGCAGGCCGGTTTCCAGCGAGAAGGTGGAGAACGTGGTGTAGCCACCAAGAATGCCGGTGGCCAGCAGCAGGCGCAGTTGCGGCGAAGCGCCATTGCGCAGCGCAAACGCCTCCACCACCACGCCCATCAGCACGGCGCCGCTGATGTTGACCAGGAACGTCGACCAGGGCCAGGTGCTGCCGGCGGCCACGCGGGCGCCGATCAGATTGCAGGCATGGCGCAGGCAGGCGCCGACACCGCCGCCCAGGAATACCAGCACATAGTTGTTGAACGTCTGCATTGCTTGCCTCGAGTGCGTGTTCGCAGGTTCGACGGCGGACGCAATGGCGGGCACGGCCTGCCATCGACGAACGCCGGGTTCGTCTCAGCAGGAGCCATCAGCCATCTCAGGCGGTTATCGGGGGAGCCCCATCCCCATCGACGGCCATGCTACCAGCCCGCGATGGGTCAGGGCAGGGCAGTCATCACCACGCGTGCGACCTTGCCGCGGCTGACGCCCTCCATCAGCAGGTCATGAGCCATCAACCCCAGCGTGGCCTCGCGACGGTAGCCCACCTCAAGTCCGCGCTCGTCAAGGATGTGGGCGACCAGCTCATAGGCCGCTTGCCAGACATCCAGATGGGCTTCGCTGGGCATGTGCATGTAGGCCGTGCCGCGCTCGCCGACTCCCCGTCCCAGCGGGCCGAACAGCAGCTCCCGTGGGTCCAGCTTCACCGCATCGGCAATGCGGAACAGCTGTTCGGCTTTCACGTGGTTGGCCTTGACGTGGTCGTTGAGCCAGTTGCTGACCGTCGCCGTCGTCGTTTCGGCGGCACGCGCCAGGTCGGCCGGGCGTGCATGCCCGGCGTCCTTCATGGCGACCGCGAGTCGTTGTCCAAGAGTATTCATCTATGCAAGCCAGCTTAACGCGTGGAAGCGAAAGAGGCCTTGGCGCAAGAATAAGTTTGATGATGAAAGGGATCGAAAATGGACGAATTCTGGAGCAAGCGGCAGGTCCGCACGCGGCTGGGCTTTTCCACCGACGCAGAGCTCGCCAGGTTGTTTGGAATCAGCAGATCCGCTGTCTCGCAATGGCCCAGAGGCTTTCCCATCCCGCCGCTCAGGCGCTACATCCTGCAGCAGCGATACCCTGCGTTGTTCCCGATGGATGATGACTCGCACGATGAAACCGCATGAGATGCGTCGATGGTTGTCGCAGACAAGCCGCCAAGATCGATTTGCTAAGTATGCTTAGCAACATAGACAGAATCGATCGACGTGTCCCCAGCGGTGGTCCGATCTGTGATGGCTACCCGGGTTCGCCGGCTGTCTTTGTCGACATCGGCACGGACGTTTCTGATCCCGGTCGCTACGGCCTTTCATGAACGATTAATAATTTCAATCGCGAAAGTCGCGGCCTATAATTGACGTGTCGTGAAATCTATGACTAATTGGCATCAACCGGCTGTGAAGGCCGGGAGTCTTTCAGTAGCTCGCAAGTGAATCGGTCGACCGTCAACGATGCAGAACAAGTCCAACGGAGGTCGTATGGAATACGGCATGCATGGCTTGGCTGAACGGGTACGCCGCGAACTGGAAGCCAGTTATCACAAACACGGATGCGGTCCGGCGTTCTGGGATACCTACCAGCAGGTGCTTGATCGTCTGGTTCCGCAGGGGACCGGGCGAACCGATGTCACCAATGAAATGGCGCTGATCATCGAACAACTGGGCATCGTCCGCCGCGCCCAGTTGGTACCGCCGCGCCCGGGCGATCCGGGCTGATTCAGAGCAGGCGCCAAGCGCCGCACACCAGCAGCGCCAGCAGCAACGAAGCCAGGGCCGTGGTGCGGGGGCGCCACCACCGGCGCGGCTGGCCTGCCATCACCTGCGGGCTGCAGTAGCGCACCAGGCTTGGGCCGAAACCGGCCTGATGCTGCTGCTGCGTGCACGCTTCCAGGCAGGCACCGCAGGCCAGGCAGTCGGCCTGTGGGCCATGGCGGATGTCCAGCTGCATCGGGCACGCGCGCACGCAGGCCATGCAATCGAGGCAGTCGCCCAGCCGATCCGCGCTGAAGGTGGGCATCGGTCCGGCCAGCAGCGGATGCGCGGCACGGAAGACATAGTCCTGCGCGGTGGTCGGATCGAGCAGGCCGCGACCGCGGCCGAGCACGCCGCCCAATGCCGGCGGGCGGGCGCCGCGCGGCTCGCCGCGGCGGGGGTCATACAACATGCGCGGGGTGTGCGGGTCGGTCAGCAACGGCTGCATGCGCGCGAACGGACAGAGTGATCGGCACACCTGCTCGCGCAGGAACCCCGCATTGCCCCACGTGGCGCCGGAATAGAACAGCACCCAGAAGGTCTCCCAGCCACTCCATGCGCCATCGAACGCGCCGGTGACCAGTTCGCGGATCGGGCTGAACAGCCCGACGAACGTGATCCCGGTCCACAGCGACAGCAGCAACCAGGCCAGCTGGGTGGCCGGCCGCGCCAGCTTCGCCGGCATCACGCGGGCCAATGCCTGCGCGATTCCGTCGAACGCTCGTGTCCATAGCGTCTGCGGGCAGGCATGTCCGCACCACACGCGACCAGCCAAGTGGGTGAGCAGGGCCAGACCCACCGCCATCACCGCCAGCAGCCCCAGCAACACACCGATGTCATCCGGCCACAGGGTCCAGGCGAACAGGTCGAAGCGGCGCGCGTTGAGGTCCAGCAGCAGGGCCTGCCGTCCATCCCACTGCAGCCACGGCAGCGCATGGAACAGGACCAGCAACGCAAGGCCCAGGGTGCGGCGCCAACGCCATGCGCGCAGGGGCGAGGATGCGGTGATGCTCATCCCAGTGGCAGCTCCTCATCCTCTTCGTTCGGCATCGGCCGCAGCAGGTAGCCGGTCACCGCGCTGGAAAGTGCGGTGACCGCCCAGAACATGAAGAAACCTGCGGTGTAGCCCAGCTCACGGCTGATGGCCGTACCCGGGAAGCTGATCGCCTGCAGCCGCAGTGGATCGACGAAGGCGAAGAACACCACGCAGGCCAGGCCGGCGGCGATGAAGCTGGGCCACAGGACTGCACCCCAATGCTGGATACGCCGCTGGCGGCTGGAAGTCGGTGTGTTCATGCGGGTTCGGGTTGAAGAAGAGGGCGGCGCGTATACTTCGCCGTGGTTGGCGCAGCATCCGCAGGGCATGCTTCCTGCAAGCGTGCCAGCCTAGGTGCGCCGCAGTGCGCTGACATTGATCTGGATCAACAGCGGTGGTGGCGGCATGCGGCACACTGCCGATCCGCACTTGGTGCCCTGATGAACGCAACGCCCACGACTGCCCTTCCCATTGCTTCGCCAGAGTTGTGCAGCGAGGAGGAAGTGACCCGGTTGGTCCACGATTTCTATGCGCGCGTGCGTGAAGAGGAGCGTCTGGGGCCGGTATTCGAAGGGCATGTGCGCGACTGGCCGGAACACCTGGCCCAGCTCGTCGATTTCTGGTCGGCGATGCTGCGCGGGACCCGCAGGTTCAAGGGCTCGCCGATGTCCAAGCACATGGCCATCGATCTGGAAAAGGATCTGTTCGACCGCTGGCTGGTGCTGTTCCACATCACCACGGCCGAATGCAACAACCCGCCCATGCAGGCGCTGGCCGACGATGTGGCCGCCCGCATCGCCGACACCTTCTGGCGCCGCTACCAGATGCTGCGCTGGCCGCAGGTCATGCTGCCGGTGCTGGGCGTGCCCACCAAGGATTGATCTGGGTCAAGGCGTACCGCCAGGGTTGGGGCGATGCTGGCGCCATGGACACGTTCTCTCCCGCTGCCGGTGGCCTGGCCTGGACCTTCGATCCCGATCTGCTGCGACGGCATGACCGTCCCGGCCCGCGCTACACCTCCTATCCCACCGCGCCGCACTTCCATGACGGCTTCGATGCACCCGCGCTGCGCCAGGCGATCGCCGACAGCAACCCGTTGGCGCGCGCGTTGTCGTTGTACGTCCACGTGCCATTCTGCTCCAGCCCCTGCTTCTACTGTGGCTGCAACCGGGTGATCACCCGCGACCGCGGGCGTGGCCACAGCTACGTGTCACGCGTGCTGGCCGAGGCGGACCTGCTGGCACCGCAGTTCGCCGACGGTCGTGAAGTGATCCAGCTGCACCTCGGCGGTGGTACGCCGAATTTCCTCGATGCCGATGCGATGACCGCACTGGTCGAGGGCCTGCGCCGCCGCTTCGATTTCAGCGGTTCGTCGCAGCGTGATTTTTCCATCGAACTGGACCCGCGTTTCATCGACACCAGCGATGTGGCGATGCTGGCCCGGCTGGGCTTCAACCGCGCCAGCCTGGGCGTGCAGGATTTCGACCCGCAGGTGCAGGAATCGATCAACCGGGTGCAGGGCGTACGGCAGACGCTGGATATCCTGCGTGCGTGCCGCGACAGCGGCATGCGTTCGGTCAACGTCGATCTGATCTACGGCCTGCCAGGGCAGAGTCTGCAGGGCTTCGGCCGCACCCTGGAACTGGTGCTGGCGCTGCGTCCGGATCGACTGGCGGTGTATGGCTATGCGCATCTTCCGCACCTGTTCCGCGCGCAGCGGCAGATCGACGAAAGCCGGATGCCTTCGCCGGAAGACAAGCTGGCGCTGCTGGGCCTGGCGGTGGAGCGCCTGTCCGCAGCCGGCTACCAGTACATCGGCATGGACCACTTCGCATTGCCGGAAGAAGATCTGTCGCGTGCCCAGCGCGCCGGCCAGCTGCATCGCAACTTCATGGGCTACACCACCCACGCCGACACCGATCTGCTCGGCCTTGGCGTAAGTGCGATCAGTCACATCGGTGCCACCTACAGCCAGAATCCGCGTGACCTGCCGTCGTGGGAGAGCGCGGTGGACCAGGGACAGCTGCCGGTCTGGCGCGGCGTCGCACTCAGTGCCGACGACCAGCTGCGCGCCGAGCTGATCCAGCAGTTGATGTGCCAGGGTGAGGTGGATGGAATGTCACTGGCCCAGCGCCACGGCATTGATTTCGAGACCTACTTCGCCGAAGACCTGCAGGCCGTGCAGCGCCTGCAGCAGGATGGCCTGGCCGAGTACCGCGATGGCGTGGTGCGTGCCAGCGAGCCCGGGCGGCCGTTGCTGCGCCTGCTGGCGATGTGCTTCGATCCCTATCTGCGCGCTGCGCAGGAGCAGCCGCGTTACTCGCGGGCCATCTGAGCGCGGGTCTCAGCGCTTGCCGACGCCGCGTTCAGGGTGGCGAGCGGCCATGCCACCACTGGAGGTGGTGCTCCAGTTGCCGCTCAGATCGCGCACGCTGGTGGAGTAGGAGCCGTCGCTGTACTCGGTGCGCCACCTGCCGCTCAGGTCACGCTTGCTGACCGAGTAGCTGCCGTCACTGTACTGGGTGCGGATGTTGCCGCTCAGGTCAGTGCTGCTGTTGGAGTAGCTGCCATCGCTGTGGGTGGTGCGCTTGCGGCCACTCAGATCCGTGGTGGTGGTCGAACGGCTGCCGTTGCTGTGCTCGGCGGTCACCCGGCCGGACAAGTCGCGCTTGATGCGGCTGGACGATCCGTCACTGTTGCGGATATCCAGGCTTCCGTCGAGGTTGCGATGACTGTCCGAACGACTCTGCGCCGATGCCGGTGCGGTGGCCTGGGCGAGCATCGCGACCAGCGCCAGCGATGACGCGATCCCTATCCACTTCATGGCTGATCTCCTTGTGCGCGGTTCGGCGGCCGGGGCGGGGGGTTCGATTCTGCCATGCCGGCCTGAAGGCGTCCTGATCGCGGAAACGGCAGCTGAGTGGCCGCATTCCCTCCGGCGGGCTGCTGTGCGCAACCAGCGGTGCGGACCCTTTGTGGGAGCGTCAATGCTTGATTGGGTGTGCTATTCCGCCTGAATGGAAGCCGCCTACCAGAAGCTGGTCCGCATGACGGGTGCCACCGTGTCGCTGCAGGAGTTCGCCGCGCTCTATGCCCACGATCCGGGCAGGCGCTGGGCTAGCTCATGCGCATCGCGGCTCGCGTCTGCTCCTGGGCGTGGTCCTGCTGGGCGACCTGCTGTGCCTGTGAAATCTGCTCGACCTTGGCGAGCGACTGCTCCACGGGTGTGTTGACGGCCTCGCTGATCGCAACCGACGCCCGCAGGTGTGCCGGATTGTCGAGCTCGCCCTGCACGACGAACATGCGCGGGCCCGAAACATTGCTCGGCGGAGTGCCCAGCACGACGTGATCGACGCGCTCCAAACCGCTGCTCTTAGCTGTTGCCAGCAAGCTGGCCGTCATTCGCTCGCTGATTTCATCGAAGCCGCGCCCGTGCTTGGCGTCCAAGGCGGATACGCCATCGCGAATCTGCCGGTAGAGCGCATGGTCTGAGTGACCTTCCTTTCTGGGATCCAGGCCTGCCTTGTCCAAGGTTGATTCGATGCTTTCTTGCAACGGGCTCTTGGGAGAGAAGCCTGGATTGGTCAGAGAGGGCGAGCCCTTGTCGGTTGCATCCGGGACCAGCTGCCCGCCGGGCTTGAGCGCATTGTGGGCGCGCTGCTCCGCTTCAGCTTCTTGGCGAGCGTATGCACCGGCTTCCTCGGTGCCGCGCAGGTAATTGACCCCGTCGCGCATGAGTCCGGGGCCGCCGCCGACAAGCACGGTCGCTCCCATACGCAGCTGATGAATATCACTGCGGTAGTCGGCAATCCGGCGCAGGTCTTCAGGGTCTGTGACCCGGGCTCTGGGGTCGTCCAGTACAGACTGCACCGGCCCCTTGTCGGTCATCCGATCAAGGAAATGAACCATTCGATGGGAATCCCCCAACTGGACCGCCACAGCGGCGGACATGAGGTGGCCGCTTTTCAGCCCAGGTGCTCCGAGGGACGCGATGCGTTGGCCCTGCTCGGCGGTGCGCAGAACCTCCAGTTCCTTGGGGAGCGCGTACATCTCAACCTTGCCGTAATGCGGGCCGCCCGCACTGACCAGGTCGCCTGCCATGACATGGTTGGTGAACGGCGCCGCATTGGCTGGCCTTCGGAAAGGCGATAGGCCAACCCGGCAGCGCCGTACGGATTGAACGCGTCGCCGGGGAGGTTGTAGTGGTGCGCGGTGATCTGTGCGAGCGCGCCGCCCAGTGAATGGCCGGTGACGTGCACTGGCCCATACCCATTTTCCTCAGCCAGTTTGGTTGCCTGCTTGGTGAGCGCAAGAGCATCGCCAAGCTGTGAATTGATTCTGGCGGTGACCATCGCAGCGTCGATGCCGCCATCAAGTACTGCCTGGCGATCAAACTCGGTTCCACGATGGGCAGCGATGACTTCTTTTGTTTCTATGTTGAGGTAGACAACACCTTGATATCCGTTCCCGGAGTCGCGACGGGCCAAAACCGTGTATTTCGTTCCATCAATGGCGATGTCGGAATCGGGGGGCGGGAGGGGGTCCTTATAGACATGGTTCGAAAGCGTGGCGTTTTCCCTAGCGTTCATGGCGTTGTTCCTTCAACCCGTGTGGATACTTCGATTGGGAAGTATTCCTTGCGCTTGTCTTGTGGCATCTTTTCGTACCAACTCGAAGGTTCGGTTGGAGTCCGGCTTGGCGTTTGCCCCGTGGTCATGGGGGGCAATGCGCGCTTTATATAGGCGGTGAAGGTTTTCCCGCCTTCAATCTCACTGAATAGAGCTGAGACTGATGCACGGATTGGCCGATCATCGATGATGAAGGCGAACGAAGCTTCTACGAGAGCAGGTGTCCATGTGCACGGGCCACTACCGTAATAGTCAGCAACTTCCATTCCGTCCTTGAACACGGTGCTGCTGAATTCTGTAGCACTTATACGCCGTACTGGGGGATCAATCGTGTGCTGGTTCGGTTCGTATTGCACACCCTCGTAATTGTTGATCGGGGGGAGGCAAAGTGGATCTATCTGGTAGGTGACGGATACCTTGGGAGTTGGTATCTCCAGTGGCGCGTCATGGACCCGGATGATGATGGGCAGCGCATCCGCAGGTACAGGATTTTCGCGGTAAACAGGATACGAGCGTTCCTTGTGGCAGCCTGAAATGACCAAGCTGATCAAAGCGATCAATGCCGCATGGGAAAGGCTTGCGAGAGATTTCAGCATGAGCCGTCCATGTCGCGGATTGACGAACTGTGGGGGCATGCTTGTACAGCTTTACTGCGGAGCATGGTTCTCGGTGCGTGAAGCTGCCGACAGGATTGCCTTGATCGGTGTTCAGCTGGACAAGAGCTATGGCTGTGAAAGCCTGCGCGATGAGCATTTCGGGGCAAATACGACAGTCTCGTCGCCGCCGTCGGCTCGTTCCCATAGCCTCCATTCTTGCGCCCCAGCGATACGGGGCCATGCGAGATAGCGTTCATCATCGCTCCATTGCTCTTCATCAACAGACTATACGGCTCGTTTCTGCCGTGTTCCATAAAGATGTGGGAGACGAGGAATGAGCGGGCGGCCTGCATCTTCCAGGGTAAACGCTATGCCGAGCGCTGGTGCGCGGGCAGGCTGGCCCCCCGGATGCGGCTGCGAGCAGCTGTGGCTCGGATGGTGGACGACACTCCGAGCGAGCCTCTACCGCCGCTGCCCGCCCTGCCGCCTACACAAACAGCTGCAGCAGGCACGCTGCTTGATCGAGGGGGGCGAGGGACCTAGAACGAGTAAAGGAAGCGCTGGCGCCAATCCGTTCGCCGGCGGTGATGAAGCCAAGGGCGAAGGACCCGATGAAGACACGGCTGAGGACAGGTCTGAGGGAACTGCGCCGGGGCGTGTGAGCCCGGCCAGCTCGCTTTTGCGGAGCAAGTCAAAAATTGCGGAGCGCCGGGAGCTACAAGAAATCGCCCGAAACCGTTGGTGCCCGGAGCCGGAATCGAACCGGCATGGGGTTGCCCCCGGCGGATTTTAAGTCCGATGCGTCTACCAGTTTCGCCATCCGGGCCTGCAGCGCGCGCCGATTGTAACGGAATCGCCGCCGCTGCCGCCGGCTAACGCGGCTTTTACGCAACCGGGCGCGGGGCTGGGTACAGTCCGCCAACATTTCCGGGAATGGCGATATGCGTGCACGCGGCGAGCGATGGATCGGATGCAGTGCCGTGCTGGGGCTGATGCTGGCGATTGGCCCGGCTGCCGCGCAGCAGGTGCCTGCGCCCACCGGCGCGGTGGTGGACATGGAGACGGTGCAGGTGACCGGCGAACAACCCGGCCCCGGCCTCTGGAAGGTCACCGCTCCACAGGGGCATGTGCTGTGGATCCTGGGCACGGTCTCGCCGTTGCCGAGCGGGGTGCAATGGCGCTCCGACGAAGTCGAGCGGACCATTGCCAGCGTCGACCATGTGCTGGGCGATCCGGGTTTCGCCCTCGATGCGAAGATCGGCGTGTTCAAGGGTCTGACCCTGCTGCCACTGGCATTGAAGACCGCGCGCGATCCGCAGGGGCGCACGCTTGACCAGATCCTGCCGCCGGCAACGCACGCGCGCTGGCTCGGCCTGAAACAGACCTACCTGGGCAATGACCGTGGCGTGGAAAAGGACCGTCCGCTGGTGGCCTCCGGCCGCTTGTACCAGGCCTTCCTCAAGCGCAACGGCCTGCGCGATGGCAAGCAGGTCAAGGAAGCACTCGGGCGCGCGTACAAGGCGCACGATCTGAAGCCGGAAGACGTGCAGGTCAAGCTGAAGGTCGACGACATCCGTGGCACGTTGAAGGAGCTGCAGGCCACCGAAGTCGATGACCGCGCGTGTTTCGAACGCACGCTCGACACGGTGGAATTCCAGGCACCGGTGCTGCGCGAGCGCGCCAACGCCTGGGCGCTGGGGGATGTCGCGGCACTGCGTCGGCTGTCGGGTTCGGCGATGGCCCAGACCTGCCGCGAACTGCTGCAGGATTCGGCCTTCGTGCGCCGGCGCGGCTGGAGCGATATGCCGCAGCAGGTACGCACGCGCTGGCTGCAGGGCGTGGATGCGGCGCTGAGCCGTCATCCAGGCACCTTCGCGACGGTGCCGGTCAGCCTGCTGCTGGGCGAGGGCTATCTGGATGCGCTGGTGCAACGCGGTTATCAGGTCGAGTCGCCGCCGGAATAGCCAACGCTTGAAGTCCTCGTGCTTCCTGTCATATTCCTCTGCACTCAGGAGGGGAGTGATGGACATGCCGTTGCATGCGTACGCTTATGTCAGCACGGCCAGGGAGGGACTGGACGTGCCCGAGCTCGATGCATTGCTGGCCGATGCGACCGCGTTCAACCGCATGGCCGGGGTGACCGGGGCGTTGATGTTCGATGGCAGCCGTTTCCTGCAGTACATCGAAGGCCCACGGGATGGGCTGGCTTCGGTGCACGCGCGGATCGGCAACGCGCGTCGCCACGGCAGCATCATCCAGCTTGCCGCAGGCCCGATCCCGAGCCGCTGGTTCCCGCGCTGGACGATGGCCAACCGGCACGTGGATGCGGCGACGCTGGGCAGCATCGTGGCGGCCCCGTGGCATGGTTTCAGCCTGGGGCAGGAGCCCCCGGAGCATGGCTTCTGCCTGTTGTTGCGGGCCTGGACGGGGCGGCACGGCGAACTCGAGCCGGCTGCCGTCAGCCTCGGATCCTGATCCGGGCGTGGTCTGGCGCCGCTGCCGCGGTTAACCTTGTCGGCACGTTTGCCTGCTCCCGGATCCTCGCATGACCCAGTGGACACCATCGCCGCCTGTTGGACGCCGCGCATGAGCGCGCCGATCGGCGCAGCACAGAGCCCGTCCCCGGCCATCATCGGCCTGGGATATGTCGGGCTGCCGTTGGCAGTGGCGTTCGGCCGCCAGCTGCCCACCCTGGGGTACGACATCGACGCTGCGCGCATCGCCGAACTGGCCGGTGGGCAGGACCATACGCTGGAAATGGAGCCGGACGAAATGGCCAGCGCGTCGCTGCTGCGTTACAGCAGCGATCCGGCGCAGCTCGACGCCTGCAACGTCTACATCGTCACCGTGCCCACGCCGATCGATGCCTACGAGCAGCCTGATCTGGAGCCTTTGCGCTCGGCGACGCGACTGATCGCCAGCCATCTGCGCGCCGGTGATCTGGTGATCTACGAATCCACCGTCTACCCGGGTACCACCGAAGAAGTCTGCGTGCCGCTGCTGGAACAGGGCTCGGGCCTGCGCTTCAACGAGGATTTCTACTGCGGCTACAGTCCCGAGCGGGTCAGCCCGGGTGACCGCCAGCGGCGCCTGGCCGACATCCGCAAGATCACCTCCGGTTCAACGCCGGACGTGGCTGCGGTGGTCGATGGCCTGTACCAGCGGATCATCACCGCTGGCACGTTCCCGGTGCCGTCGATGCGGGTCGCCGAAGCGGCCAAGGTGGTGGAGAACATCCAGCGCGACGTCAACATCGCGCTGGTCAACGAGTTGGCCCTGATCTTCGATCGCCTCGGCATCGACACCCAGGATGTGCTCGACGCCGCAGGCAGCAAATGGAACTTCCTGCCGTTCCGGCCGGGGCTGGTGGGAGGCCACTGCATCGGCGTGGACCCGTACTACCTGCTGCACAAGTCCGAAAGCATGGGCTACCACCCCGACCTCATCCACACCGCCCGGCAGGTCAACAACCGGGTGGGCGAACATGTGGCCAAACGCGTGCTGGCGATGCTCGCCGAGCGTGGCCGCATGCCAGCGCACTCGCGCATCCTGGTGCTGGGCGTGACCTTCAAGGAGGACTGCCCGGACCTGCGCAACAGCCGCGCGCTGGAACTGGCCCAGCGGCTGGCCGGCAGCGGCGCGCAGGTGGACGTCAGCGATCCGTGGGTGGGGCCAGCTGCCATGGCGGACGAGGGCGTGAACTGGCTGGCCGAGCCGGTGCCCGGCAGCTACGACGCGGTGGTGCTGGCGGTGGCGCATGAGAGCTTCAAGGCGATGGACGATGCCCATATCCGCAGCCTGTTGGCGCCCGGTGGGCTGGTCTATGACGTGAAGTCCGCCTGGCCGCGCAGCGTGGTCGACGATCGCCTGTAGGTGCTTGCGCGGTAGACTCGGGGCAGTTGCAACCGAGGAACGCCATGCACCGGTATATCGTCTACCTGCTCGCCATCCTGATGTTTCCGATCTGCCTGTGGCTGGCCACGATCTGGCCGGCCTGGTACTGGGGCGTCGGCATTACAGCTGCGATGGTGGCGCTGGGGACCTGGGACCTGCTGCAGAAGCGCAGCACCCTGCGCCGCAACTATCCGGTGATGGCGCACTTCCGTTATGGCCTGGAATCGATCGGCCCGGAGATCCGCCAGTACTTCGTGCAGAGCGATCTGGAGGATGTGCCGTTCTCGCGGCAGCAGCGTGCGCTGATCTACCAGCGCGCCAAGAACCAGATGGACACGGTGCCCTTCGGCACCCTGCGCAGCACATATGCGGTGGACTACGAATGGATCAACCATTCGCTGGCGCCGACCACCATCGCCAAGCATGATTTCCGCGTGCTGATCGGTCCGAACTGTGCCAAGCCCTATTCGGCCAGCGTGTTCAACATCTCGGCGATGAGTTTCGGTTCGCTGTCGGCCAATGCGATCCGCGCATTGAACGAAGGCGCACGCCTGGGGGGTTTCTACCACGATACCGGTGAAGGCTCGATTTCGCCGTATCACCGGGAGATGGGCGGTGACCTGGTCTGGGAGATCGGCTCGGGCTACTTCGGGTGCCGTGACGAAAAGGGCGGCTTCAGCGAGGAACGCTTCGTTGCCAATGCCAACCACGATCAGGTGAAGATGATCGAGATCAAGCTGTCGCAGGGCGCCAAGCCCGGCCATGGCGGGGTGCTGCCGGCGCCGAAGGTGACCGCCGAGATCTCGGTGACGCGTGGCGTGCCGATGGGCGTGGACTGCGTGTCGCCATCGCGCCATTCGGCCTTCTCCACGCCGGTTGAACTGCTGCAGTTCGTGGCCCGCCTGCGTGAACTGTCCGGTGGCAAGCCGGTTGGTTTCAAGCTGGCCATCGGCCACCCGTGGGAATGGTTCGGCATTGCCAAGGCGATGCACGAGACCGGTCTGCTGCCTGATTTCATCGTCGTCGATGGCGCCGAAGGCGGTACCGGCGCGGCACCGGCCGAATTCGTCGATCACGTGGGGGTGCCGATGCACGAAGCGTTGCTGCTGGTGCACAACACCCTGGTCGGCCTGGACCTGCGCGAGCACATCCGTATCGGCGCTGCCGGCAAGATCACCAGCGCGTTCGATATCGCCCGCACCATTGCGATGGGCGCCGACTGGTGCAATGCCGGGCGCGGTTTCATGTTCGCGCTGGGCTGCATCCAGTCGCTCAGCTGCCATACCGACAAGTGCCCGACCGGCATCGCGACCCAGGATCCGGCACGCTGGAAGCATCTGGATGCACCGGACAAGGCCACGCGCGTGTACAGCTTCCACGAGCACACCCTGCACGCGCTGAAGGAGTTGCTGTGCGCGGCGGGCTTGAACGATCCGGCCGAGCTCGGCCCGGAACACATTCTGCGGCGGGTGTCGCCGGTCGAGATCCGTTCGCTGGCCTCGCTGTATCGCTACCTGGAACCGGGCGAGCTGCTGCACAAGGTGCCCGACCACGCGGTGTTCCATTCGTTCTGGGCGGACGCACGCAGCGATTCGTTCCAGCCGCCACCGAAGATCCGGGCGCTGCGTGCCAGCAAGTCGCGATGACCCCGCGTTGCAGGACCGAGCCCATGCTCGACTGCACGAAAACCATCCATGCAAGGAGGCTGCATGCAGTTCAGGACGGGTACCGACGATGATGTGGGCACGCTGTGGGCCCTGCGAACGCGCTGCGTACGTGAGCTGTGCAGCAGCCACTATCCGCCGGAGGTGATTGCACCCTGGTCGGCATCGCCGCCGCCGGTGCAGTATTCGCGGTTGCTGGGGCAGGGCGGCTGCGTCGTGGCCGAGGATGACCGGGGCAATGTGCTGGGGTTCGGTGTGTTCGATGCCGAGGGCAACGAGATCGATGCGCTGTTCGTTGATCCGGATCGGGGCGGGCAGGGTATCGGCCAGGCGCTGATGCAGCGGTTGCTGGCCCTGGCCGACCCGACGCGGGAGGTTGTGCTGTCGGCCTCGCTCAACGCCGTGCCGTTCTACCAGCGGCAGGGCTTCGTCGCCGAGCGCGAGGAACTGTATCCGCATCCCAGTGGCGTGGCATTGGCGTCGGTGAAGATGCGCCGGCCGGGGTGAAATTTCCGGCGCTATCGCGCGTTGATCAACGCGTGGCCAACCACGCGGTCACGCCCTCTGCCGCACGCAGTCCGCTGGCATAGCACGCCGTCAACAGGTAGCCGCCGGTCGGTGCTTCCCAGTCCAGCATCTCTCCGGCGCAGAACACGCCGGGCAAGGCACGCAGCATCAGGCCCTCGTCCAGCGCGTCCAGGCGCACGCCGCCGGCCGTGCTGATCACCTCGGCCATCGGCCGCGGGCGCAGCAGGCGCAGTGGCAGGCGCTTCAACGTGGCGATCACCGCGGCCAGATCGTTGCCAGCATCCTTGCCCAGTGTTTCGAACACCAGCGCGGTCTTCACTGGGTCCAGTCCAGTCTGGCGACGCAGGTGCTCGCCGAAGCTTCGCCCCTTGCGCGGCTGCGAAAGGTCGGCCAGCAGCCGTGCCTCGTCGCGGCCCGGAACCAGGTCCAGCCACAGCGTGGCGTGGCCGTCGCGGTTGAGGGTTTCGCGCAGGTCGGCCGACAGGGCGTAGATCAGGCTGCCTTCGATACCGTACTCGCTGGCCACGCACTCCCCTTGCAGGGTGTGCGGCTCACCGTCGAGGCCATGCCAATGTGCGACGACCGGCTTCAGTGGTGCGCCCGCATGGCGTTGCGCGAAGAACGGCGTCCATGCAACGTCGAATCCGCAGTTGGCCGATTGCAGCGGCGCGATGTCCACGGCGCGGGCCTGCAACGTCGGAACCCATGCACCGTCACTGCCCAGCTGCGGCCAGCTTCCGCCGCCCAGTGCCAGTACGGTCGCATCGGCACGCACCTCCAGTTCGCCGTTGTCGGTGGCAAAACGCAGTGCGCCGTCGTCGCTCCAGCCCAGCCAGCGATGGTTGACGTGCAGGCGCACGCCCTGTTCCTTCAACCGGCGGACCCAGCCGCGCAGCAACGGTGCCGCCTTGCGGTCGACCGGGAACACCCGGCCGGAACTGCCGACGTAGGTTTCCACGCCGAAGCCAGCGGCCCAGTCGCGCAGCGCCTGCGCGTCGAAACCATCCAGCCAGCGGCCGACGCGGGTTGCCTGCTCGCGGTAGCGGCTGTCGAACAGTGGACGTGGGTCGGAATGGGTGAGGTTGAGCCCACCCTTGCCGGCGATCAGGAATTTGCGGCCCGGCGAGCCCTTGGCCTCGTACAGATCGACATCCAGGCCTGCCGCGCGCAGCCGCTCGGCGGCAAACAACCCGGCCGGGCCGCCGCCGATGACGGCGATGCGGCGCGGCGGGCGGACGTCACTGTTGGACATTGAGCAGCTCGACGTCGAACACCAGCGACGAACCTGCCGGAATCGGGCCGACCTGGCGGTCGCCATAGCCGAATTCCGGCGGAATCATCAGCGTGCGCTTGCCGCCGACCTTCATGCCGGCGACGCCTTCATCCCAACCACGGATGACCTGGCCCGCACCCAGTGTGAAGGTGAACGGCTCGCCGCGCTCGACCGAACTGTCGAAGGTCTTGCCGTGCTTGTTGTCGGCGCGCTCGTCGTAGATCCAGCCGGTGTAATGCACGCTGACCTTCTGGCCCGGCACGGCCTCGGCACCACTGCCCGGCTGGGTGTCGATGCGCTCGAACGTGGCAATGGTGCCTCCCGGCGGCGGGCCGGACGGCTCCGACGAGCAACCAACGGCGGCGAGGGACAGCAGCAGGGGAAGCAGCAGGCGGCGCATCAGGCGTCTCCAGGGGCGATGAGTCGAGGGCGGCAAGGTTAGCGCATCGGCGCCGGGTATCATGGTGGCATGGCAAAACTCCTGCTCAATCTGCGCAATGTCGGCAACGACGAATATGCTGATGTCTGCACGCTGCTGGACCAGCACGGCATCGCCTGGTACCGCACCGAACCCAGTCCGTGGGGCATCTCCAATGGTGGCCTGTGGCTGCGCGAGGATGCCGACCAGCCGCGTGCCAAGGCGCTGATGGCCGACTACCAGGCGGCCCGTGGCGTGCGGGTCCGTGCCGAGCGCGAACAGGCCCTGCGCGACGGCACTGCCGAGACCTTTGGCAGCCTGTTGCGCCGCCGCCCTGTGTTCGTGGTGCTGGTGCTGCTGGGCATGGCGGTGGCGGCGGCACTGGTGCTCCTGCCGTTCATGCTGCTGCGGGGGTAGGGGGTTTGGCCGGGTTGCACCCGGCACCCGCAGAGGCAATGGCAACAGCAACAGCGGGCGTTCCGTCGTGGGCGGGGCGGTGTGGGCAGGCGGGGGACGCCGTAGACCCATCCTTGGGGGCTCGATGGCGCCATCCATGGCGCCAACGGTCCCGCCTGCCCACACCGCCCCGCCCCGGACGCGTTCCGGGTGCTGTCGGTAGATGTCGACCTTGGTCGACACTGTGGTAGATCCAGGCCATGCGTGGATGAACGGTGGAGGCTGATACGGGGGCGGTCAGGCGCTAAAATGGCGGGATGATCGCCAATACCGCTGCCTATCATTTCGCCGTCATCGACGCCCCCCAGGCCCTGTGCGACCAGCTGCAGGCGCGTGCCGAGGCGTCCGGCCTGCAGGGGACGATCCTGGTGGCGGGCGAGGGGCTGAACCTGTTCCTGGCGGGTGCGCCGTCCGCGATCGATGGCTTCTACGCGGAACTGCGTGCTGATGCGCGCTTCGCCGATATGCGGGTCAAGACCAGCTTCAGCGAGCACCAGCCGTTCGCGCGGCTGAAGGCCAAGGTCAAGGACGAGATCATCAGCTTCCGTCGTGACGATGGCCAGCCGCTGGACTACCCGCGCGCGCCGGCCATCGATCCTGCTACCGTGCAGCGTTGGCTGCGGCAGGGGCATGATGATGCTGGCAAGCGCGTTGTGATGCTCGATACGCGCAACCTGCAGGAGATCGAGTACGGCACCTTCAAGGATGCGCTGGTACTGCCCATCCACAAGTTCACCGATCTGCCCGAGGCGCTGGCGCCCCATCGTGAAGCGCTGAAGGACAGCACCGTGGTCAGTTTCTGCACCGGTGGCATCCGCTGCGAGAAGGCGGCGCTGTGGATGCTCAACGACGGCATGGACAACGTGCTGCAGCTCGATGGCGGCATCCTCGGTTACTTCGAGGAAGTCGGCGGTGAGGGCTACGAAGGTCGTTGTTTTGTGTTCGACGAACGGGTGGCGCTGGATGCCGAACTGAAGCCGTTGGTGGACGAGCCGTTGCCCGAGCCACGCCCCAGCGCGTTCTGACGCTTCCACATTGGCCTGCGGGCCTGAACCGGCCAGGCAGGAATCAGCGTCCCGCCACCGGCACTGGCCGTGGGGGCAGGTCGACCCCATCAAACGGGGATCTTGTGACGGAAAACCGCCTGATGATCCCGTTGTCGATTCTCGACCTGGCCCCGGTCTGCGAGGGCAGCGATACCACTGCCGCCTTTGCCAACATGCTTGAGCTCGCCCAGCATGCCGATGCGCTGGGCTACCGCCGCTACTGGCTGGCCGAACACCACAACATGCCTGGCATCGCCAGTGCCGCCACGGCGGTGCTGATCGGTCATGTGGCCGGTGGCACCCAACGCATCCGCGTCGGCGCCGGCGGCATCATGCTGCCCAACCATGCGCCGCTGCAGGTGGCCGAGCAGTTCGGCACCCTGGCCTCGCTGTACCCCGATCGCATCGACCTGGGCCTGGGCCGCGCGCCGGGTACCGACCAGCCGACCGCCCGCGCCCTGCGCCGCTATTTCGACAGCGCCGACCAGTTTCCGCAGGACGTACGCGAACTGCTGCATTACTTCGAACCGGTGCAGCCCGGCCAGGCGGTGCAGGCCGTACCCGGCGGCGGCCTGCGGGTGCCGACCTGGATCCTCGGTTCCAGCCTGTTCGGCGCACGCATGGCCGCCTCGATGGGCCTGCCGTACGCCTTCGCCTCGCACTTCGCCCCCGATTCCATGGATGAAGCGCTTGCGGTGTATCGCCGCGAATTCCGCCCTTCGGCCACGCTCAAGCAGCCGCACGCGATGCTGGCGTTGAACGTGGTGGCCAGTGACAGCGAGGCCGAATCGCGGCGGTTGTTCACCAGCCAGCAGCAGAGCTTCGTCAACCTGCGTCGCGGCCGTCCGGGCAAGATTCCGGCGCCGATCGATGACATCGAAGCGTTCTGGGAACCCCACGAGAAGCTGGGCGTGGAGCGGGCGCTGGCGTGCACCGTGCTGGGTGATCCGCAGCAGGTTGCCGATGGCATTGCGGCGTTCGTCGAACGCCATCAGCCCGACGAACTGATGCTTACCGCCAACCTGTACGACCACCGCGCGCGCCTTCGCTCGTTCGAACTGGCAATGCACGCTTGGCATGCCCGCCACGCGGGCTGAACAATTGCGTCACGGCAATTTGCGGTGCGGACGCGTCTGATGGGGACTCCCACTTCCGGAGTCCCCCATGGACGAATCGCGTACCGAGCACATTGCCCAGCTGGCTGAACTGATCAAGGACGTGGAGGTGGCGATGTTCACCACCCGTGGTGTCGATGGACGCCTCTACAGCCGTCCGCTTGGCACCCAGCAGGTCGCCTTCGATGGCGACCTGTGGTTCGCCACTGCGGCCGACAGCCCGAAGGTGGCCGAGATCGCGCTCGACCCGCGGGTCAACGTGGCCTATGCCTCGCCATCGAAGAATACGTATGTGTCGGTAGCCGGCGTGGCACGGATCATCGATGACCGCGCGAAGGTCGAAGAGCTGTGGTCGCCGGCGATGAAGCTGTTCTTCCCGGGCGGCCCGGATGACCCGAGCCTGCGCTTGATCCACGTGCGTGCAGAGACCGCCGAGTACTGGGACGGACCGGGCACGCTGCTCGGCTCGGCGTTGAGTTTCGTGTTGTCGGCGGTGCAGGATGAGCCGGCACGGTTGGGCGACAACGGATTCATCGATCTGCGTTGATTGCAGTAACCCGCCGGGCATGGCCCGGCGCTACCGGGCGGGGCTCAGGGTAGCGCCGGGCCATGCCCGGCGAGCGCAGCGGCAGGCGCTCAGAACCAGCGCTGGAACAGGTCGACGGTGTAGCCCACCAGCTGCCCGGAACTGAAGCCGAAGAATGCGATCGCCACCAGCGCAGCCACCCAGTTGAACAACATCAGCGCGCCGTCGCGTTCAAGCAGGGCCAGCGCGAACAGCAGCAACTGGAAGCCGAACAGATAGTTGGTGAACGGAATCGGCAACGACAGCAGCAGGCCCAGCAGCACCAGCAGCAGGCCGCTGAAGGCGTGGGCGGGAGCCGGGGTCAGCAGTTGCGGCATGCGCGGCTTGAGCATGCGGTCGAGGCGGCGCAGGGCACCATCGATGCGATCCAGGAACCGGTGCATGGTGCCGCGCTTCGGCCCGCGACGGGCAATGAAGCCGGGCAGCCAGGGCCGGCGCATGCAGAACAGCATCTGCAGGCCGATCAGGATCACCAACGGACCGCTGACTGCGCCGCCCAGCCCCGGGATGGGGATGAAGGCCGGCAGGATGGCGACGAACAGGAATACACCAAAGGCACTCTGCTGCAGATCCTGCAGGATCTGCCCCAGCTTCATGTGCTGGGCCGGGTCACCGAAGGCGAACATCGCCAGCAGGGTCCGGATGCCCTCGTTGCGGTACTCCGGCGATGCAGCGCCGGGGCCGGCGTCAGGCGGTGAGCTCATCGGCCTGCTCGTCGGACAGGGTGCGAAGCAGCAGTTTGTCCACGCGCGCACCGTCCAGATCGACCACCTCGAAGCGCCAGCCGGCCCAGTCGAAGTACTCGCCCGCGTGCGGGATGCGGCCGAAGAAGTGGATGCACATGCCGGCCAGGGTGTAGTAATCGCCATCCTCGGCGTCGGGCAGGTCGTTGCTGCCGATCAGCTCGCGCAGGTCCTCGATCGGCAGCGAGCCGTCCACCAGCAGCGAGCCGTCCTCACGGGTCACCACCAGCGCGTCCTCGTCGGCATTTTCCGTTGCCTGCAGGCGGCCGACCACCGCGCCCATCAAATCGCTGATGGTTACCAGGCCCTGGATCTCGCCGTACTCGTCCACCACCAGCGCCATCGACTGCTGTTCTTCGCGGAAGATCTCCAGCAGCTTCATCGCATGGGTGGATTCGGAGACGTACAGCGGTTCGCGCAACGTCTGGAACAGCGCGTTGTCGCCGCGTGCCATCCGCGTGGCCAGCGATTTCAGCTCAAGCACGCCGACCACGTCCATGTCGTTGTCGCGGTACACCGGGTACCGCGAGAACTCGTGCTCGGCCATGATCTCCAGGTTCTTGTCCAGGCCACCCAGCGTATCCAGCCAGGCGATCCGGTTGCGCGGGGTCATCAGGCTGTCGGCGGTACGGTCGCCCAGGCGCATCACGCGGTTCATCATGTCGCGCTCGTGGCTGTCGATCACGCCGGCCTCGTGGCTCTCGGCCACCAGCATGCGGATCTCCTCTTCGGTCACCGACGCGACCTCGTCCTTGCCCAGGCCGAACAGGCGCAGCACCAGCTGGGTGGTCTTGGACAGCAGCCAGACGAAGGGGAAGGCCAGCTTGGCCAGCCAGCTCATCGGCAGCGCCACCAGGCCGGCGATGTCCTCCGAGCGGGTCAGGGCCAGTCGCTTGGGCACCAGTTCGCCGAAGATCAGCGTGATGAAGGTGATGAAGGTGACTGCAAGGGCCTTGCCGATGCCGCCGGCGTAGGCGAAGCCCGGCATCAGCCCCTGGATCCAGCCGCCGATGGCTTCACCCAGTGCCTCGCCGCCGAGGAAGCCGGTCAGCACGCCGATCACGGTGATGCCGATCTGGACGGTGGACAGGAAGGCTTCCGGCTTCTCCGACAGCTCCAGGGCCTTGGCCGCGCGCTTGGAGGTGCCAGCCAGCTGCTTCAGCCGGCTCTTGCGCGAGGTCATGACCGACATCTCGGACATGGCAAAGAAGCCGTTCAGCAGAACAAGCGCGAAAACAATCAGGATCATTTCAAACACGGGCATCGTCCCCGGTTGGTGACAGGGAGGGCGGGTGCTTGCGATGGCGGCAGGCGCTCAGGAACGGGGTCCGGCGCGGCGCTGGGGGATAAGGGTCGTCGTCCATAAGGTGCGCCCGAAGACGCGCTGGCATCTTAGCAAAGGGCCGTGGCTGGGTGGCAAATGCCTGTTCAGTTTTGGGCGTCCCGACCCCCGGAAAGGGGCAGGGATACCCGTGATGGTCATCTAGCCGTCATAATTCGCACTGGTGCCGTCCTTCCCGCGACGGCTGACAGGTTTCTCAATGTTCTCTCTGCAGACCATTTTCGGTTCCGGCAAACAGTTCTACACCCTGCTCGATGAGGCTGCCGTCGCGGCTTCCGATGCCGCCAAGGCACTGCATTCGATGCTGCGCGACGCCGATCGCCAGCCCGCCCTGGATGCCTTCAAGCTGGCCCGTCTGCGCGAACGCGCGGCCTCGGACAAGATCAGCCAGGCGCTGGTGGACAGCTTCATGACCCCGATCGAGCGCGAAGATATCGAAGCGCTGGGCTCGGCCCTGTACAAGATTCCCAAGCAGATCGAGAAGTTCGCCGATCGCTATTCGCTGGCCACCACCCACCTGGAACACATCGACTTCGCGCCGCGCGCGGCGATGCTGGAGCAGGCCGCTGGCGTAGTGGTGGAGATGGTCGCCGACCTGCGCCACATGAACCTGGACCGGATGACCGCGCTCAACGAGCGCCTGCGCTCGCTGGAAAACGAGGCCGACCGCCTGATGCTCGAACTGTACCGCGACATCTACTCCGGTCGCCTGGACAACCTGCAGATGTTCCTGCTCAAGGAATTCTTCGAGATCTTGGAAAAGGCCATCGACCGCTGCCGCGAGGCCGGTGTGGTGGCGTACCAGATCGTGTTGAAGAACAGCTGACGGGCCGGTACCGATGCTCACCCTAGTCCTGGTGGTGATCCTGGCCGCGCTCGTCTTCGAGTTCATCAACGGCTTCCACGATACCGCCAACTCCATCGCTACCGTGGTGGCAACCAAAGTACTGTCGCCCGGTTGGGCGGTGATGCTTGCCGCCTTCATGAACCTCATCGGTGCCCTGACCGGCACCGCGGTCGCACTGACCATCGCGTCGGGCCTGCTCAACACCAACGTGGTCGACGTGACCCCGCAGGTGATCCTGTGCGCGCTGCTCGGCGGCATCATCTGGAACCTGATCACCTGGTGGAAGGGCCTGCCGTCCTCGTCCTCGCACGCGTTGATCGGTGGCCTGTGCGGCGCCGGCCTGGCTGCGGCCCACAACAACTGGGACGCGCTGATCTGGTCCGAACGGCTTGGCAGCTGGGCGCAGAACAAGGGCCTGCTGTGGAAGGTGTTCGTGCCGATGATCACCTCGCCGATCGCAGGCTTCCTGCTCGGCATCGCAGTGATGGTGCTGTTGTGGGCACTGATCGCAGGCCTGGCCAAGATCGGCGGCGCGATCGGCCGGCTGGCACGTCCGCGCATCGTCAATGCGTTCTTTGGCAAGGCACAGATCGCTTCGGCGGCCTACATGGGCTTTGCCCACGGCCACAACGATGCGCAGAAGACCATGGGCATCATCGCGATGACCCTGATCGGTGCCGAGGCGACCGGCGCGTTGAACGACCTGCCGTCGTGGCTGGCCTTCATGCATCCGGACGCGCACGCTGGCGACGGCATTGCCATGTGGATCGTGCTGACCTGTGCGGTGGTGATGGCCGCCGGTACCGCCTCGGGCGGTTGGAAGATCATCAAGACCCTGGGCCACAAGATGGTCAAGCTGCACCCGATCCACGGCTTCGCCGCGGAAACCAGCTCGGCCACCGTGCTGACCCTGGCGGCGCACTTCGGCATGCCGGTATCGACCACCCACAGCATCTCCACCGCGATCATGGGCGTAGGCTTCGCCAAGAACCCGCGTTCGCTGCGCCTGGGCGTGATCGAACGCATCGTCTGGGCCTGGATCCTGACCATCCCGGCGGCAGGCGGCTGCGCCTACCTGATCCTGAAGCTGTTCGAGCTGCTCGGCTGGACCTGATGCCAGGAGCCTTGGGATCAGAGCCCTTTCCCTGCAGGAAAAGGATCTGACCCCGGAAAACAAAAAGCCCGCCGGATTCCGGCGGGCTTTTTCATTTCATGAAGCATCCGGTTTCCGTTATCCACGCATGGCGTGGATCTACAGTGTCGACCAAGGTCGACACCTACCAACAGCAGCAGGAAGTCGACACCCACCAACAGCAGCCGGAACCTGTCGAAGGCGGGGTGGGTCCGGTTGCGGGGGTGCCTGCGGCATGGATGCCGCGGCCAAGCCCCCAAGGGTGAGGGCGCTTTGCTTGCGAGGCACTGCTTCGCAAGCGCCCGAACGCACAGCCGCCAGCGGCTGGGCCGGTCTGGGGGTTTACGGCGTCCCCCGCAACCGGGCCCACCCCGCCAACCCACGGAAAGCCCGCTTTTGACGTTGCCGTTGCCGTTGCCGTTGCCGTTGCCGTCGATTCTGCGGGTGCCGGGCGGCAGGCCCGGCCGACAATCCCTCAATTGCGCTGGAACAACGCCTGCACATCCCTGCGGAACGCCGCCTGGCTGTCAGCCCGGCTGTAGAACATGTGCCCACCCGGATAGCTGCGCACCTGCACGCGGTCCGGGTTGCTGCCCATCGTCGGCATCTGGTCCACCGTCAGGATCGAGCCCATGAACGGGCAGGACAGGTCATTCCAGCCGTGCACGATCAGCACCTGCAGATGCGGGTCGATCGCCACGGCCTGGCGCAGCTGGGTCACCGCGCCCTCGCGCAGGTCACCATTACGATCCCACAGACGGTTCACGTCGTAGTTCAGCGCCTGGTAGCGCGCATCCACCTTCCAGCCGACCTCGCGGGTAACGAAGTCGACCATCGCGGTGGTGGTCGGGGCGATGATGCTGTCCAGCAGCGGATCGTTGGCGCGCTGCTCCGGATCGTTCGGGAACGGATCGAACGCAGTGACGTTGGAATCGTAGCGGCTGCCCAGCGTGCCCTTGTCGCGGAACACCTCACGCAGGTAGGCCTGGGTTTCCAGGCGACCGCCGGCGCGGCGCACGAACTGCGGGTCCAGGCCGGTCAACTCGGCCACCCGGCGCAGCATCGCCTCGGTCGCCTGCGGATCGCTGCGGCCCTTCATCAGCGCGGTGGCGTAGTCGCCGCGGGTGTACTCGACCACCTCGCGCATCGCCGCGTCGGTCAGCTTGCCCTGGCGTTCCAGGTGCGCGGCAGCGATCGACGGAAGGGTCTGCATCCACGCCATCGGCGAGACATCGGCGTTGTCTTCCAGGGTCGGGCTCAGGTAAGGCGACACCAGCACCAGGCCGTTCATCGCCACGCCCAGGCGCGTCTGCAGGAAGTGGGTGATGCGCGGGCCGCGATAGCCGCCATAGCTCTCGCCGGTCAGGTACTTGCGCGAGGCCATGCGCTGGTTGCGCAGCAGCCAGTCGTAGATCGTGCGCGAGAGGTACTCGACATCGGCACTGGGCGTATACAGCTGTTTCTTCGCTTCCTCATCGCCGATGCGGGCGCGGCTGAAGCCGGTACCGACCGGATCGATGAACACCAGGTCGGTGAAGTCCAGCCAGGTGCCGGGATTGTCGTGCAGCTTCGCCGGCGCCGATGCGCTGTCGCCTTCCGAACCGAAGGTCACCACCTTCGGGCCGATGGCGCCCAGGTTGAGGTACACAGAAGATGCGCCGGGGCCGCCATTGAGAGCGAAGGTCACCGGCCGGTCCTTGCCCGGCATCGTGTAGGCGGTGAACACCACATCGGCGATCACCTTGCCCTTCGCATCGCGTACCGGCAGGGTGCCAACGGTGGCGGTGTAGTCGAGGGTGCGGCCCGCCAAGCGCATGCTCTGGCGAGCCGACGCATCGGCCGGCAGGGGCGCGGCTTCGGTCTTTTCTTCTTTCGATTCGGAGGCGCCGTCAGCAGCAGGCGCGGCCAGCACGCAGGCAGGGGCGATCAGCAGGCCGACGCAGAGCGCGGCAGAGTGCAGCAGGAACTTCATGGCACCGGAACGGCAGCGGAAGGGACCCCGATGCTAGGGCGGGGTGCCGCGCACCGTATGTGTCCAAAGGCATGGGCCGGCGTTGTGGCCTGATCCGGTCAAGCGAAGGTGGCTGAGCGCACCGCGTCGTCGGCCAGCAGCCCATACACGGCCGAGTCGGCCAGTTCACCCTGGATACGCCAGCGCTGCCGCAGCAGGCCTTCGCGGTGGAAGCCCAGGCGTTCGAGCACGTGTGCCGAGGCGTGGTTGCGTGGATCGATCTCCGCTTCCACCCGGTGCAGTTGCAGGATGTTGAACAGATAGGCCAGCACCTGCTGCAGCGCTTCATGCATGTAGCCGTGGCCCTGCTTGCCAGGTGCCAGCAGATAGCCGATTTCCGCGCGCGCCGCGTCCCGATCCAGGGCAAACACCACGCAGATGCCCAGCAGCGGGCCGTCCACCGATTCGCGCAGGGCCAGCTTCAACTGCGTGCCGGTGGCCTGTGCAGCCAGGTCGTCGTCGATCTGCGCGCGTGCTTCGGCCGGACGCGTCCACGCCGGGTGGTTCCACCAGTGCATCACGTCCGGGTCGGACTGCAGGGCGAACAGGGCCGCGGCGTCATCGCGGCGAATGGGGTTCAGCACCAGGCGCGCGCTGTGCAGCGGCAGCCCGGGGAACAGCAGTGAGTTGGCGGGCAATGGGGTCGTCCACGCGGATGAACGCGCATTATGGACCCGCAGGGTTTGCCGATGGCGGCCGATCCAACGGCCCGGTAATGCCGGCCGCTGGCCGGCAGCACGAAGAGGTCCGGTAGTGCCGGCCGCTGGCCGGCAGCACGAAGAGGTCCGGTAGTGCCGGCCGCTGGCCGGCAACCCAGGTATCCCGCTGGTTCAAGAAAAGCAGCCGGCCAGCGGCCGGCACTACCACCGGTCCGGGAATCAGACTTCCAGCGAAGCCAGATCGCCCTTGCTCTCCAGCCAGCCCTTGCGGTCCGACGCGCGCTTCTTGGCCAGCAGCATGTCCATCAGTGAATGGGTCTGCTCGCCATCGTCGATGGTCAACTGCACCAGGCGACGGGTGTCTGGATGGATGGTGGATTCACGCAGCTGCGGCGGATTCATCTCGCCCAGGCCCTTGAAGCGGGTCACGTTGATGGCGCCCTTGATCTTCTCGCGTTCGATCTTGTCCAGCATCGAGCGCTTTTCTTCCTCATCCAGGGCGTAGAACACCTGCTTGCCCACGTCGATGCGGAACAGCGGCGGCATCGCCACGAACACGTGGCCGGCATCGACCAGCGCCGGGAAGTGCTTCAGGAACAGTGCGGTCAGCAGCGTTGCGATATGCAGGCCGTCGGAGTCGGCGTCGGCCAGGATGATCACCTTGCCGTAGCGCAGGCCGCTGATGTCTTCCTTGCCCGGGTCACAGCCGATGGCCACCGCCAGGTTGTGCACTTCCTCCGAGGCCAGCACGCTGTTGGAGGACACTTCCCAGGTGTTGAGGATCTTGCCGCGCAGCGGCAGGATCGCCTGGAAATCCTTGTCGCGGGCCTGCTTGGCGCTGCCGCCTGCCGAGTCGCCCTCGACCAGGAACAGTTCGGTGCGCGACAGGTCCTGGCTGATGCAGTCGGCCAGCTTGCCGGGCAGAGCAGGGCCCTGGGTGACCTTCTTGCGGACGACCAGCTTCTCGGTCTTCAGGCGCGCACTGGCGCGCTCGATGGCGATCTGCGCGATCTTCTCGCCCAGCTCCACATTCTGGTTCAGCAGCAGGCTGAACGCATCGTGCGCGGCGCCTTCGACAAAACCGGCGGCCTGGCGCGAGGACAGGCGTTCCTTGGTCTGGCCGCTGAACTGCGGGTCGGTCATCTTCAGCGACAGCACGAACGACACGCGGTCCCACACGTCTTCCGGGGCCAGCTTGACGCCGCGCGGCAGCAGGTTGCGGAAGTCGCAGAACTCGCGCAGCGCTTCGGTCAGGCCGGTGCGCAGGCCGTTGGCGTGGGTGCCGTGCTGTGCGGTGGGAATCAGGTTGACGTAGCTTTCCTGCACCAGCTCGCCTTCCGGCAGCCAGGCCACAGCCCAGTCCACGATCTCGGTGTCTTTCTTCAGGTTGCCCACGAACAGGTCGGCCGGCAGCGACTCGCGATCGCCCAGCTCCAGCTTCAGGTAATCGCGCAGACCGTCTTCGTAGTACCAGGTGTCGACCTCGCCGGTGGCTTCGTCGGTCAGCTTGACGGTCAGGCCCGGGCACAGCACGGCCTTGGCGCGCAGCAGGTGCTTGAGCGCGCGCACGGCGAACTTGGGCGTATCGAAGTACTTCGGGTCCGGCCAGAAGCGCAGGCGGGTACCGGTGTTCTTCTTGCCGACGGTGCCGACCACTTCCAGCGGCGAGGCGCGGTCGCCGTTGCGGAAGGTGATGCGGTGTTCGGCACCGTCGCGCTTGATGTGGATTTCCACCAGGGTCGACAGCGCATTGACCACGCTGACGCCGACGCCATGCAGGCCGCCGGAGAAGGTGTAGTTGTTGTTGTTGAACTTGCCGCCGGCATGCAGGCGGGTAAGGATCAGCTCGACGCCCGGGATCTTCTCTTCCGGATGGATGTCCACCGGCATGCCGCGGCCGTCATCGCTGACCTCCACGCTGCCGTCCTTGAACAGGGTGATCTCGATCGAGCGGGCATGGCCGGCGAGGGCCTCGTCCACCGAGTTGTCGATCACTTCCTGCGCCAGGTGGTTCGGGCGCGCGGTGTCGGTATACATGCCGGGGCGGCGCTTGACCGGGTCAAGGCCGGACAGGACTTCAATATCGGCGGCGTTATAGCGGGCGTTCATCTGTCTTCGAAAGCGTGGAGCGACGGGCAAGTGTGCGGTCTGGACCGGGAATTTGCACGCCTGCGGTTCAGCCTCGTTGGCGGGGAGGGGGTAAAATGGCAACCGCTGGAACCGAACACCGGCGCCCCCCACATCCGAGCCATACCGCGAGGAGGACTCCATGAAGAAGTTGCTGACCATTGCGATCCTGGCTGCCGCCGCTGTTGCAGTGCCGATGGTGCTGGCGCAGAACGCCGGCCAGCCTGCTCCGCAGCAGGGTGACCAGGCCGACAAGGCGCAGTCCGAAGCCGAGGCCAAGGCCAAGCGCCGCGCGCAGGCCAATGCCGAGATGAAGGCCAAGGGCCAGCCGGTGCCGCAGCAGGAAGAAGAGGAAGAGGCACGCAAGAAGAAGTAATTCTTCTGCCCCTCCGAGGCCCTTGCCACAAGGGTTTCCCCCTCGAACGCCCCGCCCAGCGGGGCGTTTCTTTTTGCCGATGGCGCCATCTGCCCCTTGGGTTGGCGGCCATCTATCTGTAAACTATGGCTTTCCGGGAGTAAGTGCGTGTCCACCATTTGCGAATGGGCTGGCACGGCCAAGCGTGGCCTCCAGCAAAGCGGGTCGCAGGTGACGGTCGAAGTGACCGGCACGGCCGCCCCGACCTCGCAGGGTGGTTCCCCGCTGGCGCATTGCGCTGGCCGGGCCCGCACCTCCCTCGCTGCTCCAGCGAACCGGAAAACCCCCTTTCTGCTCCACGCCCGCCCCCCGGGCAGGCGTGGCGCTGCCGTTTTCCATTTCCAGACAGGATGCTTGCAGCCATGACTCCCTTGATTTTCGTAACCGGCGGCGTGGTGTCCTCGCTCGGCAAAGGTATTGCCGCCGCGTCACTGGCCGCCATTCTCGAAGCGCGTGGCCTGAAGGTCACGATGATGAAGCTCGATCCGTACATCAACGTCGACCCGGGCACCATGAGCCCGTTCCAGCACGGTGAGGTGTATGTCACCGACGACGGCGCCGAAACCGATCTCGACCTGGGACACTACGAGCGCTTCGTGCGCACCCGCCTGAGCCGCAAGAACTCGGTCACCACCGGCCGCATCTATGAGGAAGTGATCCGCAAGGAGCGCCGCGGCGACTACCTGGGCGCGACCGTGCAGGTCATTCCGCACATCACCGACGAGATCCGTCGCTGCATGGACGAAGCCACCGAGGGCTTCGACGTGGCCCTAGTGGAGATCGGCGGCACCGTCGGCGACATCGAGTCGCTGCCGTTCCTGGAGGCGATCCGCCAGGTACGCACCGAGCGCGGCCCGGAAAAGGCGCTGTTCATGCACCTCACCCTGGTGCCGTACATCGCTGCGGCGGGTGAGCTGAAGACCAAGCCGACCCAGCACTCGGTGAAGGAACTGCGCTCGATCGGCATCCAGCCGGACGTGCTGCTGTGCCGTTCGGAACAGCCGGTACCGGATTCGGAGCGTCGCAAGATCGCCCAGTTCACTAACGTCTCCGAGCGCGCGGTGATCAGCGTGCCCGACGTCGATGTGCTGTACCGCATTCCGATGGGCCTGCACGCACAGGGCCTGGACGAGATCGTCATCAACCAGCTGAAGCTGGCCGACAAGGCCGGCCCGGCCGACCTGTCGATGTGGGAAGACGCCGTCGATGCCACCCTGCATCCGCTGGATGCGGTGACCATCGCGGTGGTCGGCAAGTACATCGACCACCAGGACGCCTACAAGTCGGTCGGCGAAGCGCTCAAGCACGGTGGCCTGCGCCAGCGCACCAAGGTCACCCTGAAGTGGCTGGAAGCGCAGGACCTGGAAGGCAGCGACATGTCCGCGCTGGCCGATGTCGACGGCATCCTGGTGCCGGGTGGTTTCGGCGACCGTGGCTTCGAAGGCAAGGTGCTCACCTCGCAGTACGCCCGTGAGCACAAGGTGCCGTACTTCGGCATCTGCTACGGCATGCAGGCTGCGGTGGTCGACTACGCGCGCCACGTGGTGGGCCTGGAAGACGCCAACAGCACCGAGAACGATCGCCAGTCGCCGAACCCGGTGATCGGCCTGATCACCGAATGGCGCACGGCCACCGGCGACGTGGAAAAGCGTGACGACAAGAGTGACCTGGGCGGCACCATGCGCCTGGGCCTGCAGGAGCAGCGCCTGAAGCCGGGCACGCTGGCCCGCGAACTGTACGGCAAGGACGTGGTCGCCGAGCGCCACCGCCACCGTTACGAGTTCAACAACCGCTACCGCACCCAGCTGGAAGACGCCGGCCTGGTGATCGCCGGCAAGTCGATGGACGACACCCTGGTGGAAGTGGTTGAACTGCCGCGCGACCAGCACCCGTGGTTCCTGGCCTGCCAGGCGCACCCGGAATTCCTGTCCACCCCGCGTGATGGCCACCCGCTGTTCATCGGCTTCATCCGTGCCGCGCGTGAGCGCAAGGCCGGTGGCAAGCTGCTGCAGGAAGTGCGCGCCTGACTTGTCATGGGGGCCGCTGGCCCCCATCTTGCTCGCTTCAACCCCAGCGCACCGGCAGTGCCGGTGTAGCGGACAACAAGGAAACGCCATGAAACTGTGTGGATTCGAGGTCGGGCTGGACCAGCCCCTGTTCCTGATCGCCGGCCCCTGCGTGATCGAGTCGATGCAGCTGCAGCTGGATACCGCCGGCAAGCTGAAGGAAGTGACCGACAGGCTCGGTGTGAACTTCATCTTCAAGTCCAGCTTCGACAAGGCCAACCGCACCTCCGGCACGGCCTTCCGTGGCCCGGGCATGGAAGAGGGCCTGAAGGTGCTGGCCGAGGTCAAGAAGCAGATCGGCGTGCCGGTGCTGACCGACGTGCACGAATACACCCCGATGGATGAAGTGGCCTCGGTGGTGGACGTGCTGCAGACCCCGGCGTTCCTGGTCCGCCAGACCGACTTCATCCGCAAGGTGTGCTCGGCCGGCAAGCCGGTCAACATCAAGAAGGGCCAGTTCCTGGCGCCGTGGGACATGAAGCCCGTCGTCGAGAAGGCCAAGGCCACCGGCAACGAGCAGATCATGGTCTGCGAGCGTGGCGCCAGCTTCGGCTACAACAACCTGGTCAGCGACATGCGTTCGCTGGCGGTGATGCGCGATACCGGCTGCCCGGTGGTGTTCGACGCCACCCATTCGGTGCAGTTGCCGGGCGGGCAGGGCACCAGTTCCGGCGGCCAGCGCGAGCATGTGCCGGTGCTGGCGCGTGCCGCGGTTGCCGTGGGCATCTCCGGCCTGTTCGCCGAAACCCATCCGGACCCGTCCAAGGCGCTGTCCGACGGCCCCAACGCGTGGCCGCTGGACCAGATGGAAGCCCTGCTCGAGACCCTGATGGAGCTCGACGCGGTGACCAAGAAGCACGGCTTCTCGCGCTTCGCGTGAGCCAGCACCCGCAGGCGGCGCTGGAGATCCAGCGTCGTCGCCGGCGCTGGCGGCAGTGGCCGTGGGGCCCGATCGCACTCGGCCTGGCATTGCTGGCGGTGTCCGGTGTATTCGCCATCGGCATGCTGTTCGGTGCCGGCATGCGCCCGTCGAGTGCCGGCGGTCCGGTAGTGAACCTGATGCCCTTCGTCATCGCCCTGGCGGTGGCCGAAGTGCTGACCATTTCCGCAGGGTTCTTCGCCGCGGTGCTCGGCTGGCGCCTGAACCGGGGCAGGGTTACCGCTGCGCTGGCCATGGTCCTGCTGTCGCTGTGGGCGGGCATCCTGCTGCACGATCTTCTTTGATGAATACGATGCCTGAAGCCTCGCGCAGCTGGCCGTGGGGCCTGATCGCCCTGTTGCTGTCGGTGCTCGCCTGGGGCGGCTTGCTCGTGGGCGTGCTGGCCTTCGCCGCCAGCTTCCGTCCGCCGGGGGATGGCAACAACGGCGTGCAGGCCATGCAGTACTGGATGCTGGGCGCGCTGGTCACGCTGGTGCTGTCCTTCGTGGGCAGCCTGGTGGCGATGGTGATGGCCTGGCGGCGTCGGCGCGGGCCGGTGTGCGCGACCATTGCCGGTGCCCTGCTGGTGATGCTGGTGTCGCTGCTGCTGATCGTGATCGGGTCCAGCTGGGGCTGATGCCCATCGCGCCATTTGGCAAGTGAGGGGTAGCCGGGGATAATCACGCGGCATTCGTTTTTGTCGCCCCCTCTCCATACAGGTAACCGGCCCGACCATGAGTACGATCCGCAGCATCCATGCCCGTGAAATCCTCGACAGCCGTGGCAACCCCACGCTGGAAGCCGAAGTCACCCTGGAGGACGGTTCGTTCGGTCGCGCCGCGGTTCCCTCCGGCGCATCGACCGGCACCAAGGAAGCGGTGGAGCTGCGTGACGGCGACAAGACCCGTTACCTCGGCAAGGGCGTGCGCAAGGCCGTCGACAACGTCAACGGCGCCATCGCCAACGCACTGAAGGGCTTCGAGGCTACCGACCAGGCCGGCCTGGACCGTCGCCTGATCGATCTGGATGGCACCGAGAACAAGGGCCGCCTGGGTGCCAACGCACTGCTGGGTGTTTCCATGGCCGCCGCGCACGCCGCCGCTGCCTCCAGCAAGCAGGCACTGTGGCAGTACCTGGCCGGCAAGACCGGCGCGACCCCGTCGCTGCCGGTGCCAATGATGAACATCATCAACGGCGGCGCGCACGCCGACAACAACGTCGATTTCCAGGAGTTCATGGTGCTGCCGGTCGGCTTCACCTCGTTCTCCGAAGCGCTGCGTGCCGGTACCGAAATCTTCCATTCGCTGAAGTCGGTGCTGAAGGGCCACGGCCTGAGCACGGCGGTGGGCGACGAAGGCGGCTTCGCGCCGGACTTCCGCAGCAACGTCGAAGCGCTGGACACCATCCTCGAAGCCATCGGCAAGGCCGGCTACACCGCCGGTGAAGACGTGCTGCTGGGCCTGGACGTGGCCTCCAGCGAATTCTTCGAGAACGGCAAGTACAACCTGGTCGGCGAGAACAAGCGACTGACCTCCGAGCAGTTCGTCGACTTCCTGGCTGACTGGGCCGCGCAGTACCCGATCATCACCATCGAAGACGGCCTGGCCGAGAACGACTGGGCGGGCTGGAAGCTGCTGACCGATCGCATCGGCAAGAAGGTGCAGCTGGTCGGCGACGATCTGTTCGTCACCAATCCGAAGATCTTCCAGGAAGGCATCGATTCGGGCACCGCCAACGCGATCCTGATCAAGGTCAACCAGATCGGTACCCTCAGCGAAACGCTGGAAGCGATCGCCATGGCCGACCGTGCCGGTTACGCCGCCGTGGTCTCGCACCGTTCGGGTGAAACCGAGGACACCACCATCGCCGACATTGCGGTGGCGACCACCGCCACCCAGATCAAGACCGGCTCGCTGTGCCGCAGCGATCGCGTGGCCAAGTACAACCAGCTGCTGCGCATCGAGGAAGCCCTCGGTGCCGGCGCGCGTTACGCTGGTCGTGACGCGTTCGTGTCGCTGAAGCGCTGAGCCGATGCGCGACTGGCGCTGGCTGCTGTTGTTGCTGGCCCTGCTGCTGGCATGGCTGCAGTACCGTTTCTGGTTCGGCCCGGGCAATTCGGGTGAAGTGATGATGCTCGAAGCCCAGGTCGCCAACCAGGAGCGGGACAATGACGGTCTGCAGCAGCGCAACGATGCGCTTGCTGCCGAAGTGAAGGACCTCAAGGAAGGCCAGTCCGCCATCGAAGAACGCGCGCGCAGCGAGCTGGGCATGATCAAGCCCGGCGAGAAGTTCTATCGCGTCGTGGAAGATGCACCGACGCGTCCGGCGCAGCCTGCGCCGGTTGCGGCCCCGGCCGGTGACCATCCGGCGGACGTGCCATGAGCGCGGCGATCTGGGTGGTTGTTCCGGCCGCAGGGCGCGGCACGCGTTTTGGTGCGCCGTTGCCCAAGCAGTACCTGCAGGCGGGCGGGCAGACCCTGCTCGCCCACACCCTGGACGCACTGCTGGCACACCCGGCCGTGGCCGGGGCGATGGTGGTGATCGGTGCGGACGATGCCGATTGGCCGGGCTGGAGCGAATGGGCCGGCAAACCGGTGCTGACCTGCACCGGTGGCGCCACCCGCGCCGCCTCGGTGCTGGCGGGGCTGCAGGCCCTGCCGGACAGCGTGCGTGCCGATGAATTCGTGCTGGTGCACGACGCGGCGCGTCCGAACCTGTCGCAGGCCGATCTTGGCCGCCTGCTGGAAGTGGGCCGCACCGATCCGGTCGGCGCCATCCTGGCCGCGCCGGTACGCGACACGCTCAAGCGTGCTGGTGATGATGGTGGCATCGACGGCACCGAGCCACGTGAGCGCCTGTGGCGCGCACTGACGCCGCAGCTGTTCCGCCGCCACCAGCTGATCCGCGCACTGTCCGAGGCCGCTGCCGCCGGTGTCGATGTGACCGACGATGCCATGGCCATGGAGCGCCAGGGCCAGCGCCCGCTGCTGGTGGAAGGCAGCGAGGACAACTTCAAGGTCACCACCCCGGCCGATCTCGATCGTTTCGAATTCGTACTCTCCCGCCGCGCCGGCTGACCGCCCGCGCGGCCCTGCTGCAAGGGCTGCATCCATGAGCACCTCCCCGTTCCCGCCCGTCCGTATCGGCCAGGGCTACGACGTCCATGCCTTCGGTGAAGGCGACCACATCATGCTCGGTGGCATCGCGGTGCCGCACAGCTGCGGCGTGCTCGCGCACAGCGACGGCGACGTCATCCTGCACGCGTTGTGCGACGCCATGCTCGGTGCGATCGCGCTGGGCGACATCGGCCAGCACTTCCCGCCCACTGACGACCGCTGGAAGGGCGCGGACAGCAGCGAATTCGTGCGCCATTGCGATGGCCTGCTGCGCGAGCGCGGCTGGCGTGTCGGCAACACCGACATCACCGTGATCTGCGAACGGCCCAAGGTCGGCCCGCATGCGCTGGCCATGCGCGAGCGCATCGGTGAACTGTTGCAGCTGCCGTTGGATGCGGTGAGCGTCAAGGCCACCACGTCCGAGAAGCTGGGCTTCACTGGCCGTGGCGAAGGCATCGCTGCGCAGGCGGTCGTGCTGCTGGTGGCCGCATGATCCCGTTGCCGCTCGCGTTCGGTGCACCGCTGCTGCAGGCGCGCATCCGCACCACGCCGGAAGATTTCCAGGTCGATGAGCTGCCCGCTTTCGAAGCGACCGGTGAAGGCGAGCATCTGCTGCTGCATATCCGCAAGCGTGGCGCCAATACGGTGCACGTGGCCAAGGTACTGGCCAAGTGGGCAGGCCTGCCGGAAATGGCGGTCAGCTATGCCGGCATGAAGGACCGCAACGCGGTCACCACCCAGCGTTTCAGCGTACATCTGCCCAAGCGCGTCGCGCCCGATCTGGCCGAGCTGGCCAGTGACGAGATCGAGGTGATCGACTCCACCTGGCACAACCGCAAGCTGCAGCGCGGTGCGTTGGCGGGCAACCGCTTCAGGCTGGTGCTGCGCGATGTGCAGGGTGACGCGGCGGCAATCGACGAGCGCCTGCAGCAGATCGCCGCGCGTGGCCTGCCGAACTGGTTCGGCGAGCAGCGCTTCGGTCGCGATGGCGGCAACGTTCCCGCTGCGTTGGCGATGTTCGGTGGCCGGCGCATGCGCAAGGACCAGCGTTCGCTGCTGTTGTCGGCGGCGCGTTCGGCCTTGTTCAACCGCGTGCTCGCTGCACGCGTGGAGCAGGGCAGCTGGGACCAGCCGCTGCAGGGCGAAGTGTGGATGCTTGATGGCAGCCGCAGCGTGTTCGGCCCCGAGCCCTACAGCGACGTGCTGGCCGAGCGCCTGGCACGTTTCGACATCCACCCCAGTGCTCCGTTGTGGGGTGAGGGTGAGCTGCGCAGCAGCGACGCCGCCCGTGAGCTGGAACTGGCAGCGCTGGGTGATGACGAATCAAAGGCGCTGCGCGCCGGCCTGGAAGAGGCGCGGCTGAAGCAGGAGCGGCGCGCGCTGCGGCTGCGTCCAGCGCTGCTGCAGCACCAGTGGCTGGCCGCTGACGTACTGGAGTTGTCCTTTGCGCTGCCGCCAGGCTGCTATGCCACCGCGGTCCTGCACGAGCTCGGGCCGGTCGAGGACGCGTCGCAGGCCTGACGGAAATGGTGGCGGAGGCGAAGAGCATCCACGCATGGCGTGGATCCACTTTCCTCCACCCGCCACAGTAGATCCACGCCATGCGTGGATGGGCCGTCAGTAGATCCACGCCATGCGTGGATGGGCCGTCAGTAGATCCACGCCATGCGTGGATGGGCCGTCAGTAGATCCACGCCATGCGTGGACGGGCCGTCAGTAGATCCACGCCATGCGTGGATGAATCCCACCGGCAGAACGTCAGCGCCGCGCCAGCAGCACCAGCATGGCGCCGGTCCCGCCTTGCCCGGTCGGGGCGGAATGGAACGCCAGCACGTCGTTGCGCAGGCGCAGCAGGCGGTCCACCAGGTTCTTCAGCACCGGCGCACTGCCATCGGACTGCAGGCCCTTGCCGTGGATGATGCGCACGCAGCCGTACTCGTGGGCGTGCGCCTCCAGCAGGAACTGGCGCAGCATCATCTCGGCCTGCGCGGCGGTGGCGCCGTGCAGGTCCAGTTCGTCCTGCACCGAGTACTGTCCGCGCTTCAAGCGCTGGAACACGCGTGGCGGCAGGTTGTCGCGCCGGTAGCTGGCAACGTCGCCCGCTTCCAGCGGGGCGTTGTCGCGCAGCAGCCGGGCGAACTCACCGGCGGCTTCTGCGTCGTCGCGCTCGGCCATGCGCGCACGCGGCCTGGGCCGCGGCGCAGCAGGCGCGGGCTCCACTTCCTTGCGCAGCGGCGTCACTTCGCCGATGGCGGCGCGGAACAATGCAGCCGGATCTTCGTCTTCAGGGTGCGACATGCGCACAGGTTAAACCGCCTGCGCGGGTCTGCCTATGACCGTTGGATGTCGGCCGTGACCGCAGACAGGGTAGGACCCAGCGCCCGCTTGCGGCACAATAGTCGGCGCACTTGCGGAGCTGCCGCCTCCCTGGAGGAGACGGGCCGGCTTCGCCCACGTTGCAAGGTGACGGGATCGAATTCTTGGAAAATCAAGCGGTTAAATCGAAGATGCGCATCCTGGTCAGCAATGATGACGGTGTCGACGCGGCGGGCATCCGGATGCTTGCATCCGTGCTGCGCGAGGCCGGGCACGAAGTCACGGTGGTCGCACCCGACCGCGATCGCTCCGGCGCCAGCAATTCGCTGACCCTGGATCTGCCGATCCGGCTCAAGCGCATCGACCACTACACCGTGTCGGTGGCCGGCACGCCCACCGACTGCGTGCACCTTGCGCTGACCGGCCTGCTCGAATTCGAGCCTGACATTGTCGTGTCCGGTATCAACAATGCCGCCAACCTCGGCGACGACGTGATCTATTCCGGCACCGTCTCGGCGGCGATGGAAGGTCGTTTCCTCGGCCTGCCTGCGGTGGCGGTGTCGCTGGTGACCCGTAACCACGACCCCAAGCATTTCGAGACGGCGGCGCGTGCCGCAGTGGAGATTGTTGCCCGCCTCAAGGCCGATCCGCTGCCGGCCGACACCATCCTCAACGTCAATGTGCCGGACCTGCCGTGGAGCGAGGTCAAGGGCTTCGAAGTCACCCGCCTGGGCAACCGTCATCGCGCCGAAGGCTGCATCGCGCAGAAAGACCCGCGCGGCAACGAGGTGTACTGGATCGGTCCGGCCGGCCGCGAGCAGGACTCCGGCCCGGGCACCGATTTCCATGCGGTGCGCACCGGCCACATTTCGATCACCCCGATCCAGGTTGACCTGACCCGCTACCAGGCACTGGAAAAGGTCGCCAGCTGGGTCGGCGGCCTCAGCGCCGCGCTGGACCAGCCGGCATGAGCCCACGCTTGCGCCTGCAGCCGGAAGCAGTCGGCATCGGCATGACATCGCAGCGCGTGCGCGACCGCCTGGTCGACCGCCTGCGCGAAGCCGGCATCGTCGACGAGTCGACGCTGAACGCGATCCGGGTGGTGCCGCGCCATCTGTTCATCGATGAGGCCCTGGCCTCGCGCGCGTATGAAGACACCGCGCTGCCGATCGGCCACGGCCAGACCATTTCCCAGCCGTGGGTGGTGGCGCGGATGACCGAGGCCGTGCTGCAGGTGGCGCCGAAGAAGGTGCTTGAAGTGGGTACCGGCTCCGGCTATCAGGCCGCCGTGCTTGGTGCGCTGGGGCTGGAGGTCTATACCGTCGAGCGCATCGGTGACCTGCTGCGGCAGGCGCGCAAGCGGTTCCGCGCGCTGGGCATGAACATCCGCACCAAGCACGACGACGGCCGCGTGGGCTGGGCCGAGCATGGCCCGTTCGACGCCATCGTGGTTACCGCCGCCGCACCGGCACTGGTCGATGCGCTGGTCGAGCAGCTGGCTGCAGGTGGCCGCCTGGTCGCCCCGGTCGGTGGCGCGGGCGCACAGTCGCTGGTGCAGCTCGACCGCAAGGACGACGGCAGCATCGAACAACGCGTGCTGGCGCCGGTCACCTTCGTGCCGCTGCTGTCTGGCATGCTCGATTGAATCCACGGAGCAGGGTTGCATGAAGATTTTCGGGCCGCTGTACGAGCGGGCGATGAAGTGGGCCGCGCATGAGCGCGCGCCGACCTATCTGATGGTGCTGAGCTTTTTCGAAGCCATCATCTTCCCGGTGATGCCGGAAGTGATGCTGGCGCCGATGTGCGTGGCCCAGCCCAAGCGCGGCTGGTGGTTCGCCACCCTCAGCCTGGCCGGCTCGATGGTCGGCGCTCTGATCGGCTACGCGCTGGGCCACTATGCATTCGAAGCGGTCAAGCCGGTGTTCGAGGCGCTGGGCATGCTGCCGGCGATCGAGCAGGGCATTGCTACCGTGCAGGCCAAGATGGTGGAGTCGCCCTGGGCGGTGTTCACTTTCCTGGTGCTGGGCGGCTTCATGCCGATTCCGATGAAGGTCTTCACGTGGGCATCGGGTATCGTCGGCGTGCCGATGCCGCAGTACCTGTTGAGCATGTTGATCGGTCGTGGCAAGCGCGTGTTCGTGCTGGCTGCGGTCATCCGTATCGGTGGTGCGCGCGCGGAAGCTGCGCTGCGCCGATGGATTGAACCGCTGGGCTGGATCGCCACCGCGTTGGTGGTGGTGCTGATCGCCTGGCTTGTATGGAGGTCGAAGTTCGCATGAGTGCAGATCGTCTGAGCAAGGGAGTGCGCATCGGCGCGCTGGCGTTGCTGGTATCCACCCTGGCCGCCTGTGGCACCGCCACCGTGGTCCGGCCCAGTGGCGGCGGCAGCAGTGGCGTCAGCACGCCGAAGACGTCGGTGCCCAAGCCGGGGCAGACGGTGGTCGTGCGCAAGGGTGACACCATCTATGCGCTGGCCCGCATCCACGACATCACGCCGGCCGACCTGATCGCCTGGAACAACCTGGACAACCCGTCGACCATTTACCCGGGGCAGGTGATCCGCCTGTATCCGGCCGGTTCCGGTGGCGGTCGTGCGCCGACCACCGTGGTCACCGCGCCGCGTCCGGCTGGCAGCACGTCTGGCGGCAGTACCGCGCCGACGCCGGGTCCGGCCGGTCCGGTCAAGAGCAACATCGCCTGGCGCTGGCCGGCCGATGGCGCAGTCGTGGGCCGCTACGTGGCCGGCGATGCAACCAAGCAGGGCGTGGACATCGCCGGCACCAGCGGCGCGCCGGTGAAGGCCACGGCCAATGGCGTGGTGGTGTATTCCGGCGCCGGCCTGGTCGGCTATGGCGAGCTGATCATCATCAAGCACAGCGACCAGTGGCTGTCGGCCTATGGCCACAACCGCAAGCGCCTGGTCAATGAAGGGCAGAGCGTGAAGGCCGGCGAGCAGATCGCCGAGATGGGCCGTACCGGCGCCAACCGGGACATGCTGCACTTCGAGATCCGCTACAACGGCAAGCCGGTCGACCCGCAGCAATATCTGCCGGCGAAGTGACCGGCCGCTGTTTCTCCGGGCGGATCCCCGGCCCGGCGCAGCGCGCCGGGCGTTCGCCAAGGGCGCGTCCCATGGGCCGCAAGCGCCCTCGACTCACCCGCTACAACGGCAAGCCGGTCGACCCGCAGCAGTATCTGCCTGCGCGCTAGCGCGGGCAGATAGGGGTAGCGCCGGGCCATGCCCGGCGGCTGTACGCCGCAATGCAGCACTGCCCGAGCATGGGCTCGGACGCTTGCATATGCGCAACGTGTGTTTCAGATAGCGCCGGGCCATGCCCGGCGACCTCGGGCCTCAGCCTTCCAGGATGAAGGCGGCCGCCACCTTGCGGCCTTCGCCGGCAAGGATGTTGAAGGTGCGTGCGGCAGCCGGATTGTTCATCACTTCCAGTCCGATGCCGCGCGACAGGCAGGCGGCCATGACAACCGCCGGCGGGAACGCCTGGCGCTCTCCGGTGCCGAGCAGTATCAACGCCGGCTTCAGTGCCAGGATCGGCTCCAGGTCAGCCACCTGCAGCGCCGCGACATCGGTCACCGGCCACTGTTCGACCAGCTGGTCCGGGGTCAGGAAGAAGCTGTTGCCCAGAACGCGATCATTCACCCGTGCCGAGCGACCGTCAGCGGCGTGCAGGCTGTAGGCGTAGTCGGGCAGTTCGTGGTTCAGCTGCATGGCAGGGTCCGATCAGCCGCGCGGCAGCACGATCTGGCGGTGTTCCTTGCTCGGGCGATACAGCACGGCCACATGGCCGATACGCTGCACCAGCGCACTGTCGGTGGCCTGCACGATCTCGCCGATCATCACGTCGCGGGCGTCACGGTCTTCGGCGGCAACCTTCACCTTGACCAGTTCGTGGCGTTCCAGCACTTCGTTCAGCTCGGTCAGGAAGGCCGGAGTGACGCCCTTGCCGCCGGTCTGCAGCAGGGCCTTCAGGTCGTGGGCTTGGCCGCGCAGGAAACGGGTCTGGGAAGGGGTCAAGGCAGTGGGCATGCAGAAAACACGGTTGAATGGGACGATCAGGGTATCATGGCGACCCCATCAGCCCCTATTTCCAATGGCTACCCGCAGCAAAAGCAGCCAGCGCTGGCTCAAGGAACACTTCTCCGATCCCTTCGTGAAGAAGGCCCAGGCCGAAGGCATGCGCTCCCGTGCGGCCTACAAGCTTGAAGAACTGCTCGAACGTGACCGCCTGCTGAAGCCGCACATGGTGGTGGTCGACCTCGGCGCGGCCCCAGGTGGTTGGTCTCAGCAGGTGCGGAGACAGATCGGCGATACCGGCCGCGTGCTGGCCCTGGACATTCTGGACATGCCGCCGCTGGCCGGCGTGGAGTTCCTTCACGGTGACTTCAGGGAAGAAACCGTCCTATCGCAGTTTGAAGCCATGCTCGGGGATCAGCCGGTAGACCTTGTGCTGTCGGACATGGCCCCCAATAAGAGTGGTGTGGACGCGGTCGACCAGCCGCGGATGATGCACCTGGCGGAGCTGGCCATGGATTTTGCCGACAACCACCTCAAGACTGGTGGGGCGTTCCTGATCAAGCTGTTCCAGGGCGAAGGCTTTGACGACTACGTGCGCGACATGCGCCGCCGGTACGACAAGGTCTCCATCCGCAAGCCGGAAGCCTCGCGCAAGCGCTCTCCCGAGGTGTATGCCTTGGGTCAGGGAAAACGCGCCCACATGAAGTAAGCTCGACCCCGTAAGTTCGACCCCAACGCAACGCCAGCACTAAGAGGAACACCGGAGCCAATGAGGATGAACGACTTGACCAAGAACCTCCTGCTATGGGTGGTCGTCGCCGTCGTGCTGATGGTGGTCTTCCAGAGCTTCTCGCCCAAGACCTCGGGGGCCGGGGCGCAGGGCGCTTCGTACTCGCAGTTCCTGGACCAGGTGGACACCGGCAACGTGCAGAAGGTCGCCTTCGGCGGCGATACGCGCGGCGGTACCAGCCAGATCACCTACACCACCCGTGGTGGACAGTCGTCCACCATCACCGCGCCGTTCGATCGCGACCTGATCAACGTGCTGCGCACCAAGAACGTCGAGATCGTGCAGGAAGAGCCGTCCAGCGGCATCTCCCTCGGCGCGATCCTGATGAATTTCCTGCCGGTCATCCTGATCATCGGCTTCTGGCTGTTCATCATGCGGCAGATGCAGGGCGGTGGCGGCGGTGCCAAGGGCGCAATGTCCTTCGGCAAGTCGCGCGCCAAGCTGCAGGGCGAAGACCAGATCAAGGTCACCTTCGCCGATGTTGCCGGTTGCGACGAGGCCAAGGAAGAAGTCGGCGAACTGGTCGATTTCCTGCGTGACCCGTCCAAGTTCACCAAGCTCGGCGGCAAGATCCCGCGCGGCGTGCTGATGGTCGGCCCTCCGGGTACCGGCAAGACGCTGCTGGCCAAGGCCATCGCCGGTGAAGCCAAGGTGCCGTTCTTCTCGATCTCCGGCTCGGACTTCGTGGAAATGTTCGTCGGCGTCGGCGCCAGCCGAGTGCGCGACATGTTCGAGCAGGCCAAGAAGCACGCGCCGTGCATCATCTTCATCGATGAAATCGACGCCGTCGGTCGCCACCGTGGTGCCGGCCTGGGCGGCGGTCATGACGAGCGCGAGCAGACCCTGAACCAGCTGCTGGTCGAGATGGACGGTTTCGAAGGCGGCGAAGGCGTGATCGTGATCGCCGCCACCAACCGTCCGGACGTGCTGGACCCGGCGCTGCTGCGTCCGGGCCGCTTCGACCGCCAGGTGGTGGTCGGTCTGCCGGACGTGAAGGGCCGCGAGCACATCCTCAAGGTGCACATGCGCAAGCTGCCGCTGGCCGACGACGTCGTGCCCATGGTGATCGCGCGTGGTACCCCGGGCTTCTCCGGTGCCGACCTGGCCAACCTCTGCAACGAGGCCGCCCTGTTCGCCGCACGTGGCAACGAGAAGGAGGTCCGCATGGACCACTTCGATCGTGCCCGCGACAAGATCCTGATGGGTGCCGAGCGCCGCTCGATGGCCATGAGCGAGGAGGAGAAGACCCTCACCGCCTACCATGAAGCCGGCCATGCCATCGTTGGCCGCCTGGTGCCGGAACATGACCCGGTCTACAAGGTCACGATCATTCCGCGCGGCCGTGCGCTGGGCGTGACCATGTACCTGCCGGAAGGCGACAAGTACTCGATGAACCGCGTGGCGATCCAGTCGCAGCTGTGCTCGCTGTATGGTGGCCGCGTGGCGGAAGAACTGATCTTCGGTACCGACAAGGTCACCACCGGCGCTTCCAATGACATCGAGCGTGCCACCAAGATGGCCCGCAACATGGTCACCAAGTGGGGCCTGTCCGAGCAGCTCGGCCCGATCGCCTACGGCGAAGAGGACGATGAGGTGTTCCTGGGCCGTTCGGTGACCCAGCACAAGAGCGTGTCCAACGACACTGCCCGTCGCATCGACGAGGAAGTGCGCAACATCCTCGACAAGGCGTACGCCCGCACCACCGAGCTGCTGACCGAGAACATCGACAAGCTGCACACGATGTCGCAGCTGCTGCTGCAGTACGAAACCATCGATGCGCCGCAGATCGACGCGATCATGGAAGGTCGTGATCCGCCGCCGCCGATGGGCTGGAACAAGTCCAACAAGGATGGCGGCAACAACGACAAGGGCGGCGATGCCCGTCCGTTGCCGCCGATCGCCGGTCCGGCCGAATCGATCTGACGGCCTGCCGTACGCAATGCAAGACGAGGCCGGGGCAACCCGGCCTTGTTGTTTCCGGGCCCCGGCCCATCCGATCCTGACAGTCCGCTGGAGTCCGCATGTCCGCCCCCAAGCCTGAACCGATTTCCCACACCGCCGAGATGGTGATCGCCACCGTAGTCGGCGTCGCTGTCGGCCTGACCGTGGACAATCTGCTGCTCGGCTGTGGCGTGGGTATCGCGGTGGGTATCCTGCTGAGCATCATCAAGACGCTGTACGTGGACCGGAAGCGTCGCCGGCAGCGGTGAGGTTTGCCGGCAGGGCGGCGCCCTGCACCCGCCGAAGCGGTAGTGCCGGCCGCTGGCCGGCAACCTCAACAGCAAAAGCAACTGCGGCATTCTGTGGGATGGCGGGGTGGGTCCGGTTGCGGGGGGCGCTGCAAGTACGTCCATGTAAGCTCGGTCGCCGCATCCATGCGGCTCACGCCCCCGCAATCGGACCCACCCCGCCTTCGACAGTTTCCCGGTGGCCGGTAGATCCACGCCATGCGTGGATGAATCTCCATCGGAATCGAATATCTCGACAATTGAACGAAGAGCATCCACGCATGGCGTGGATCTACGTGTCGACCAAGGTCGACACCTACCAACAGCAGCCCAGCAGCAGCGGGAAATTGTCGGAGGCGGGTCGGTGTCGGATTGCGGGGTGTCTGCGGCATGGATGCCGCGGCCAAGCCTTATCTGATTGGAATCTGGCAACGTAGGTGTCGAGAGCCGGCGTGGGCCGCCGTGTAAGCCTGGATCTCG
>NZ_JBEPSG010000012.1:0-104673 GCF_040548715.1 Stenotrophomonas sp. 2694
GCGCGGGGGGGGGGGGGGGCGCCGGGTGGCCGCCCCCCCCCGCCCTAACGCCCCGTCCCCCCCCCCCCCCCCCCCCCCCCCCCCCACCCCGCCAATCCACAGGAACCCGGCTTCTGCCGTCGACGTTGCCTCTGCGGGTGCAGGGTGCAACCCTGCAGAACAAACTCCACCCTACGCCGCCGTCGGTTGTGCAATCTTCCCCCGCGCACTACGATCCTGCGGTTCGCGCGCACGCGCGCGCCACGTATTCCTGCTGAGCGCCCCGCGCGCCGCACCTGCCAACCCGAGGTCTTCATGGTCATCAAACCGCGCGTCCGCGGCTTCATCTGCGTCACCACCCACCCGACCGGCTGCGACGCCGCCGTCAAGCAGCAGATCGACTACATCCGTGCGCGCCCGCCGATCCAGAACGGCCCCAAGCGCGTGCTGGTGATCGGCGCCTCGACCGGCTACGGCCTGGCCGCGCGCATCACGGCCGCCTTCGGCAGTGGCGCGGCAACCCTGGGCATCTTCTTCGAGCGCCCGGGCAGTGAAACCAAGCCGGGCACGGCGGGCTGGTACAACTCGGCGGCGTTCCACAAGTACGCCGACGAAGCGGGTCTGTATGCCAAGAGCATCAACGGCGATGCGTTCTCCGATGAGGTGAAGGCCAAGACCATCGAGATGATCAAGGCCGATCTCGGCCAGGTCGACCAGGTGGTCTACAGCCTGGCTGCACCGCGCCGCAAGCATCCCAAGACGGGCGAGATCATCAGCTCCACGCTGAAGCCGATCGGCGAGCCGATCACCCTGCGCGGCCTGGATACCGACAAGGAAGTGCTGACCGAAACCCACCTGCAGCCGGCTACCCCGGAAGAAATCGCCGGCACCGTCGCGGTGATGGGCGGCGAGGACTGGCAGATGTGGATCGACGCGCTGGCCGATGCCGGCGTGCTGGCCAACGGCTGCACCACCACGGCCTTCACCTACGTGGGCGAAGAGATCACCCAGGCGATCTACTGGAACGGCTCCATCGGTGCTGCCAAGAAGGATCTGGACGACAAGGTGCTGGGGCTGCGCGAGAAGCTGGCCAGGATCGGCGGCGATGCGCGCGTGTCGGTGTTGAAGGCGGTGGTGACCCAGGCCAGCTCGGCCATTCCGACCATGCCGCTGTACCTGTCGCTGCTGTTCAAGGTGATGAAGGAAAAGGGCACCCACGAAGGCTGCATCGAGCAGCTCGATGTGCTGTACGACATCCTGTACGGCGCCAAGGCCGATGGCGTGGCGGTCGATCGCCTGCGCCACGACCTGGTCGATGGCGATGGCCATACCGTTGCGCTGATCGATGAGGAAGGCCGCCTGCGCGCCGACTACAAGGAAATGGCCGCTGACGTGCAGGGCAAGGTGCTGGCGCTGTGGCCGCAGGTGACCAACGAGAACCTGTACGAGATCAGTGACCTGGCCGGCTACAAGGCCGATTTCCTGCGCCTGTTCGGTTTCGGCGTCGAAGGTGTCGACTACGAAGCCGACGTCAACCCGGACGTGAAGATCGACAACCTGGTCGATCTGACCTGATCAACGGAAAAGGCCGGCGCAAGCCGGCCTTCTTCATGGGTAGCGCCGGGCCATGCCCGGCGAGCGCAGCGGTCTGCAGGCCACCCGCCGGGCATGGCCCGGCGCTACCGATGAGGTGTCAGCCGAACTCGAAGTTCATCGCCGGCGCTGCCGGGCCGACGAAATCGCCCTGCACGTAGTCCACGCCGGCACTGAACAGCAGTGTCATCGAGTTGGCGTCGCTGACGAACTCGGCGATGGTGCGGATGCCCGCTTCCTGCGCGCGTGCGGTTATCTGGCTGACCCGGTCGATGTTCTCGCGGGTGGCGGCCAGGTCGCTGGTGAAGCCGCGATCAAGCTTGAGGAACTGCGGCTGGAAGTGGGCCAGCAGCTGGAACGAGTCCAGGCCCGAGCCGAACTGCTCCAGGCCGATCCGGCAGCCGAGCGGTGCCACTTCCGCCAGGAACTGCTGGGCACTGCGCAGGTGGGTGAACACCTTCGATTCCGGTGCATGCAGCCACAGGCGTTCGCCCGGCACGCCGTGCGCCTGCAGCTGCTGGCGCAGCGTGGCGATCATCTTCGGATCATCGAACGATTCCGGCGTGACCTTCACCAGCACCTGGGTGGGATGACCCTCGCGGGCACGCGCGCCCAGCACCGCGATTGCCTGCGAGACGACCCAGCGGTTGATGTCCGCCAGCAGGCCATGTTCTTCGGCAATGCCGAGGAAGGCGGTCGGGCTCAGCAGTTCTCCGTTGTGTTCCAGCCGCAGGTAGGCTTCATACAGCTCCAGCGACTCGCCCTGAAGGTTCAGCACCGGCTGGTAATGCAACTGGAAGCCATCGCCTGCCAGGGCTTCGCGGATACGTGCGACCCAGCGCTGCACGCGCTCTTCCTCCACGCGATCAACAGCGGCCGGGTCGAAGATGCGGCAGGTATTGCCGAGGGCGGCTGCGGCCTGCGTGCATTCACTGGCGCGCGCCAGCACCTGGCCGATGCTGGCGATCTTCTCGCCCACCTGCACCCCGCCAATGCTGACGGTCACCGTGGCCGAGCGCGCGCCGATGCTGAAGACGTGTGCGGCGTAGGCTTCGCGGATGCGCTCGGCCAGTGCCACGGTCTGCGCATAGGGGCCGGACTGCAGTACGGCGAAACTGTGTTCGCCGAAACGGGCCAGCTGCGCATCGTCGCCAACGACGTCGGCCAGCAGGGCGGCGAGGGCGCCGATCAGGGCGTCGGCCGAGGCCAGTCCGATATCCGGGAGCAGGCGCGCGTAATGGTCCGGCTCGACCATCAGCAGGCCGAACTGGCCTTCGCTGCGCCCGGCCTGGGCAACCGCGTCCTCGACCTGCAGCATGAAGGTGGGGCGGTTGAGCAGGCCGGTGACCTGGTCGCGCTGGCGCAGGTCCTCGACCTCGCGCGCCAGCTCCGGGTCGAATTCCATGCGCCGGCGGAACACCACCTGCAGGCAGGATTCGCCCTCGTAGGTGGCTGCGGTGAATTCCATCGTCGCCGGGAAGGCGCTGCCGTCCTGGTGGCGGGCGTCCAGCTGGTACTGCGGCGGAGGCGCTTCGCCGCGGCTGAGTGACTTCAGCAGCTGCTTGAAATCATCCACGTGCTGGGCGGCAACCATGTCCAGCAGCGAGATGCCTTCGACCTCCTCGAAATCCTCGTAACCGAACATTTCCAGGTAGGCATCGTTGGCGCGGATATGCATGCCTTCGTGGACATAGGCAATCGGCTCGCGCGAAGAGGCGATCAGCGCGTCGCAGCGACGCTCGGTCTCGCGCATCTGCGCTTCGATCCGGCGCAGGCCGCGCCGCGCCTGCAGGTCGACCCACTGGTCGCGGACCACCGCCAGCAGGTGTTCGGCGCGCTGGCGCAGGGCGAGGGCGCGAACCCCGTTGCTGCTGGCCTGTACCAGTTCGTCCTCGTCGATGCGTTCGGCCAGCAGCACCAGCGGGATGTCCTTGCCGCTGGCGGCGATGTGCTGGGCCACCAGTGGCAGCGGAATGCTCTGCGAGGGCGCAGCCAGCACCAGGTCGATCGCCTGGCTGGCCAGCACCTGCGACAGCTCGGCCGAGTCCTGCGGGCGCCATGGGCGCACGGCGATGCCGCTGTTGCGCAGGGTGCTGACGATGGCTTCGGCGTTCTCGCCGCTGTCATCGACGATCAGCAGGCGGATGGTGATGTCGTTCGCGTTCTGCATGCACTGCTCCCCAATCTGCAAATCTAGATACACGATGCGTGGCGGCGCGTCCATGCGCGCAGCGGTTGCGTGCATGGAACGGCGATGCGGTTCACACCACGCCGCCGGCCGCGTGTCCGCTGGCCCAGGCCCACTGGAAGTTGTAGCCGCCCAGCCAGCCGGTCACGTCCAGCACCTCGCCGACGAAATGCAGGCCGGGTACGCGCTTGGATTCCAGCGTCGAGGAAGAGACCTCGTTGGTATCGACGCCGCCCAGGGTGACTTCGGCGGTGCGGTAGCCCTCGGTGCCGCTGGCCACCAGTGGAAACGCTGAAAGCACCTGTGCGGCCTTGCGCAGGTCCGGCTCGTCCAGCTGGCGTACCGGGCGGTCGGGCAGCCAGTGCTCGCACAGGCGCTGCGCCAGCCGCTTGGGCAGCACATCGCCCAGCACCGTGCGCAGTTCCGCGGCGGGGCGTTCGCGTTTCATCTGGCGCAGCCATTCGGCGGCATCCTGGCCGGGCAGCAGATCCAGCGACAGCGCGTCGCCGGGCTGCCAGAACGAGGAAATCTGCAGGATGGCCGGGCCACTGACGCCACGATGGGTCAGCAGCATGAAGTTGCGGAAGCGGGTGCCGTTGCTGCTGGCCTCGACCGGCAGGGCGACGCCGCTGAGCTCGGCCAGGCGCTCCTGGTGGGTGCCGCTGAGGGTCAACGGCACCAGGCCGGCGCGGGTGGGCAGCACCTGGTGGCCGAACTGGCGCGCGATCTCATAGCCGAACCCGGTTGCACCCAGGCTGGGAATGGACAGGCCGCCGGTGGCGACCACCAGCGAGGCGCAATGGAACAGGCCGTGCGTGGTGTGCACGCGGAAGCCGTCAGTGCCGTGCTCGATGCGCTCCACGCTGCACTGCGTGCGGATCTGCACGCCGGCCTGCTGGCATTCGTCCACCAGCATCTTCACGATCTGCTTGGACGAGACATCGCAGAACAGCTGGCCCAGTTCCTTCTCGTGATAGGCGATGCCGTGGCGCTCGACCATCTCGATGAAGTGGTAGGGCGAGTAACGCGCCAGTGCCGACTTGCAGAAATGCGGATTGGCCGACAGGAAGTTGGCCGGGGTGGTGCCGGTGTTGGTGAAGTTGCAGCGGCCACCGCCGGACATCAGGATTTTCTTGCCGATCTTGTTGGCGTGGTCGATCACCTGCACATGCCGGCCTCGCTGGCCCGCCGTGATCGCGGTCATCAGCCCGGCAGCGCCGGCACCGATCACCAGCACGTCGCAGCGGATCGTGCTCATGCCTTGGCGCGCTTTCGCCAGTTGGGGATCACGTCCAGCTGCATCTGATCGTTGAGCAGCTGCACTTCGGCGTCCTGGATCAGCACGCTCCAGCGCATCGCACGCTGGATCTGCTGGCCCCACAGATCGACGAAGCCGCCGTCCAGGTCGACCACCGACAGGTTGTCGAAGCGGGCCAGGCCCTTGCCCTGCTTCTGCCACCAGATGTCCGATGCATTGCCACCGTAGTTGACCACCTGCACCTGCCGGCTGCGGTTGCTGGCCTTGCGGATGCGCGACTCGTCCGGATGGCCGAGGTCGATCCACTGCAGGATGTCGCCGGTGTAGTCGTGTTCCCACAGGTCCGGCTCGTCGTCGGTGCTCAGGCCGCGGCCGAATTCCAGGCGGTCGCCAGCGTTCAGCGCGAAGGCGAGCAGGCGCACCATCAGGCGTTCGTCGGTTTCGGACGGATGCTGGGCCAGGGTCAGGTTGTGGGTCGCGTAGTAGCCGCGATCCATGTCGCTGATCTGCAGTTCGGCCTTGCGGATGGTGGCGGTGAGGGCCATGAAGATCCAGAGGGGTAAAGACCGTCAATGATAGAGGTTTGCCCCGGGGGTGTCCGGTATGGGGGTGTCGGCAGGGCCTGATCGGTGGCACGCTGGCCGCCCTGATGCTTCTGGCGTGTCCTGTCGTATGTCCCTTTCACGTCCGCGCCGTCTGCAGAGCGATGGCGCCCCGATCGCGCCATGACCACGCCCAGCCGACTGCAGCTGCCGCCCGGTGACTGGAATTCCCTGCTGGACGGCCTGTGCGCGCGCTTCCCGCGCATCGACCGGCTGCAATGGGAGAGTCGCTTCGCACGCGGGCGGATACAGGACGCACAGGGCAGGGCGCTGGCACCGGACATGCCGTGGCAGGTGGGGCTGGAGATCCGCTACTTCCGTGAAGTGGCCGATGAGCCGGTGATTCCCTTCGAAGAGAACATCCTTCATCACGACGCGCACCTGCTGGTGGCCGACAAGCCGCACTTCCTGCCGACCGCGCCGGCCGGCGCATTTGTGCGCCAGACCCTGCTGGCGCGCCTGGTCGAGCGCACCGGCAACGCCGACCTGGTGCCATTGCACCGGCTGGACCGGCTGACGGCCGGCCTGGTGCTGTTTTCCACCCAGGCGCAAACGCGCGACGCGTACCAGAGGCTGTTTCGTGAGCGCCGCATCGAGAAGACCTACGAGGCGCTGGCGCCGGCCTTGCCGGACCTGCGGTTTCCGCTGGAGCGGCATAGCCGGCTGCAGCCGGGGGAACCGTTCTTCCGTATGGCTGAAGTTCCCGGCGAGCCGAATGCGCTGACCCGTGTCGAGGTCATTGATGCGCACGGTCCGGTCTGGCGCTACCGGCTTGCGCCCGAATCCGGGCGCAAGCATCAGCTGCGCGTCCATATGGCCGCGCTCGGGGCGCCGATCCTGGGGGACGAGCTCTATCCGCAGCTGCACGTGCGGCCAGAGGGTGCGGCCGAGCCGCCGTTGCAGCTGCTGGCGCAGGTGTTGGCCTTCGATGATCCGTTGACCGGCCAGCGACGCAGCTTCCGCAGCACGCGCACCTTGTGCGTTCCCGGCTGACGCACAGCCGGATTCACCTGCCCGGTCGTCGCGCCAGCCAGCGGTCCAGCTCGGCAGCGAACAACTGGCGGTCGCGCGCGCCGAGCGGCGGTGGCCCGCCGGTCTGGACGCCGGCGCCACGCAGTTCTTCCATGAAATTGCGCATCGACAGCCGCTCGGCCATGTTGTTGGGGGTGTACAGCTGGCCGCGCGGGTTCAGGGCCACGCCCTTCTTCTCCAGCACCAGGGCCGCCAAGGGGATGTCCTGGGTGACCACCAGGTCGCCGGCAGCCATCCGTTCGACAATGGCGCTGTCAGCCCCATCCAGTCCCTGCGGAACCTGGATGGAGCGCAGCCAGCGCGAAGGCGGGGTGCGGATCCACTGGTTGGCGACCAGGGTCAGCTCCACGCCGACCCGTTCAGCTGCGCGGAACAGGATGTCGCGGATGACAACAGGACAGGCGTCTGCGTCCACCCAGATGCGGGGGAGCAGGGGTTCAGCTCGGGTTTCAGCTTCAGTCATTTACCCAGTGTAGGGTAGGAAAAACCTGAATGGGGACCCGGGTTTAGCCTCGATCTGGTGCAACCCCTTGCCCTGTCTAGGGGCTGGCCATTTGACGCTGAATATCATGGCTATCGCTTTTTGCTCAAAACACGCGTATCGTCTGGCCCACTGTGTTTGCTAGGGTCACCGTGAATCGTGGCCTGGTGCAGTTGATCTCACGATCCGCTCATCGATCCGCTTTACCAACGCCTGCAACTCAGTCTCGGCCCCGATACCCGGTGGCTGCGATTTTTTTCAACATGTGTTTCAGGAGTTAGTAAATATGTCTGATCGTCAGACCGGCACTGTCAAGTGGTTCAACGACGCCAAGGGCTTCGGCTTCATCACCCCGGAAAGCGGCCCGGACCTGTTCGTGCATTTCCGCGCGATCCAGGGCACCGGCTTCAAGACCCTGCAGGAAGGCCAGAAGGTTACCTTCGTCGCCGTCCAGGGCCAGAAGGGTATGCAGGCTGACCAGGTGCAGGCGGTCTAATCCGTCTGCTACCGTTTGGTAGCCAGAACGCCGGGAGCGAAAGCTCCCGGCGTTTTTCGTTTGCGTCGCACGACGGGTTCAACCCGCAGCCAGCGCCCGCTCCAGCAGCTGGGTTATTTCCTGGTACTCGGCGCGTTCGGCTGCCGGAATGCGCGACAGGATCTCGCGCAGGACATCAACCACCTCCGGACCCACCGGCACTTCCATCCATTGCAGGTGATAGGCCGCCAGTATCCGGCTGTCGTCATCGCTGGAATGGAGCTGACTGAACAGCAGCGGCAAGGCTTCGGGCTTCATGCATTCACCCAGCGCGTCGGTGCAGCGTTGCTGCCAGAACGCGGGTTGCGCTGCGATCATCTTCTGCAGGCGCTGCCAATCGTGCGCTTCGAATCTGCGCAGGACGCCCTTGGCGACGTGCTCGCAGATGTACTGCGTCCAGGTGTGGTCCTCGGATTGCCCGAGGTAACCAAGCAGTGCATCGAACGGCGGGGTGTCCATGCTGGCAGGCCTTCCACGGCCGGGCAGGGTAGCAGACACCTGCGTGCACCAGGCCGCGCTACCATCGGGCACCTTTCTGCGGAAGCCGCCCATGCGCATCGTCCATCATCTGGAAAATTCCCGTTCGCTTCGCGTGCTGTGGATGCTGGAAGAGCTGGGGCTGGACTACGAACTGCGCCGCTACCCGCGCGACCCGAAGACCCTGCTGGCGCCGCCGGAACTGCGCCAGGTGCATCCGCTGGGCAAGGCGCCGGTGCTGCAGGATGGCGACCTCATCCTGGCCGAATCCGGCGCCATCCTCGACTACCTGGTTGACCGCTACGACGTGCATCGCCAGCTGTCGCCGTCGCCGGTACCGGCCGAAGGCAAAGAGCGCATCGATTACCGCTACTGGCTGCACTATGCCGAAGGTTCGGCCATGCCGCCGATGCTGCTGACCCTGGTGATCAGTCGCATCCGCAGCGCGCCGATGCCGTTCTTCGCGCGGCCGATCGCCCGCAGCATCGCCGACAAGGCCGAGCGCGGTTTCATCGGCCCGCAGCGACGCCTGCATCTGGACTGGATGGAACGGCGCCTCGCCGAAAGCCCGTGGTTTGCAGGCGAACGCTTCACCGCTGCGGACATCCAGATGAGCTTCCCGATCCAGGCGGCGGCCGCACGCGGCGGCGGGCTGGACGACAAGCCGTCGTTGCGTGGCTTCCTCAAGCGCATCGGCGAGCGTCCGGCCTACCGGCGCGCCGAGGCGCACGGCGGGGCATTGCAGGCCCTGCGCGGCGATTGAGGATGGCCGTCGCCGCCCCCATGCTTTGCCCATGGATACCACTGCCCCCCAGTTCGACAACCGCCTGCTGAATCTGCTGCCGGGCGATCCCGAGTCCGGTCCGCGCCGGCGCGAAGTGCTGGGTGCGGCCTGGTCGTCGGTGATGCCGACGCCTGTCGCAGCGCCGGTGCTGCTGGCGTGGTCGCCGGAGGTTGCCGGGATGCTGGGGTTCGATCCTGCGCAGGTCGATGACGAAGGCTTCGCGGAGGTGTTCGGCGGCAACGCGTTGTACGCGGGCATGCAGCCGTGGGCGGCCAACTATGGGGGCCATCAGTTCGGCCATTGGGCCGGTCAGCTCGGTGATGGCCGCGCCATCTCGCTGGGCGAGGTGATCGCCCCCGATGGCCGGCACTGGGAGCTTCAGCTGAAGGGTGCCGGGCCGACGCCGTATTCGCGCGGCGCCGACGGCCGTGCGGTGCTGCGCTCGTCGATCCGTGAATTCCTGTGCAGCGAGGGCATGCATCACCTGGGTGTGCCGACCACGCGCGCCCTGTCGCTGGTCGGCACCGGCGAAGACGTGGTGCGCGACATGTTCTACGACGGTCATCCGCGTGCGGAGCCCGGCGCGATCGTCTGCCGGGTATCGCCCTCGTTCCTGCGCTTTGGTTCGTTTGAACTGCCTGCTTCACGTGGCGAGACCGCACTGCTGAAGCAACTGGTCGAGGCGTGCATCGCCCGCGATTTCCCGGAACTGACGGGGCAGGGCGAAGCGCTGTATGGCGACTGGTTCGCACAGATCGCCGTGCGTACCGCAGAGATGATCGCGCACTGGATGCGCGTGGGCTTCGTGCATGGGGTGATGAACACCGACAACCTCTCCGTGCTCGGCGTGACGCTGGACTATGGCCCCTATGGCTGGGTCGAAGACTTCGACCCGGACTGGACCCCGAACACCACCGATGCGCAAGGACGCCGCTATCGTTTCGGCACCCAGCCGCAGGTGGCGTACTGGAATCTCAACCGGCTTGCGCAGGCGCTGTCGCCGTTGTTCGCCGACGTGCAGCCGCTGCAGGCAGGGCTGGCCGCTTACCAGGCGACCTTTGTCGCCTGCACCCGTCGCGATGTTGCGGCCAAGCTGGGGCTGGCCGCGGCCGATGATGCCGATCTGCAGCTTTACCAGCGCTGGCAGCAGCTGATGCAGGACGGCGGCATGGACATGACCCTGGCATGGCGTGCGTTGATGCGCATCGATGCCAACGCACCCGATGCAAGCGTATTGGCCGAGGTCTTCTACGACGCCGAGCGCCAGCACGCGGTGCAGGAACCTCTGCAGCACTGGTTGCAGGAGTACGCGGCGCGGCTGCGTGCCGATCCGCTGCCGGCAGCCGAGCGTGTCGCCAAGATGGGCGCGGCCAATCCACTGTATGTGCTGCGCAACTGGCTGGCACAGGAAGCGATCGACCGCGCCGAGCAGGGCGATCTGGGCGGTGTGCATGCCCTGCAGGACGTACTGCGTGATCCGTACACCGAACGCCCGGGGCTGGAGCATTACGCCGGTAAGCGGCCGGCGTGGGCTGACGACCGCGCAGGCTGTTCGATGCTGTCCTGCAGTTCGTAGGGTTTTCTTTTGCAGGGCTGCGCCCTGCACCCGCCGAGGCCGGAGCAACAGCCACAGCGGGGATCCTGTGGGATGGCCGGGCACTGTGGGTTTGCGGGGACGCCGTAAACCCCCGGTGGCCAGTAGCGCCACGCCATGCGCGGATGTTTTCGATTTCAATTCGAAATATTCGATTTCAACCAGATGTGATCCACGCGAAGCGTGGATGGACCAGCCGTCATCCGGAAATTGTCGAGGGGGGGGGGCGGTGTGGGTGGGCAGGACCGCAGGCGCCATGGATGGCGCCTACGAGCCCCCAAGGATGGGTTGACGGCGTGTCCTGCCCACCCGCACCGCCCCGCCCAGCCAGCAGAAAACCAGAGCCTCCCTTGACCTCGACGTTGCTCTGGCTCCAGGCAGGTGCAGGGCTGCAAGCCCTGCAAACACCCCGCCTACAACGATGGTAGTACCCATTCAGTGCGATATTCGCACGCGCAGTCGATTACCGCACTTGAATGGTGCAGTGCGATAAACCTACTTTCATTTCCGCAGTTTCATAGCAGTCCAAGCGATCCACCCCTGGCGGGGCGAGGGCAGCAGCCGGTCCGGTGCTGATGCCAGGTGCAGGGGGAAGGCCGCCGGATTTTCCTTCCTCTGCGCGGAGTGATCGCATGCGCCGTCGTCTGTCCATTGTTTCCCTGTCCCTGCTTGCCGTGCTGCCGTCGCTGGCGCTGGCCTACCAGGCCGAACCGCCGCGCGAGGCACTGCAGGTGCTGCGCGTGGACCGCTACGCCGACGACGCCAACGCCGGCTCGCTGCGCTGGGCGATCACCACTGCCAATGCGGCGCCGGGTCGCTACCGCATCGAGATCGCGGCCGTTGGCGCTGCGCCTTACGTCATCACGCCGGCCACGCCGCTGCCGGAGATCAAGGGGCCGGTGCAGATCATCGGCACGTCCTGGGAACGCGATGGCCAGTACGTCGCCATCGATGGCTCGGCCTACGTCACCGGCACCGGAACCGATGCCTGCCCAGGCGCCGAGCCGGGCCAGTCCGGCACCAACGTGCGCACCACCACGCTGCCGGGCCTGGTCCTGCGCGATACCCAGGGCGTGGAGCTGGCCGGCCTGGAGATCCGCAATTTCTGCATCGGCGTGCTGGTCAACCGCTCCAGCCACAACGAGATCCATGACAACCGCATCGTCGCCAACAAGGGCGGTGCCGGCATCATGCTCACCGGTGATGACGGCAAGGGCCAGTCCACCGCCACCACCACCGTGCACAACCGCATCGTGCGCAACGTATTCCTCGATAACGGCGACGGCCTGGAGTTGACCCGCGGCGCGGCCTGGAACCTGGTGGCCGACAACCTGTTCCAATCCACCAGGGCCAACCCGGAACCCTCGCAGGGCATCGAGATCCTGTGGGGCAACGACAACAGCGTGGTCCACAACCGCTTCGTCGATTACTCCGATGGCCTGCAGATCAACTGGGGCAACCGCAACTACATCGCGGCAAACACCTTCACCGGCAATTCGCTGGGCCTGAGCATCACCGGCAGCGGCAACGTGGTCGACGGCAACACCATCACCGGCAATGGCATCGGCATCGGCGTGCGCCCGCAGCCGGTCAGTGCGCCGAACCGCTTCACCGGCAACCGCATCTACGGCAACGGCCTGCCGATCGAGCGCTGCGAAGCCGGCGGCGCCTGTGTGAAGGGCCAGCCGCGTGGCGCCATCGTGTTCGGTGTGCCGGGCCTGGAGCACGCCAGCTTCGTCGGCTCCCGTGGCCGTGGCGTGGACAACGATGCGTCCAAGCGTGCGCGCATCTGCACCGCTGCCGGCCAGGCTGGCTGCCAGCCACTGCCGAATCTCGGCCAGGCCGCGCCGCAGCTGACCGCAGTGCAGGGCAAGGGTGCGCAGCGCCAGCTGACGGGTCGTCTCCAGGGCGTGCCTGATGCCCGCTACCAGGTGGAAGTGTTCGGCAACCGGGCCGCCACCGGCAGCGAGGCCGAGTGGGTGCTGGGCAGTGTGGAAGCACGTACCGACGCGCAGGGGCAGGGCAGCTTCACCTTCCCGCTCGGTGCAGGGACCGACGCTGCCGCTGCCGGCAGCCTGACCGCCACGGTTACCTCGGCGCAGGGCGCCACCTCCCCGCTGAGTGCGCCGCTGTCGCTGCGCTGATCACCTCCACGAGACCGCGATCATGAATCCTGCGAAACCTGTTTCCCTGGGCCTGCTGGCCGCCCTGCTGCTGCCAGCCGTGGCCAGCGCGCAGTCCAGCAACCGCTACGAAGGCAAGACCCTTACCGGCGACTGGGGCGGCACCCGCACCGAACTGTTCGAGCGCGGCGTTGCCTTCCGCGGCGACTACGTGGGCGAGGCCATGGGCGTGGTCGATGGTGGCTACGGCGAAACCGGCGCGCGCTATGCGCAGCAGGTGCGGGTGGGCGTGGACCTGGACATGGGCAAGCTGGCCGGCTGGGACGGCGGTGCGTTCCACTTCACCCTCAACGATCGTCGTGGCCGCAGCACCTCGGTGGACTTCGTCGGCAACCGCTTCCCGATCCAGGAGGCGTATGGCGGCCAGTACACGCGGCTGACCGAGCTGAGCTACGACCAGACCTTCAATGCGGGCCGGTCGTACTACAAGCTGGGGTACTACGCGATGGGCAACCAGTTCGGCCTGCACAGCCTGCTGACCCACTTCGTCAACGCCGCATTCTGCGCCCACCCGCTGGCGATGTCCGGCAACAGCGGCTGGTACAACTACCCGATGGCACGCTGGGGCGGTGAGTTCGCCCAGCAGATCAGCCCGGCGGTGAACGTGCGCACGGGTTGGTTCCAGGTCAACCCGAACCTGGGCGGCAACATCGAACGCAACGCATTCCGTCCGTTCGTTTCGGGCACCACCGGCTCGCTGTTTCCGGTGGAGGTGACCTGGACGCCGGCCAAGGGCAGCCGCTACGCCGGCGTCTACAAGTTCGGTGGCTACTACGACACGTCGCGCGTGGACAGGCGCGGCCTCGATACCTCGCCGACCACCGGGCGCCACGGCGCCTACGTGCTGGCCGAACAGCGTCTGACCCAGGAATCGGCCGACCCGAGCCGCGGCCTGACCGCCTTCGCGCAGTACATGGTGTCCGACACCGATACCGCGCAGATCAAGCGCTGGTACGCGCTGGGCGGCGTCTACCAGGGCATCGGCGCGCGTGCGCAGGACAGCATCGCGCTGGGCTACGTCGGCGCTGACATCAATGACCGCCTGGTCGATGCGCGGCGCGCCACGTTGGCCGCCGGGGGCGTGCCCACCGATTCGCCGCTGTACAACCTCAGCCAGGCCGAGGAGCTGTTCGAGCTGTCCTACAGCTTCCAGGTGAACCCCTGGCTGATGATCCGCCCGGACGTGCAGTACATCGTCAACCCGGGCACGTTCAATTACAGCGGTACCGACAACGCCTGGGCCGTGGGTGTCCAGGCCAAGGTGGCCTTCTGATGGCCGCGCGCTCCTTCCATGCTGTGGTGACCGCGATGAAAATTCCGCTCGCTTCCGTTGTCCTCGCCGGCGTGCTCGCCTGCTCCCCCTTGCTGGCCCTGGCCGCGCCGCCACCGGCGGTGCTGCAGGTCGGCCAACTACGCATCGGCGAGGGCAGCCCGCGCACCATCGTACCGATTACCGGTGCCACCGCGGATGTCGCTCTGCAGCAGGCCGCGGCGATCGCCGCCAGCAGATCCACCGACATCGCCGAATGGCGCATCGACTACCTGGACATCGCCACCGATGACAAGGCGCTGGTCGCGCTGGGCAAGCGCATCCAGGCCACACTGGGGGGCAAGCCGGCCATCGTGACCTTCCGCACGAAGGCCGAAGGGGGCGCCAAGCCGATCAGCGATGCCGACTACGGCAAGCTCTACGCTGCGCTGCTGCGCGGTGGTGTCGCCCAGCTGATCGACGTGGAGATGTTCCGCGATCCGAAGGTGGTGCAGGCGCTGGTGGCGCAGGCCCACAAGGCTGGCGTGAAAGTGGTGATGTCCAGCCATGACTTCCACGCCACGCCACCGCGCGAGGAAATCGTCGCACGCCTGCTAAAGCAGCAGGCCCTTGGCGCGGACGTGCTGAAGATCGCGGTGATGCCGCGCGACGCTGGCGATGTGCTGGCATTGCTCGATGCCACCTGGCAGGTGCGCCAGCAGAGCGACAAGCCGCTGCTGACCATGTCGATGGGCGGCACCGGCGTGGTTTCGCGCCTGGCCGGCGAAACCTTCGGCCAGGCCCTGACCTTCGGCATGATCGGCACCCCGTCGGCGCCAGGCCAGGTCGAGGTTGAGCGCCTCCAGGACGTTCTGCAGGTCATTCATGCATCCAGCCAGGCCGGTCACTGAGACCTTCCCCGCCGGACGTTCCACCGCATCACGCTGTTGCAGGAAACCGCACCATGAGCCACGCCTCCGCCGCCGCACCGTCGCTTGTCCTTGAACGGATGAGTCCCTTCCAGTGGACCGCCATCGCCATCTGCGTGCTGTTGAACATGCTTGATGGCTTCGATGTGATGGTCATGGCCTTCACCGCGCCGCATGTTTCGGCGGACTGGGCGCTGTCGGGCAAAGTACTGGGGCTGATGCTCAGTGCCGGGCTGGTCGGCATGGCGCTGGGTTCGTTCCTGCTGGCACCGCTGGCCGACCGCTGGGGGCGGCGGCCGATGATCGTCTGCTGCCTGCTGATCCTCACCAGTGGCATGGCGCTGTCCGCGCTGGCCGCCGACGCCTGGCAGCTGGGTGCGCTGCGCGTGTACACCGGCATCGGCATCGGCGGCATGCTGGCCGGTGTGGGGGTGATCACCGCTGAGTACGCCAACGCCAAGTGGCGCAGCACCGCAGTCGCGCTGCAGGCCACCGGCTACCCGATCGGTGCGACCGCTGGCGGTCTGCTGGCTGCTTGGATGCTGGAGCACTGGGCCTGGCACAGCGTGTTCCTGGTCGGCGCAGCGGCATCGCTGCTGTGCATTCCGCTGGTGCTCAAATGCCTGCCCGAATCGCTGGATTTCCTGGTCGCGCGTCGCCCGGCCAATGCCTTGCCACGCTTGAACGCGCTGCTCTCGCGCATGCGCTTGCCAGAGCTGCAGGCGCTGCCGCCAGCGCCGGTGCGCGACGGCCAGCGCCAGGGTTATGCCGCGCTGTTCGTGGGTGACCTGCGCCGCGTCGCGCTGCTGATCGCGCTGGCGTTCTTCCTGCACATGTTCGCGTTTTATTTCGTGCTGAGCTGGACGCCGAAGCTGCTGGTCTCGGCCGGCGTGTCGGCGCAGCAGGGCATCACCGGTGGCGTGCTGTTGAACCTGGGCGGCATCGTTGGCGGCAGCCTGTTCGGCTGGCTGGCCTCGCGCTGGTCGCTGTCCAGGCTGACGGCCGGCGCGCTGCTGCTGGCGATGGTTTCGATGCTGGGCTTTGCGGCCTTCAGCACGCAGCTGGGCGTGGCCTTCCCGCTGGCCTTCGTGATCGGTGCGGCACTGTTCGCAGCGATGGCCGGCCTGTATGCGGCCGCGCCGGTGGTGTTCGCCGCCGAAGTGCGGACCACCGGCCTGGGCTGGGCCATCGGCATCGGCCGGGTCGGTGCGATCCTCTCGCCACTCACGGTGGGTGTTCTGGTCGATGGTGGCTGGCAGCCGTCCTCGTTGTACGTGCTGTGCGCTGCGCCGCTGCTGCTGGCGGCATGGGCGTGCCTCGGCCTGCGCGTGGGCGTGGGTCAGAACCGGCGTTGAACCGATGGCCGGAGCACATCACTCAATGTGCGATTATCGAATCGAATGGCCGAATATCGCATTGACCGGGCGACGTGCCATGGCGACCATGTCCGGGTCATGTTTTCCCTTCGCAGTGGCCCTGCAGCGTGGCGGTGATGACCGCCGGCAGGCAGGGCAAGGAGCAATGCAGTGATCGACAAGAGCGTGGCCAGCGTGGAAGCAGCGGTGGCCGATATCCATGATGGCGCGACCGTGATGATCGGCGGCTTTGGCACTGCCGGCATGCCCGACGAGCTGATCGATGCGCTCATTGCACAGGGTGCGCGCGAGCTGACCATCATCAACAACAATGCCGGCAACGGCGATACCGGCCTGGCTGCGCTGATCAAGCACAAGCGCGTGCGCCGCATCGTCTGCTCCTTCCCGCGCCAGGCCGATTCGCAGCACTTCGACGCGGCCTACCGCGCCGGCGAGATCGAACTGGAGCTGGTGCCGCAGGGCAACCTGGCCGCGCGCATCCATGCGGCAGGTTCCGGGCTGGGCGCGGTCTTCACGCCCACCGGTTATGGCACCGAGCTGGCCCAGGGCAAGGAAACGCGCGAGATCGACGGTCGTCACTACGTGCTCGAGTACCCGCTGCATGCCGATTTCGCGCTGATCAAGGCCGACCGCGGCGATCGCTGGGGCAACCTGGTGTATCGCCGGACTGCACGCAACTTCGGCCCGCTGATGGCGATGGCCGCACGCTGCACCATCGTGCAGGTGCGTGAGGTTGTGCCGCTGGGCGAACTGGACCCGGAGGCCGTGGTGACCCCCGGCATCTTCGTGCAGCGCGTGGTGCCGGTGGCCGCAGAAGGAGTGCAGGCATGAACAAGCTCAGCCGCGAACAGATGGCCGCGCGCGTGGCGCGCGATATTCCCGAAGGGGCCTACGTCAACCTGGGCATCGGCCTGCCGACCACGGTGGCCAACTTCCTGCCGGCGGACAAGGAGATACTGCTGCAGTCTGAAAACGGCCTGCTGGGCATGGGCCCGGCGCCGGCGCCCGGCCAGGAAGACCCGGACCTGATCAATGCCGGCAAGCAGCCGGTTACCCTGCTGACCGGTGGCTGCTATTTCCACCACGCCGATTCGTTCGCGATGATGCGTGGCGGCCACCTCGACATCTGCGTGCTCGGTGCCTTCCAGGTCTCGGCGCACGGTGACCTGGCCAACTGGAGCACCGGCGCCTCCGATGCGATTCCCGCCGTGGGCGGTGCAATGGACCTGGCCATCGGGGCCAAGCAGGTCTTTGTGATGATGGACCTGTTCACCAAGCACGGTGAAAGCAAGTTGGTGGCCGAATGCAGCTATCCGCTGACCGGCCTGCGCTGCGTGTCGCGCGTGTATACCGATGTGGCGGTGTTCGACCTCGGCGCCGACGGCGCGACCGTGCTGGAAATGGTCGAGGGCGTGGACATCGATCAACTGCGTGAACTGACCGGCCTGCCGCTGGCACTGGCCGAGGGAGCCTGAAATGCCGATGCACGAGACCTATATCGTCGATGGCATCCGCACCCCGATCGGCCGCTACGGCGGCGCGTTGTCCGGTGTGCGCGCCGACGACCTCGGCGCGATTCCGCTGAAGGCACTGCTGGCGCGCCACTCGCAGCTGGACCCGGCGCTGGTGGAGGACGTCTACCTGGGCTGCGCCAACCAGGCCGGTGAGGACAACCGCAACGTCGCCCGCATGAGCCTGCTGCTGGCCGGCCTGCCGGTGAGCGTGCCCGGCAGCACGATCAACCGCCTGTGCGGTTCGGGCCTGGATGCGATCGGCACCGTGGCCCGTGGTATTGCTGCCGGCGAGCTCGGCCTGGCCATTGCCGGCGGCGTCGAATCGATGTCGCGCGCGCCGTTCGTGATGGGCAAGGCAACCTTGCCGTTTGCCCGTGACCAGCAGATCGAAGACACCACCATGGGCTGGCGTTTCATCAACCCGCGCCTGCGTGAACTGCACGGCGTGGAGACCATGGGCCAGACCGCCGAGAACGTGGCTGAGCGCTACGGCGTCAGCCGCGAGGACCAGGATGCGTTCGCCCTGCGCAGCCAGCAGCGAACGGCCGCCGCGCAGGCGCGCGGCTTCTTCGACGGCGAGATCGTGGCGGTGGAGGTACCGGGCCGCAAACGCGGCGAAACCGTGACCGTCGAGCGCGATGAACACCCGCGCGGCGATACCACCGCCGAAGCACTGGCCAAGCTGAAGCCGCTGTTCCGCCAGCCGGGCACGGTAACCGCCGGCAACGCCTCGGGCATCAACGATGGTGCCGCCGCGCTGCTGCTGGCCTCCGGTGCGCAGGTACAGGCACTGGGCCTGACCCCGCGCGCGCGCATCCTCGGCTTTGCCAGTGCCGGCGTGGAGCCGGCGATCATGGGCATGGGCCCGGTGCCGGCCAGCCAGAAGCTGATGGCACGGCTGGGCCTGGCCATCGACGATTTCGATGCCATCGAACTGAACGAGGCCTTCGCCTCGCAGGGGCTGGCCTGCATGCGCCAGCTGGGCCTGGCCGATGATGCCGCGCACGTGAACCCCAACGGCGGTGCCATCGCGCTGGGCCACCCGCTGGGCATGAGCGGCGCGCGCCTGGCGCTGACCCTTCTGCGCCAGCTGGAGGCCAGCGGTGGCCGCCGTGGCCTGGCCACGATGTGCATCGGCGTGGGGCAGGGCGTGGCCCTGGCCATCGAGCGCGTGTGAACCATCCCCTGATTCCGTAATCTCAAGACAGCTGCGGCTTCCGGGCCGCTCGCCAACAGGAGTACGCCATGAGCGATCCCACCCCACTGCGCGGCTACCGCAAGCCGTACCCCGGCAGCCAGCCGCCGCGCATCCACCTGCCGTACGCCTCCACTGCGCTGCGCGGCCCGGGAACCGACCCGATCGCGATCCCGGTGACGCTCTCGGAAGTGACCGGCCCGAGCATCAACCGCATCACCCTCGGTGAGCATGCCGCCGACCTGACTGCCGGCTTCCCCGGCCAGCCGCAGGGTGAGCGCATCATCGTCAGCGGCCGCGTGCTGGACGAGAACGGCCGCCCGGTGCGCAACACCGTGGTGGAGGTGTGGCAGTGCAACGCCGCCGGCCGTTACCTGCACAAGGGCGACCAGCACGACGCGCCGCTGGATCCGAACTTCAAGGGCACCGGCCAGGTGCTGACCGACAGCGAAGGCCACTACCGCTTCACCACCATCAAACCGGGCGCGTACCCGTGGCGCAATCACTACAACGCCTGGCGCCCGGCACACATCCACTTCTCGCTGCATGGCGAAGGCATCGGCCAGCGCCTGGTCACGCAGATGTATTTCCCCAATGATCCGCTGCTGGCGTTCGATCCGATCTACAACTGCGTGGACGACGCCAAGGCGCGGGAGCGCATGGTGTCCTCGTTCGATTGGGAAAACACCGCCAACGAATTCGCACTGGGCTACCGTTTCGACATCGTGCTGCGCGGTCGCAAGATGACCGTCTGGGAGTAACACCATGAGTTTCCAATCCACTCCATGGCAGACCGTGGGCCCGTACTACCGCCTGGGCCTGGAACCGCTGTACCGCACCGACATCGCCCCGGCCACCGCGCAGGGTGAGCGCGTGGAAGTGCAGGGCCAGGTGTTCGATGGCAATGGCGTGCCGGTGTCCGATGCCGTGCTGGAAATCTGGCAGGCCGACGCGCAGGGCATCTATGCCCATGGCGAAGACCCGCGCCGGGACGACCACGACCCGGCCTTCGACGGCTGGGGCCGCGTGCCCACCGACGACCAGGGCCGCTTCGCCTTCACCACCGTCAAGCCGGGCCGCGTGCCGGGCCTGCGTGGCGAGCCGCAGGCGCCGCACCTGGTGGTGCTGGTGTTCATGCGCGGCCTGCTGCAGGCCACCCGTGCACGCATCTACTTCAGTGACGAAGCCAGCAACGCCGAGGACGGCATCCTCGCGCTGGTGCCGGCCGAACGCCGCCACACCCTGGTCGCACAGGCGCAGGGCAAGGGCCTGTACCACTGGGACGTGCGCATGCAGGGCCCGGACGAGACGGTGTTCTTCGCATACTGATCGCGGCGCGCCCGACGCGCCTTCCGGCCACTCCACGCCCGCGTGCGGCGGGCGCGGGTAAGCTGTGATTACCCAGGATGGACTGCACCGATGAGCCACTTCCCAACGCTGCTGGGCGGTCTGTTCGGCGACCCCGCCGTCGACGCCGTGTTCCGCGATGAAGCACGCCTGCAGGCGATGCTCGATGTCGAACGCGCTCTGGCGCGCGCGCAGGTGCAGTGCGGGGTGATTCCCGCAGCCGCGCTGGCACCGATCGAAGCGGCCTGCAGCGCCGATCTGTATTCGTTGCCGGCGCTGTCGGCAGCCACCGCACTGGCTGGCAATCCGGCCATTCCACTGGTCAAGGCACTCACCGCGCAGGTCAAGGCGAACGATGCCGAGGCCGCGCGCTGGGTGCACTGGGGCGCCACCAGCCAGGACATCATCGATACCGGCGCGGTGCTGCAGCTGCGCGCGGCAGTCAGCCAGGTGCAGGCGCGCCTGCGCGTGCTGTGCATGGCGCTGGCGCGGCTGGCCGAGGCCGAGCGCGGCACCGGGCTGCCCGGACGCACGCTGCTGCAACAAGCAGTGCCGGTGACCTTTGGCCTGAAGGCGGCCGGTTGGCTGGACGCCCTGCAGCGCAGCCAGCGCAGGCTGGATGCGTTGGCCGCAGACACGCTGGTGCTGCAGTTCGGCGGTGCCGCCGGCACCCTGGCCTCGCTGCAGACGCGCGGGCTGGACGTGGCCGAAGCCCTGGCTGCCGAGCTGCAGTTGCCGCTGCCGGCGTTGCCCTGGCACACCGCGCGTGACCGCATTGCCGAGTTCGGCAGCGTGTTCGCACTGCTGACCGGCAGCCTCGGCAAGATCGCCACCGACATCGTGCTGCTGATGCAGTCCGAGGTGGCCGAAGCCTTCGAGCCGGCGGGCGAGGGCAAGGGCGGTTCCTCGGCAATGCCGCACAAGCGCAATCCGGTGGGTTGCGTGGCCGCCATTGCCGCCGCCACGCGCGTGCCGGGCCTGCTGTCCACGCTGCTCACTGCCATGCCGCAGCCGCACGAGCGCGCAGCAGGCCAATGGCACGCCGAATGGGACACCGTGCCGGAGATCGTGCGTCTGTGTGCGGGCAGCCTGGCCCAGGTGGATGTGGTGGTGCAGGGCCTGCAGCTGGACCGCGAGCGCATGCGCCGGCACCTGGACAGTCACGGCGGCCTGCTTTACGCCGAAGCCGTTGCGGTCACCCTGGGCGAGCGCATCGGCAAGCCCGCCGCGCATGCCCTGGTGGAACAAGCGGCCAGGCAGGCGCTTGCGCAATCGCAGCACCTGCGCGTGGTGCTGGGGCAGATGCCCGAAGTCACCGCGCAGCTTTCCGCCGCACAACTGGATGCCCTGTTCGCCGCAGACAGCTGGCGCGGCATGGCCGATACCTGGATCGACCGCGTGCTCGCGCGCGGCTGATCCTACGTTCAACGCTGGAGCACGCATGCCATTCCTCGACCTTCCGCAGCATCGCCTGCACTACCAGACCGAGGGCCGCGCCGACGGGCCGTGGCTGACCTTCTGCAATTCTCTGGGTACCGACCTGGGCATGTGGCAGCCGCAGGTGGATGCACTCGCCTCGCAGTACCGCATCCTGCGCTATGACCGTCGCGGCCATGGCCAGTCCAGCACGCCGCCGGGGCTGTACAGCGTGGCCGAACTGGGCGCTGATGTGCTGGCCCTGTGGGACCACCTCGGCATCGCGCGCAGCCATTTCTGCGGGCTGTCGATCGGTGGCCTGACCGGGCAGTGGCTGGGCGTGCATGCTGGCAATCGCCTGCGCACGCTAACGGTGGCTGCCACCGCAGCGAAGATCGGCACGCTGGACGGCTGGCAGGCGCGCATCGCCCAGGTCCAGCACGATGGCCTGTTGCCGCTGGTCGATGGCACCCGCGAACGCTGGTTCACCGCCGCTTTCGCGCAGACCCATGCAAGCCAGGTGGAAGACATCCTGCAGCGCTTCCTCGCCACCAGCGTGGCTGGCTATGCCGGCTGCTGCAACGCCGTGGGCACGGCCGACTTCCGTGATGCGCTGGGCTGCATTGGCGTGCCGTTGCTGGCCATTGCCGGAAATGACGACCCGGTGTGCGCTCCGGCCGAGCTGCAGGCAATCGCCAACGGCGTGGCCCATGGGCACCATGCCGCCGTGCCGGGCCGCCACATCTGCAACTTGGAATCGCCGCAGGCGTTCACCTCCGCACTGGCCGCGCATCTTTCGGCGCAGCACTGATCCCGCACAACAGGTAGACCACGATGGACGAACAGGAACGCTACGAAGCCGGCCTTGCGGTGCGCCGCCAGGTACTGGGTGAGGCACACGTCGAACGCTCGCTGCAGGCGCGCACCGAGTTCACCACCGAATTCCAGGAATTCATCACGCGCACGGCGTGGGGTACGGTGTGGACGCGCGAGGGCCTGCCGCGGCATACGCGCTCGCTGCTGACCATCGTGATGATGGTGGCGCTGGGCCACGACGAGGAGTTCAAGCTGCATATCCGTGCCGCCCGCAACAACGGGGTGACGCCGGAGGAGATCAAGGAAGCGCTGCTGCAGGCCGCGATCTACTGTGGCGTGCCCGCGGCCAACCACGCGTTCGCGCTGGCCAAGCCGATCCTGGAAGAGCAGGCCGCCGAGCGCTGACGCCGAACATCCGCCGGGCCATGCCCGGCGGCTGTACCTCAATTCAACAACGTGCCCAGCCGCTGTGCGGCTTCGCGCAGGCGCGGCAACAGCTGGGTCTGCATCACGCCCAGGCCGATACGGCCCGCCTGGGTGCCGATGTTCAGCGCGGCCACGACATCGCCGCTGCGCGAACGCACTGGCACGGCGATCGAGCGCAGGCCGATCTCCAGTTCCTGGTCGACCAGCGACGCGCCTTCGCGGCGCACCTTTTCCAGCAGGTCGAGGAAGTCATCCATGCGGGTGACCGTGCGTTCAGTACGCGGCCGCAGCGGGTTGCGTTCCAGGTAGCCTTCCAGCGTGTCGCGCGGCAACGAGGCCAGCAGCACGCGGCCCATCGAGGTGCAGTAGGCCGGCAGGCGGCTGCCTGCGCGCAGGCCGATCGACATGATGCGTACGGTTTCCGCGCGCGCCACGTACAGGATGTCATCGCCATCGAGCACGCCCAGCGAGCAGGATTCGTGCACGGCATCGCGCAGGGCATCCAGCACCGGTTGCGCAGCAGCGGTCATCGACGACGACGCGACATAGGCGCCGCCCATGCCCAGCACGCGCGGCAGCAGCACGAAGCCGCGGCCCTGTTCACCCACGTAGCCGAGCTTTTCCAGCGTGTACAGCACGCGCCGTACCGCTGCGCGGGAAATGCCGGTATCGCTGCTGATCTGTGACATCGTCACTTCGCGCGGGTGCTGCGAGAACACGCTCAGCACGGCCAGGCCGCGGCCGAGCGACGTCATGAAGTCCGGATCGCCTTGGTTGTCCTGGATCTGCTGCATCAGCTCATGGGCCAGGCCACGATCCTGCGGGGGGGCAGGGGTGCGCTTGGGTCGACGGCTGGGAGGAACGGCAGGCATGGCAGCAGCTTTCATCGGGTTCGACCTCGCATGGTAAGGGCTCGAACCAGCAACCGGTACCCACGCGGCGCAGCCTGCGAGGCTGCGCCGCATGGCGCCGGTCACTTGCGCTCGGGCAGCGCGTAGGCGATCACGTAGTCGCCACGGTCCGGTGACTGGCGTGCGCCACCGGCGGAAATCACCACGTACTGGCGACCGGTCTTCGGCGAGACGTAGGTCATCGGCGTGCCCTGGCTGCCAACCGGCATGCGGGCCTTCCACACTTCCTCGCCGGTGCGGCTGTCATAGGCGCGAAGGTAGTAATCCTGCGTACCGGCGAAGAACAGCAGGCCCGACTGCGTGGCCAGCGAACCGCCCAGGGTCGGCATGCCGATCGGAATCGGCAGGCCCATCTTGATGCCCATCGGCCCGGTGTCCTTCACCGTGCCCACCGGCACCTGCCAGACCAGCTGGCGGGTGGCCAGGTTGATCGCCGACATCGTGCCGAACGGCGGTTTCTGGCAGGGAATGCCCAGCTTGGACAGGAAGCGGTCGCGCAGCGAGCCGTACGGCGTGCCGGTCTGCGAGGCCGCACCCATTTCCACGCCACCGTCGCCGCTGGTCATCTGCGCGCGCGGGATCAGCTTGGTCCACAGGCCCAGGCGCATGTCATTGACGAACAGGTAGCCGGTGGTGGGGTCGACCGAGGCGCTGCCCCAGTTCATGCCACCCAGCGAACCGGGCCACTGCAGCGCGAGGTCTTCGCCCGGCGGCGTGTACATGCCGTCGTAGCGGAACTGCTTGAACTGGATGCGGCACAGCATCTGGTCGATCGGGGTGGCGCCCCACATGTCCGACTCGGTCAGCGTCTGCGCGCCGATCTGCGGCAGGCCAACCGACAGCGGCTGGGTGGCGGCATAGCGTTCGCCCTGCGCATTGCCCTGCGGCGCGGGGATGTTGCGCACTTCGCTGATCGGCACGCCGGTCTGGCGATTGAGCATGAAGATCTGCCCGGCCTTGGTGATCTGCAGCAGGGCCGGCAGCGTGCCGCCCTTGCCGTCGGGCACGTCGGTCAGGGTCGGCTGCGCGGGCAGGTCGTAGTCCCACAGATCGTGGTGCACGGTCTGGTAGACCCAGCGCTCCTTGCCGGTGGCCACGTCCAGCGCAACCACCGCCGAACTGTACTTGTCATCCTGCGGGGTGCGCTCGCCGGCCCACTGGTCAGGCGTGGTGTTGCCGGTGGGCAGGTAGACCAGGCCCAGCTGCGGGTCGTAGGCCATCGAGGTCCACACGTTCGGCGTGGCGCGCGTGTAGTGGATCGACGGATCCAGCGGCACGTCCGGGGTTTCCCTGGAAAGATCCCAGACCCAGGCCAGCGCGCCGGTGCGCACGTTGTAGGCACGCACCACGCCGGACGGCTCACCCACTTCGATGTTGTCGGCCACGCGGCCACCGACCACGATCAGTTCGCCGGCCACCAACGGTGCGGCGGTGAGGGTGTAGAAGCCCGGCTTGATCTCGCCCATGCCGGCCTTCAGGTCGACCACGCCGTTGCTGCCGAAGTCCGGGCACAGCGCGCCGGTCTTCGCATCCAGCGCGAACAGGCGCGCATCGATGGAGGTCATCAGGATGCGCTTCCCGCACAGCGCCGGGCCCGTGCTGGCCGTTTCGGCGGCCGGCAGCGGCGCAGGTGCCGGAGCGGCTGCAACTGCAGCAGACGGTGCAGTGGTTGCGTCGAAATAGCCCAGACCGCGGCAGCGTTGCCAGTTCGGCGCGGTGGCCTTGGGGTCGAAGGCCCAGCGCTGCTTGCCGGAATCGGCATCGATGGCGATCACCTGGTTGTGCGGGGTGCACAGGAACAGGGTGTCGCCGATCTGCAGCGGGGTGTTCTGGTCCTCGGCACCGAAACCGTTGCTTTCCGGCACATCGCCGGTGCGCGCCGTCCAGGCAACCTGCAGTTCCTTCACGTTGGCCGGGGTGATCTGGTCCAGCGCGGCAAAGCGGGTGCCGGCGGTGGTGTTGCCCCAGTGCATCCAGTCGCGCTGTTCAGCGCCCTTGGCCACCGGCACCACCGGCGGCGTGGTGCCCTGCGCGGTCTGTACCGGGCGCGGCTGGAACGCCGACACCGCAGTGCCCAGCAGGCCAACCAGCAGCACGGCGGCCACGCCATAGGCGCCGCGACCGGCAACCTGGCCTCGGCTGCGGCGCAGCACCGGCCACGCCAGGGCGACCAGAAGGGCCAGCACCGCCGGCATCACCAGCCGCGACACCAGCGGCCAGAAATTCCAGCCGGCATCCACCAGTGCCCACAACAGCGTGGCCAGGAAGGCCAGGCCGTACAGCAGCGCACCGTTCGGCCGGCGCATCGCCAGCAGTACGCCGGCTACCGCCGACACCGCACCCATCAGCAGGAAATACCAACTGCCCCCCAGCTGCACCAGGCGTACACCGCCGACCAGCAGAGCCAGGCCGAACAGGGTCACCAGGATGCCGAGCAGGACCACCAGCACACGGCACAGGGCCGGAACTCTCGTCGTCTCGTCCACGTTGCATGAACCTCATTGCGAAAAACCCGCGCGGAGGCGGGGAAAGCCCCGCGCGCGCCAGGCGTGGCGGGGGCCAACGGCATCCCGGGCGGCTGCGGGCCGTGACAGCGGGCAGGCGTCGGCCTGCTTATGACGCAGGCTGGGTGAATGACCGGTTAGGGCGATTATCGCACGCGTGTGCGATTTTGGCGTGATGCCCCACGGCGCCATCGGTGGAACGCAGCGGCGCAGTGGTGCCGGGAACGGGCAGGGCACGGGCGAACCGGTTACCCTATGCCGCCATACAAGCTGGTAGCTGCAATGACCGACGCCACCGTGGCCGTCCCCGCCTGGGCCTCACGCCTGCGCGACATCGCTGATTTCCCGAAGCCGGGCATCCTGTTCAAGGACATCATGCCGCTGCTCGCTCACAGCGAGGACTTCCGTGGCGCGATCGTGGCGATGGCCGATCGCTGGCGCGATCAGAAGCTGGACGCGGTGGTCGGCATCGAATCGCGCGGCTTCATCCTCGGTGCGGCCATGGCGCTGGAACTGGGCGTGGGCTTCGTGCCGGTGCGCAAGCCGGGCAAGCTGCCGGGCAAGGTGCTGCGCGAGGAATACACGCTGGAATACCGCAGCGACTGCATTGAAGTGCATGCCGACGCGCTGCCGGCCGGCGCGCGCGTAGCGATCATCGACGACGTGCTGGCAACCGGCGGTACGCTGGTTGCTGCGTTGTCGCTGGTGCGCCGCCTGGGCGTGGACGTGGTCGGCGCCGGCGTGCTGGTCGAGCTGGACGGCCTGGGCGGCCGTGGCCGCTGGGAAGCGGATCTGCCGCTGCATACCGAACTGGTGTTCTGATTGCGCAGGTGCCAACCAAGGTGGCACCTGCCCGAGCGAATCGCGGCGAACCGGTAGTTGCCAACCTTGGTTGGCACCGCATGGATGGGCCAACCAAGGTTGGCCACTACCAGGTCACCTCGCTGCCAACCGTGATCGGCAGCGCTCCTTCAATTACATCATCCGCACGCGGAAACGACGGCCCTTGATCTTGCCCGCTTCCAGCTTCGCCACCGCCTTGTTGACCTGCTCGCGGGCGATCGCCACGTAGGAACGGGTCGGGAAGATCGCGATCTTGCCGATGAACTTGGCCGACAGGCCGGCATCGCCGGTGAGGGCGCCGAGGATGTCGCCTGCGCGCAGCTTGTCGGTCTTGCCGCCATCAATGCGCAGGGTGCGCATCGCCGCCTGCGGCAGCTCGGCCGGGCGCGACGTCGCCAGCGGCGTCTTCTGCCAATCCAGCGGCTCGCCGCGCTGTGCTTCGATGGCGTCGGCGCGGTTCTTTTCGCGGCCCGCCACCAGACTGATCGCCAAGCCACTGGCGCCGGCACGACCGGTACGGCCGACACGGTGCTGGTAGCTCTCGACGTCGGTCGGCAGCTCGTAGTTGATCACCGCAGCCAGTTCTTCCACATCCAGCCCGCGTGCGGCAACGTCGCTGGCAACCAGCACGTTGCAGCTGCGGTTGGCCAGGCGCAGCAGCACTTCCTCGCGGTCGCGCTGTTCCATGTCGCCATGCAGGGCGAGCGCGGAGAAGCCGAACTGCTGCAGCGAGTTGGCCACTTCGTCCACGTCCTTGCGGGTGTTGCAGAACACCACGGCCGATTCGGGCGTGTACTTCAGCAGCAGGCCGGCCAGTGCCTTCTGCCGGTGTGCCGGTTCGACTTCGCAGAACAGGTGGCGGATGGCCGGGGCCTGGTCGGCGCCTTCCACAGTCACTTCCACGGCATCGCGCAGCAGGTCGCGGGCCATGGCGCGGATGGTGTCGGGGAAGGTTGCCGAGAACAGCAGGCTCTGGCGATCGCGGTGGGTACGGCCGGCGATCTCACGGATCGGTTCCTCGAAGCCCATATCGAGCATGCGGTCGGCTTCATCCAGCACCAGGGTGCGCACGGCGCCCAGATTCAGTGCGCGCTTGCGCGCCAGTTCCTGCACGCGGCCGGGCGTGCCGACCACCACGTGCGGGTCGTGGCTTTCCAGCGACGCCAGCTGCGGGCCCAGCGGCGTGCCGCCGGTCAGCAGCAGCAGCTTCAGGTTGGGGATGCCGGTGGCCAGCTTGCGGATCTGCTTGGCCACCTGGTCGGCCAGCTCGCGGGTGGGGCACAGCACCAGCGCCTGTACGCGGATCAGGCTGGGGTCGATGGATTGCAGCAGGCCAAGACCGAAGGCGGCGGTCTTGCCGCTGCCGGTCGGGGCCTGGGCGATCACATCGCGGCCATCAAGGATGGCGGGCAGGCTCTGCGCCTGGATCGGCGTGAGGGTGGTGTAGCCGAGGGCATCCAGGCCGGGCTGCAGGGCCGGGCTCAGCGGCAGGGTCGAGAAATCAGTCATGGCGCATTGTACCTGCGCGCGCGCCCGGTCCCGCCGTCGTTCACGATTGTGGGGGCGCCCGGTAGCGGGCGACCTTGGTCGGCACCTTGGCCGAACGTTCCCTCAACCCAGCCCGATGACCACCAGCCGCGCAGCCATCGCCTGCAACTGCTCCGGGGTGGCCGGTTTTCCAGCGACCCGGGGCTCCAGCAGCAGCTGGTGGAACCACGGGTTGGCGTGCCGCGTGTCGACGTCGAACGAAAAGGTTGCCTGCACGCCCATCACCGCCTGAACGATCTCGACCAGCGTGTCTTCGGCTTCATCGACATTGCCCCGCCCATATCGATCATCCAGCAGGCGCAGCGGGATCTGCAGCAGGGCGGGGGAGACTGGCATGCCTCAAGTCTAACGATCCACGTTGCCCTCAGCCCAGCACCGCCAGCACACCCTGGTGGATCGCCAGGCCACCCAGCAGCAACCAGGCGAACAGGATCGATGCCAGCAGCAGCGGCTTCAACCCGGCCTGGCGCAGCGCAGACACATGGGTGGTCAGGCCCAGCGCGGCCATCGCCATGGCCAGCAGCACGGTATCCAGCTGCACCAGCCCGGCCTGCACACCCACCGGCAGCAGATGCAGCGAGTTGAGCCCGGCAACCGCCACGAAACCGAACGCGAACCACGGCACCACGATCCGGGCCTTGCCACCGTCCGCCGCCGCCTTGCCACCACGGGCCAGCCACAGCGACAGTGCGATCAGGAACGGTGCCAGAAGCATCACCCGCACCATCTTGGTGATGACCGCGGTATCGGCGGCTGACTCGCCCACCGCACGTCCGGCAGCCACCACCTGTGCCACTTCATGCACGGTGGCGCCGGTGAACAGGCCGTACTGCCGCGCGTCCATTGCCAGCCAGCCGTGCGACTGCACCAGCGCATACAGCGCCGGGTACAGGAACATGGCCAGCGTGCCGAACACCACCACCGTCGATACCGCCACCGTCACCTGCGCAGCGCGGCCGCGCACCACCGGCTCTGCGGCCATCACCGCCGCTGCACCGCAGATCGCGCTGCCGGCACCGATCAGCATGGCGGCCTCGCGCTCCATCCTGAACACCCGTACACCCAGCCAGCACGCCAGGCCGAAGGTGCTCGCCACCACCAGCACGTCCATCAGCACGCCGGCGACGCCGACGTGGCCGATGTCCTGGAAGGTCAGCCGCAGGCCGTACAGCACGATGCCCGCACGCAGCAGCCAGTGCTTGGAGAAGCCCACGCCCGCCGCGCTGGCGGGGGCCAGTCGCGGGTACAAGGTGTTGCCGACCACGATGCCGGCGACGATGGCGACGGTCAGCGCACTCAGGCCATGCGCCTGCAGCCAGGGCAGCTCGGCCAGGTACAGCGACGCCGCCGCCACCAGGCCGACCAGCAGCAGGCCGGGCAGGCGCAGTTGCCAGCGCTGGCGCAGGGCGGGCAGGGACCAGGGGGACAGGGCAGGCGCGTTCATGGCGGGTGGGATGCGGGAGAGAGGCGTACAGCCTGCATCCATGCGATTGACCCGTAAAACGAATAATATCGGTGAAACCTACCCATAACACAGGTAACGGACATGCGCCTGACGCTCCGCCAGCTGCAGGTCTTCGTTGCCGTCGCCGACCAGGGCAGCACCACCGCCGCAGGCCAGGCCATCGCGCTTTCCCAGTCCGCCAGCAGCGCCGCCCTGCAGGAGCTGGAAGCGCACTTCGGCACGCCGCTGTTCGACCGCATCGGCCGTCGCCTGGCGCTGAACGGCCACGGCCGGGCCTTGCTGGAGCCGGCGCGCGCGCTGTTGGTCAATGCCGCCGATCTGGAGCGGCAATTGGCGGCGGGCGGTGACCCGTCCCAAGGCGCGCCGCTGCGGCTGGTGTTGGCGGCCAGCACCACCATCGGCAACTACCTGCTGCCGCCGCGTATCGCCGAGCTGCTGCGACAGGCGCCGCAGGCCGAGGTCGATCTGCGCATCGACAACAGCGCAGGCGTGGTGGCGGCCGTTCAACGGCTGGACGTGGATGCAGGACTGATCGAAGGCCCGTGCCACGAACGCGGGCTGCAGGTGACCGCGTGGCAGCAGGACCCGCTAGTGATCGTGGCGGCTGCGGATGCGCCCCCGCGCTGGTCCCTGGATGAACTGCGCGCAGCGCGCTGGCTGCTGCGCGAACCCGGCTCAGGCACCCGCGAGGCTGTCGAACAGGCATTGCTGCCGCATCTGCGCGGCTTCGCCCAGACCCTGCAGCTGGGCAATACCGAAGCCATCAAGCAAGCCGCCATCGCCGGCCTCGGCCTGGCCTGCCTCTCGCGCCACGCCCTGGAAGAACCCTTGGCCCTCGGCCGCCTGCGCGTGCTCGAGACCCCGCTTCCTATCCTGCAGCGCACCCTCTGGCTGGTACGCCACCCCGGCAAGCAGTGGTTGCCGGGTTTGCAGGCGTTGTTGGGGGAAGTGGGGTAATCCGCAGGTATCCAGTCGATTGCATTCCTTGGAAGATCCTGCGGCGATCATCCACGCATGGCGTGGATCTACGTGTCGACCAAGGTCGACACCTACCAACAGCAGCGGAGATCTGTCGAAGGCGGGGTGGTGTGGGGCTGCAGGACCGTTGGCGCCATGGATGGCGCCATCGAGCCCCCATGGAAGGGTTTACGGCGTGTCCTGAAGCCCCACACCACCCCGCCATCCCTCCAGCAAGTCGGGGTTGGCTGTTGCTGTTGCTGCGGCCGTGGCCTCTGCGGGTGCCGGGCGCCGCCCGGCCAGGCCCCGCAACCCGCTACAATGGCCGGATGCCTCTGATTACTCTGCAAAACGTCGACTTCAGCGTCGGCGGCCCGCTGTTGCTGGAAAAAGCCGAACTGTCGATCGAGCCGGGCGAGCGTATCGCCCTGATCGGCCGCAACGGCGCCGGCAAATCGACCCTGCTCAAGCTGCTGTCCGGCGACCACAAGCCCGATGACGGTGAAGTGCGCGTGCAGCAGGGCGTGCGCGTGACTCGCCTGGAGCAGGAGGTGCCGCATGGCGCCGCTGGCAGCGTGTTCGACGTCGTCGCCGACGGCCTGGGCGAACTGGGCCAATGGCTCGCCGAATTCCATCACCTCAGCCACGCCGACGTGTTCGATGGCGAAGCGCTGGGCAACGTCCAGGCCAAGATCGATGCCGCCAACGGCTGGGGCCTGGACCAGCGCGTCAGCGAGACCCTGACCAAGCTCGACCTCGATGGCGACGCGGAGTTTGCGCGCCTGTCCGGCGGCATGAAGCGCCGCGTGCTGCTCGGCCGCGCGCTGGTCTCCAGCCCCGACCTGCTGCTGCTGGACGAACCGACCAACCACCTCGACATCGAAGCCATCGACTGGCTCGAAATGTTCCTCAAGAACTGGAACGGCAGCGTGGTGTTCGTCACCCATGACCGCCGCTTCCTTCGAGCACTGGCCACCCGCATCGTCGAGATCGACCGCGGCCAGGTCACCAGCTGGCCGGGCGACTGGGCCAACTACGAGCGCCGTCGCGAAGAACGCCTCAACGCGCAGGCCCAGGAAAACGCACGGTTCGACAAGCTGCTGGCGCAGGAAGAAGTGTGGATCCGCCAGGGCATCAAGGCACGCCGCACCCGCGACGAAGGCCGCGTACGCCGCTTGAAGGCGATGCGCAACGAGCGTTCCGCGCGCCGCGACCTCAGCGGCAACGTCAAGATGGAAGCGGCCCAGGGCGTGAGCTCGGGCAAGAAGGTCATCGACATCAAGGACATTTCGTTCGCCTTCGGCGATCGCACGATGGTCCGCGATTTCTCCACCACCATCCTGCGTGGTGACCGCATCGGCCTGATCGGCCCCAACGGCAGTGGCAAGACCACACTGTTGAAGCTGCTGCTGGGCGAACTGCAGCCGCAGCAGGGTGAGGTCAACGCCGGCACCAACCTGCAGGTTGCGTACTTCGACCAGTACCGTGCAGTGCTGCGCGAAGACTGGAGCGCGATCGAGAACGTGGCCGAAGGCCGCGATTTCCTCGAGTTCAACGGCAAGCGCAAGCACGTGCACGCCTACCTGCAGGACTTCATGTTCACCCCTGAGCGCGCGCGCGCGCCGATCACCCGCCTGTCCGGTGGCGAGCGCAACCGCCTGCTGCTGGCCAAGCTGTTCGCGCAGCCGTCCAACCTGCTGGTGATGGACGAACCGACCAACGATCTGGACGTGGAAACCCTGGAGCTGCTGGAAGAGCTGCTGGGCGAATACAACGGCACGTTGCTGCTGGTCAGCCATGATCGTGACTTCATCGACAACGTGGTGACCTCCACGCTGGTGATGGAAGGCGATGGCGTGATCGGCGAGTACGTGGGCGGCTACAGCGACTGGCAGCGTTACGCGGCCAGCGTGGCCGCTGCGCCTGCGGTGGTTGCTGCCGCCAAGCCGGTGGTCGCTGCCCCGGCGGCTGCTGCGGAACCGGCAGCGCCCAAGCGCAAGCTCGCCTACAAGGAAGCGCGTGAGCTGGAACAGCTGCCGAAGACCATCGAAAAGCTGGAAGGCGATGTCGAAGGGCTTACCTCGGCAATGAACGATCCGTCGTTCTACACGCGCAGCAGCGCCGAAGTGACCGCGCACACCCAGCAGCTGGCCAAGGTGCAGGCCGAACTGGATGCCGCGTACGCACGCTGGGAAGAACTGGAAGGCTGAGCGCCGGCCGGATTCAGTAGATCCACGCCATGCGTGGATATCCGGATACGTGCGGACCAACGGTCCGCACCCACCAACCAACGGTCCGCACCCACCAACCAACGGTCCGCACCCACCAACCAACGGTGCGCACCCACCGGCCAACGGTCCGCACCCACTGGGGCGGGCCGGCGGTCATTTGACCCCGTGCAGATCCCGCAGCTGGCTCGGTCGGCTGCCGAAATACGCGGCCAGATCGGCAATGTCCTGATCGCTCAGGTCCTTCGCCTGCGGTGTCATCAGCGCATGCTGGCGATCACCGGCACGGTAGGCCTGCAGCGCATGCGCCAGGTAATCGCCATATTGCCCACCCAGCTTCGGATAGGTCGGATCGATCGGCGCATTGCCGTCGGCACCGTGGCAATCGATGCAGCTCTGGCTGGTGGCCTTGCTCTTGACCTTGGCGCGGGCCTCGCCGGCGGCTTCACGCCCGGCAGGCAGGCCCGCGGAGGAAGACGATCCGTGCTCGCCGCTGGCATGGCCGGGATCGCCGGCGGATTTCTCGCTGTTCTCCACCTGTGACTGCGAGCAGGCCGCCAGCAGCAGGGCGACGGACAGGGCGATGGCGTGACGCAGTGGATGCGCGGCTTTCGACATGGGCGGGCCTTACTTGACGGTGGACAGGTAAACAGCGAGATCGGCGATCTCCTGTTCGCTGAAACTCATCGACTGCGCCTGCATCGTCGGATGCCGGCGCTTGCCCTGGCGGTACTCGGTCAGGGCCTGGGTCAGGTACTGCTGGGTCTGGCCACCGATCTTCGGTACCCGGTAACTGGGGTAGGCGTTCTTGTAACCGGTGATGCCGTGGCAACCCTGGCAGGTGTAGGCCAGCACACGGCCATTGTCGAAACTGCCGGTGGGCGTGGCAGCCGCCGGCACAGGGGCCGGAGCCGGTGCCGGGGCGGGTGGTGCTGCAGGAGCAGGTGCGGGCTGTGCGGCGGCCCCGAGGGGCAGGAGGACGGCCAGAGCGAGACAAGCGGCGAGCGGCTGCGGGCGCATGGTGTCTTTTCCGGGGATTCGGGTCTGGTCGTTCCGGCGTGGGGTACGGAACGACCCGAGTATAGCCTCAGGTTTCATCTAGCTGAAATGGGGTCGGCCCGACCGGCGGCGTGAAGACACCATGACCTTTGGGATATGGTGTTGCCGTGAAGTGGTGCATTACTTTGCTACCACACCTGCCCACGCATCCTCCAGGGATCTGACGATGTCGCACCAAACCTTCCTGCCCGGCCCCCGCAGCGGACTCTGCGCTGCCGCGCTGCTGCTCTCCACCTCCCTGCTGCTGAGCGGTTGCGCCGCTGGGCCCAACAACGAGGCCAAGGCGGCCGAGACCAAGGACGAGAAGAAGGTCGACGCGGTGCCGGTGGAAGTGGCCGTGGCCAGCCACCGCGCGGTGGCCGCCAGCTACACCGGAACGGCGGCGCTGGAGCCGCGCGCCGAATCGCAGGTGGTCGCCAAGACCTCGGGCGTCGCGCTGGCGGTACTGGTCGAGGAAGGGCAGCGGGTCAGCGCCGGGCAGCCTCTGGTGCGGCTGGATCCGGACCGCGCACGCCTGGCCGTTGCCCAGAGCGAGGCGCAGATGCGCAAGCTGGAGAACAACTACCAGCGCGCACAGAAGCTGGTCGGCCAGCAGATGGTCAGCGCTGCCGATGTCGACCAGCTGCGCTACGACCTGGAAAACGTGCGCGCGCAGTACCGCCTGGCCACGCTGGAACTGTCCTACACCACCGTGGTCGCACCGATTTCCGGCGTGATCGCCTCGCGATCGATCAAGACCGGCAACTTCGTGCAGATCAACACGCCGATCTTCCGCATCGTCGACAACTCGCGGCTGGAAGCCACCCTCAACGTGCCCGAGCGCGAGCTGGCGACCTTGCGTGCGGGCCAGCCGGTCACGCTGTCGGCCGATGCGCTGCCGGGCCAGACCTTCACTGGCGTCGTCGACCGCATCGCACCGGTAGTGGATTCGGGCAGCGGTACCTTCCGTGTGGTCAGTGCTTTCGACGGTGCCGCGCAGTCGCTGCAGCCGGGCATGTTCGGCCGTATCCGCATCGACTACGACCAGCGTGCCGATGCACTGGTGGTGCCGCGCCTGGCACTGCTGGACGATGGTGAGCCGGCAGTGTTCCGCGTGCGCGAGGGCAAGGTCGCGCGGGTGCCGGTGAAGCTTGGCTACGCCGAAGGGCCGTGGGTGGAAATCCGTGAGGGACTGGCGGCGGGTGACCAGATCGTCACCGCCGGCAAGGTCGCCCTGCGCGACGGCACCGCGGTGCAGGTGATCGCCGATCCGAAGGCCAAGGCGAAGACCGTAACCGCCTCGGCCAAGCCGGCAGAGAAGGCCGGGAGCACGCAATGACCGCGCCCGGCCACGATCACGGTGCCTCGCCCGGGAGCGATGGCGCCGCCGCAGGCATGCGTGGCGGCCTGGTGGAGTTCGCCACCCGCCGCCGCGTCACCATCGCCATGTGCACGGTCACCCTGTTGCTGTTCGGCCTGATCGCACTGGGCAACCTCAAGGTCAACCTGCTGCCCGACCTGAGCTATCCGACGCTGACCGTGCGCACCGAGTACACCGGTGCGGCGCCGACGGAAATGGAAACCCTGATCACCCAGCCGGTCGAAGAAGCCGTGGGCGTGGTCAAGAACCTGCGCAAGCTGAAGTCGGTCTCGCGTACCGGCCAGAGTGATGTGGTGCTCGAGTTCGCCTGGGGCACCAACATGGACCAGGCCAGCCTGGAAGTGCGCGACAAGATGGAAGCGCTGAACCTGCCCCTGGAAGCCAAGGCGCCGGTGCTGCTGCGCTTCAATCCGTCCACCGAGCCGATCATGCGCCTGGTGCTGTCGACCAAGGCCGCGCCTGCGACCGACGAAGAAGCGATCCGTGAACTGACCGGCCTGCGTCGCTATGCCGACGAAGACCTGAAGAAGAAGCTGGAGCCGGTTACCGGCGTGGCGGCGGTGAAGGTTGGCGGTGGCCTGGAAGACGAGATCCAGGTCGACATCGACCAGCAGAAACTGGCCCAGCTCAACCTGCCGATCGACACCGTCATCAAGCGCTTGAAGGAAGAGAACATCAACATTTCCGGCGGCCGCCTGGAGGAGGGCTCGCAGCGCTTCCTGGTGCGCACCGTCAACCAGTTCGCCGACCTGGAAGAAATCCGCAACCTGCTGGTCACCACCCAGTCCGCCAACGGCAGCGCGGCCGACTCGGCGCTGCAGCAGATGTTCAACATCGCTGCCTCTACGGGCTCGGCTGCAGCCGTCGCCGCCGCCTCCGCTGCACAGAGCGCTTCCTCTGGCGGCGCCTCCAGCGTGGTCGCCAACGGCGTGCCGGTGCGCCTGAAGGACGTGGCCACCGTGCGCCAGGGCTACAAGGAACGCGAAGCGGTCATCCGCCTGGGCGGCAAGGAATCGGTCGAACTGGCGATCTACAAGGAAGGCGACGCCAATACCGTGGCCACCGCCGAAGCGCTGCGCAAGCGTCTGGAGCAGATCAAGGCAACGTTCCCGGCCGATGCCGAACTGACCACGATCGAAGACCAGTCGCGCTTCATCGAGCACGCCATCGCCGACGTCAAGAAGGACGCGGTGATCGGTGGCCTGCTGGCGATCCTGATCATCTTCCTGTTCCTGCGCGACGGCTGGAGCACGTTCGTGATCAGCCTGTCGTTGCCGGTCTCGATCATCGCCACGTTCTTCTTCATGGGCCAGCTTGGCCTGAGCTTGAACGTGATGTCGCTGGGCGGCCTGGCACTGGCCACCGGCTTGGTGGTGGATGACTCCATCGTGGTGCTGGAGAGCATCGCCAAGGCGCGTGAACGCGGCCTGGGCATCCTGCAGGCGGCGATCGCCGGTACCCGTGAAGTGAGCATGGCCGTGGTCGCCTCGACCCTGACCACCATCGCGGTGTTCCTGCCGCTGGTGTTCGTCGACGGCATCGCCGGCCAGCTGTTCCGCGACCAGGCGTTGACCGTGGCCATCGCCATCGCGATTTCGCTGCTGGTGTCGATGACCCTGATTCCGATGCTGAGCTCGCTGAAGGGTCGGCCGCCGCTGGCCTTCCCGGAAGAAGCCGCAGCCGAGCCGTGGCAGCCGCAGAGCCGCTGGCAGAAGCCGGTCGCACTCGGCCGTCGTGGTGTGGTGGCGACGATGCGCTGGAGTTTCTACGCGCTGGCATGGCTGGTGGTGCGCCTCTGCCGTGGCGTGGCTGCAGTGGTCGGCCCGGTGATGCGCAAGGCCAGCGACATCGCCATGAAGCCGTACGCCGGTGCCGAACGTGGCTACCTGCGGCTGCTGCCGGGTGCGTTGGCCCACCCTGGCAAGGTGCTGGGCCTGGCTGCGCTAGCGTTTGTCGGCACGATGGCGCTGGTGCCGATGCTCGGCGCCGACCTGATCCCGCAGCTGGCGCAGGACCGTTTTGAAATGACGGTCAAGCTGCCGGCCGGCACGCCGCTGAAGCAGACCGATGCGCTGGTGCGTGAGCTGCAGTTGGCGCATGGCAAGGGCGAAGGCGTGGCATCGCTGTACGGTGTCAGCGGCAGCGGTACCCGCCTGGATGCCAGCCCGACCGAGAGTGGCGAGAACATCGGCAAGCTGACCATCGTGATGGAAGGCGGCGGCAACCCGCAGACCGAAGCGGAGATCACCGAGCGCCTGCGCGACACCATGGGCCAGCACCCGGGTGCGCAGGTGGACTTCGCGCGGCCGGCGTTGTTCAGCTTCTCCACGCCGCTGGAAATCGAACTGCGTGGGCAGGACATGGCAACCCTGGAAGTGGCGGGCCAGCGCCTGGCGGCGCTGCTGCGCGGCAACGCGCACTACGCCGACGTCAAATCCACCGTGGAAGAGGGCTTCCCGGAAATCCAGATCCGCTTCGACCAGGAGCGAGCCGGTGCACTGGGCCTGACCACGCGGCAGATCGCCGATGTGGTGGTGAAGAAGGTGCGCGGCGATGTCGCCACCCGCTACAGCTTCCGCGACCGCAAGATCGACGTGCTGGTGCGCGCGCAGGAAACCGATCGTGCCAGCGTGGAGAGCATCCGCCGGTTGATCGTCAATCCGGGCAGCACCCGTCCGGTCACCCTGGATGCGGTTGCCGACGTGGTGGCCACCACCGGCCCCAGCGAGATCCATCGTGCCGACCAGACCCGGGTGGCCGTGGTCTCGGCCAACCTGCGCGACATCGACCTGGGCGCGGCCATGCGCGAAGTACAGCAGATGGTGTCCGAACAGCCGCTGGGCGCTGGCGTGGGCCTGCACATCGGCGGCCAGGGCGAGGAACTGGCACAGGCGGCGAAGTCGCTGATCTTCGCCTTCGGCCTGGCGATCTTCCTGGTCTACCTGGTGATGGCCTCGCAGTTCGAATCGCTGCTGCATCCGTTCGTGATCCTGTTCACCATCCCGCTGGCGCTGGTCGGCGCGATCCTGGCGTTGATGCTGACCGGCAAGCCGATTTCGGTGGTGGTGTTCATCGGCCTGATCCTGCTGGTCGGCCTGGTCACCAAGAACGCGATCATCCTGATCGACAAGGTCAACCAGCTGCGCGAGGCCGGCGTTGCCAAGCACGAGGCACTGGTGGAAGGTGCGCGTTCGCGCCTGCGGCCGATCATCATGACCACCCTGTGCACGCTGTTCGGCTTCCTGCCGCTGGCGGTGGCGATGGGCGAGGGCGCCGAAGTGCGCGCACCGATGGCGATCACCGTGATCGGTGGCCTGCTGGTGTCGACCCTGTTGACCCTGCTGGTGATCCCGGTGGTGTACGACCTGATGGACCGCCGCGGCGATGCCTACTACCGCGAACGCGGTCGCAAGCATGCCGGTGAGGGCCTTCACGGTGCCGAGGGCAGTGCGTCGGGTGCGGAGGAACCGGCATGAGCATTGCCGAGTTCTCCATCCGCCGCCCGGTCACCACCATCATGTGTTTCGTGTCGCTGGTGGTGGTCGGCCTGATCGCCTCGTTCCGGCTGCCACTGGAAGCGCTGCCGGACATCTCCGCACCGTTCCTGTTCGTGCAGATTCCCTATACCGGCTCCACCCCGGAAGAAGTCGAGCGGACCATCATCCGGCCGGTGGAGGAGTCGCTGGCGACGATGACCGGCATCAAGCGCATGCGGTCGTCGGCGACCTCCGAAGCTGCGTCGATCTTCATTGAGTTCAGTGACTGGGATCGTGATATCGCCATCGCCGCTTCAGATGCGCGCGAGCGCATCGACGCGATCCGCAGCGACCTGCCTGACGATGTGCAGCGCTACAACGTGTTCAAGTGGTCCAGCAGCGACCAGCCGGTGCTGAAGGTGCGCCTGGCCAGTACCACCGACCTGACCACCGCCTATGACATGCTCGACCGCGAATTCAAGCGGCGTATCGAGCGGATTCCGGGCGTGGCCCGGGTCGAGATCACCGGCGCGCCACCGAACGAAGTGGAGATCGCGATCGATCCGAACCGCCTGAACGCCCACGGCCTGAGCATCAACGAGCTGAGCGATCGCCTGCGCACGCTGAACTTCTCGATCTCGGCCGGGCAGATCGACGACAACGGCCAGCGCGTGCGCGTGCAGCCGGTGGGCGAGATCACCGATCTGCAGGAAATGCGTGACCTGGTGATCAATGCCAAGGGACTGCGCCTGGGTGACATTGCCGATGTGCGGCTGAAGCCGGCGCGCATGAGCTATGGCCGCCGTCTGGATGGCAATCCTGCCGTCGGCCTGGACATCTACAAGGAACGCAGCGCCAACCTGGTGGACGTCTCGCGCGGCGCGCTTGCCGAGGTTGAAGCGATCCGCGCGCAGGCATCGATGCGCGACGTGCAGATCAAGGTGATCGACAACCAGGGCAAGGCGGTGACCTCGTCCCTGCTGGAGCTGGCCGAGGCCGGCGGTGTCGGCCTGATCCTGTCGGTGACGGTGCTGTTCTTCTTCCTGCGCCACTGGCCGTCCACGTTGATGGTGACCCTGGCCATTCCGATCTGCTTCACCATCACCCTGGGCTTCATGTATTTCGCCGGCGTCACGCTCAACATCCTGACCATGATGGGTCTGCTGCTGGCCGTGGGCATGCTGGTCGACAATGCAGTGGTGGTGGTCGAGAGCATCTACCAGGAACGTGAGCGGCTGCCGGACCAGCCACGCCTGGCCTCGATCATCGGCACCCGCAACGTTGCCATCGCGCTCAGCGCCGGCACCTTGTGCCACTGCATCGTGTTCGTGCCCAACCTGTTTGGTGAAACCAACAACATCAGCATCTTCATGGCGCAGATCGCGATCACCATCTCGGTCTCCCTGCTGGCCTCGTGGCTGGTGGCGGTCAGCCTGATCCCGATGCTGTCCGCACGCATGGCCACGCCGAAGCTGGTGCACTCGCAGACCGGCGTGATCGCGCGCCTGCAGCGCCGCTACGCGCAGCTGTTGGACTGGTCACTGCGCCATCGCGGCTGGAGCCTGCTGGGCATCCTGCTGGTGGTGCTGGTCAGCCTGGTGCCGATGAAGCTGACCAAGATCGACATGTTCGGTGGCGATGGTGGCAAGGACATCTTCATCGGCTACATGTGGAAGGGCGCCTACACCTACCGGCAGATGTCCGAGGAAGTGGCCCGTGTCGAAGGCTGGATCGAGCAGAACCGCGAGCGCCTGCACGTGCAGCAGGTCTATTCCTGGTACAGCGAACAGGAAGGCAGTTCGACCGTGGTCACCCTGGACGAGAAGTACGCCAAGGACATCAAGGCGCTGCAGGAAGAACTGCGCAAAGGGCTGCCGAAATCCGCGCGTACCGACTACTTCGTCGGCAACCAGGGCGGGGATGGTGGCGGTGGCGGCAACCAGGGCGTGCAGGTGCAGCTGGTCGGCGACTCCAGCGCGATGCTGCAGGAGATCGGCCAGGAAGTGCTGCCGCTGCTGGCGCAGCGCGCCGAGCTGCGCGATGTCCGCATCGACAACGGCGAGAAGGGCGGTGAGCTGAAAGTGCACGTCGACCGCGAGCGCGCAGCGGCCTTCGGATTCAATGCCGAGCAGGTTGCCAGTTTCGTCGGCCTGGCGCTGCGTGGCGCGCCGATGCGCGAGTTCCGTCGTGGCGACAACGAAGTGCCGGTATGGGTGCGCTTCGCCGGTGCCGAACAGAGCAGCCCTGAAGACCTGGCCGGTTTCAGCGTGCGCACCGGCGACGGCCGCAGCGTACCGCTGTTGAGCCTGGTCAGTGTCGATGTGGGTTCCTCGGCGACCCAGATCGGTCGCACCAACCGCCAGACCACGTTGACCATCAAGGCCAACCTGGCCGAGAAGATCACCGCACCGGACGGCCGCAAGGCCATGGAAGCAGTGCTCAAGCCGATGAACTTCCCGGCCGGCTACGGCTTCACCTTCGATGGCGGCGACTACGGCGATGACAACGAGGCGATGCAGCAGATGGTGTTCAACCTGCTGATCGCGCTGGTGATGATCTACGTGGTGATGGCCGCAGTGTTCGAATCGCTGCTGTTCCCGGCGGCGATCATGAGCGGCGTGCTGTTCTCGATCTTCGGCGTGTTCTGGCTGTTCTGGATCACCGGCACCTCGTTCGGGATCATGTCCTTCATCGGCATCCTGGTGCTGATGGGCGTGGTGGTGAACAACGGCATCGTGATGATCGAGCACATCAACAATCTGCGCCGGGGCGGGATGGGCCGTACCCAGGCGCTGGTGGAGGGCTCACGCGAGCGTCTGCGCCCGATCATGATGACCATGGGCACGGCGATCCTGGCGATGGTGCCGATCTCGCTGACCGATACACAGATGTTCGGCAACGGGCCGGAGTACTCGCCGATGGCGCGTGCGATTGCCGGTGGCCTGGCGTTCTCTACCGTGGTCAGCCTGCTGTTCCTGCCGACGATCTACGCGGTGCTTGATGACCTGCGCAATGCGGTGGTGCGGCTGATCCAGCGCGCTCGCGGCCGCGAGGTCGTGGCGGGAACCCCGGTGTAGGTGTAGTGGTCGAGCTTGCTCGACCGGAGGGGCGGAAACGTGTTGTGGTGGGGGGAGACCGGTCGTAGTGGGGCGGTCTCCCCTTTTTTTCGTTCGCTGGCTGGGTCAAGCCTTGCGAAGGAACCAGGTGCGACGCGTGTACTCGTGGCCGAAATCGACCTGTCCGAATCGCGCGATCTCACGCCGGCCACGCCGGTAGTAGCGCCAAGGCGCCTTCTCTGCCGAAGGGGTCTGGCCATAGAAGACATCCATGTGGCCCACGGGCATCGACTTCGGCGTCACGTGCATGACCACGCTGCGGCGAGTGCCGGCCGACGGGTGCGGGGCACCACCATGGAACAGCTGCGGGTGCCAGACGATCACGTCACCCGGCTGCACGTGGACTGCCTGCGGTTGCAGGCCTGCCTCCTCGCACTGGCGTGCTACCGCGTCCTGATAAGCCGTCCAGCCTTCCGGCGACATCGCGCTGACCGGCCCGTCGCCGAAGACCTTGCGGCGCAGTGCCTGCACATCGATGGGCGGTAACAGATGGCTGCGCGGAACGACGCGCAGCGGGCCATTGCTGTCATCAACCGCGTCCAGTGCCGTCCACACACCCATGTAACGCTCACCCGGGGAGGTGCAGAACACCGGTGTATCGCGGTGCAACGACTGTTCCGAGCCGCGCTCGTAGTAAAGGCTGGTGTAGAGCGTGGTGGGTTCGCCGAGGAAGCGGTCACAGACGTCGATGGCCGGGTTGTCGGTGAGCAGGCGGGTCATCGCATCCACCACCAGGTGCAGGTTGACAACTCGATACAAGCGCTTGTGATCGTCAAGGTTGCGCGACACCGACTTGGGATTGCGCTGCTTGAAGCGCGCGATGCGCTCGTTGATGTCTTCCACCAGTGCGGGCGCGATGGCCTGGCGGACCACCACGAAACCATCGCGCATCAGCGCATCGTATGCATCCATCGGCGTGCTCCTTCCTTAAACCGCGAGTATAGCCATGCTCGGCTCTGCAGAATCCGATCAGCTCGCCACCTTGCTCCACACCTTGCCCGCGGTCAGCCACAGGCCCAGCATGCTGCCCAGGTTGGTCAGCATGAAGGTCAGCACCACGCGGGTGACACGGTTGCGGTACCAGCCCTTCAACGACTGTGCATCGTCACGCAGCTTGAGGAAATCCTCGTAGGTCGGCTTGCGCAGGCGCGCTTCCACCAGTGCCGCGAATGCGCCGGTGGGGATGCTCAGGCGGAACGGCTTGAACGGCGCCACCACGATCGCGGTGAGGATGCTCAGCGGGTGGCTGCCGGCCACCAGGCAGCCCAGGCCAGCCAGGCCGCCGGTATACATCGCCCAGGTCGCCAGCAGTTCGGTGCCCACGCCCAGTCCACCACGATAGAAGCCGACACCGATGCCGGTGGCCACGATGGCGAGGATCGCCAGGGTGAACCACGGGATGTTGCGCTTCTTCGGCACCGCTTCCAGCTGCTCGCGCAACGGCGCAGGCGCCTCGGTATCGGTTTCCAGGTAACGCGCCAGGCCGGCCAGATGGCCGGCGCCGACCACCGCCAGCACTTCGCGCTGCTGCGGATCATGCGCTTCGCGCAGGCGCGTGGCCATGTAGCGGTCGCGCTCGCCGATGATCGTTTCGTACAACGCCGGGTTCTCGCTGGCGAACTCGCCGAAGCTCGATTCCAGCATGTCGCCCTGCTTCAGCTTCTCGATCTCGTCTTCGCCGACATCTTCGGACGAGAACAGGCCGGCGCCAAGCCCGGCGACCAGCTTCAGCTTGCCGAAGAAGCCCAGTCGCTGCGAAGCACGGCGGAATGTCAGGCCGACTTCGCGGTCGATCAGGTGCACCGGCAGGTTGCGCTCGCGCGCCAGGTCCACCGCACGCTTGAGTTCCGCGCCCGGCTCGATGCCGAGCTGTTCGGCCAGTCGGCGCTGGTAGGCCGACAACGCGAGGTTGGCCGCGAACAACGCGACGCGGCCCTTGCGGATCACTTCCACCAGGTCCAGTTTGGCCAGCGTGTCCGGGTCGCTCAGCGCCTGCAGGCGCTGCGGGTCCAGCTCGACGGCCACCGCATCGAATCGTCCGCTGTCGATGGCTTTCTCCACCGCCTCGACGCTGGCATGGGAGACGTGGGCAGTGCCCAGCAGGGTGTAGCGCACACCATCGCGCTCGACGACGCGCACGGGCTGGCCGGCGAACAGATCATCGCCGGTTTCGGGAAGGGTTTCGGTCATGGAATCATTCATTGGAAGGAGCGGAATCGGCGCCATCGCCGAGCGCGCGCTGCATCTGTACGGTGTCCAGCCAGCGGCCGTGCTTGCGGCCGAGGCCACGGAACACGCCCACCAGCTGGAAACCGAAGCGTTCGTGCAGCTTGATGGAGGCCGTGTTGGTCGGCTCGCCGATCACCGCCACCATCTGTCGATGGCCGCGCGCGGTGCACGCATCGATCAGTGCCTGCAGCAGGCTGGTGCCGACGCCACGGCCCTGGAAACGGGCATCGACGTAGACCGAGTTCTCAACGGTCCACTGGTAGGCGATGCGCGTGCGGTAGGTGTTGGCATACGCATAGCCGGCAACCTGGCCGTCGACCTCGGCCACCAGGTAGGGGAAGCCGCGGTCGATGATGTCGCGCATGCGGCGCAGCATCTCGGCCTGGTCGGGGATCTCGTACTCGTAGGTATTGACGAAGTCGGTCACTTCCACCGCGTAGATCGCGGTGATCGCAGCGATGTCGGCAGGGCCGGCATCACGGATGAGTACGGCCATGCGCGGGCTCCGGGTCAGTCGATGTAGCGCTTGAGCAGGTCGCCGTAGGCGTCGATGCGACGATCACGCAGGAACGGCCAGATGCGGCGCACGTGTTCGCTGCGCTGCAGGTCGACCTCGCACATCAGGATGGTCGCGTCGGTGCCGGCTTCGGCCAGGAACTCGCCCTGCGGGCCCAGCACGTGGCTGTTGCCCCAGAACTGGATGCCTGAGGCGCCCAGCGGCGAAGCCTCGTGGCCGACGCGGTTGCAGCTGAGCACCGGCACGCCGTTGGCTACGGCATGGCCACGGTGGCTCAGTACCCAGGCATCGCGCTGGCGGGTCTTTTCCTCCTGCACATCATCCGGGTCCCAGCCGATCGCGGTGGGGTACAGCAGCAGCTCAGCACCGGCCAACGCCATCAGGCGCGCTGCTTCCGGGTACCACTGGTCCCAGCACACCAGCACGCCGAGGCGGCCGACCGAGGTGTCGATCGGCTTGAAGCCGATATCGCCCGGGGTGAAGTAGAACTTCTCGTAGAAGCCCGGGTCATCGGGAATGTGCATCTTGCGGTACTTGCCCAGCAAGGTGCCGTCCTTCTCGAAGACCACGGCGGTGTTGTGGTACAGGCCGGCAGCGCGGCGCTCGAACAGCGAGCCGACCAGCACCACGCCATGCTTCTTGGCCAGCGCGCCCAGGCGCTCGGTGCTCGGGCCCGGAATCGGCTCGGCCAGGTCGAATTCATCGACCGATTCGTGCTGGCAGAAGTAGGGACCGTTGTGCAGTTCCTGCAGCAGCACCAGCTTCGCGCCCTGCGCCGCGGCGTCGGCAACACGCGCTTCGATCACCGCCAGGTTGGCGGCGGCATCACCGTGGTTGCGCTCCTGGATCAGGGCGACGGTAAGGGGGCTGCGCGAGTTCATGCGGGGCGATCCTGCGGGGGAAAACCCGCATGTTAACGCGGATGCGCCACGACAGCGTGTTGGCTGCTGAATGGTGCACGCAACCGGTAGCGCCGGGCCATGCCCGGCGGATTTTCCAGATGCCGCCGCGCTCGCCGGGCATGGCCCGGCGCTACCGCGTGGCTTATGCCTTCAACAGCCCAGCCGGCAGCTGCATGGTGATGCAGTGCAGGCTGCCGTTCTGCCAGATCAGCGAGCGGCACGGCACCTGCACGATCTCGCGGCCCGGGTGGGCCTGTGCCAGCACGTCGCGGGCCAGGTCATCGGCCGGGTCGCCATAGGCCGGCATCAGCACCGCGCCGTTGACGATCAGGTAATTGGCATACGAAGCAGCCAGGCGACGGCCTTCATCGATCACCGGCTGTGCCCACGGCAGCGGGAACAGGCGGTACGGCTTTCCGTCAGCCGTGCGCAGTGCGGCCAGCTCGGCGCCCATCGCCTGCAGCTCGGCGTAGTGCGAATCGCTGGCGTCGTCGCAGGCCTGGTAGACGATGCTGTCGGCCGAGGCGAAGCGGGCGAGGGTGTCGATATGGGCGTCGGTGTCGTCGCCTTCCAGATAGCCATGATCCAGCCACAGCACGCGCTTCTGCTGCAGCCAGTCGGCCAGGTCGGCGCTCAGGCTGTCGCGGTCACGGTCGGGATGGCGCTCGTGCAGGCACTTCCAGGTGGTCAGCAGGGTGCCTTCGCCATCGGTCTCGATGCCGCCGCCCTCCAGCGCGAACGGAATGCTGCGCACCGTCGCGTCGTTGAACACGCCGGCCTGGTCGAGCGCGCCGACCAGCTGGTCATCCAGGGTGGCGTCGAACTTGCCGCCCCAGCCGGTGAAGCGGAAGTCCAGCAGCTGGAAGCTGCCGTCGGCACGGCGCAGGGTGATCGGGCCCGAATCACGCAGCCAGGTATCGTCGTAGGCGGCGGTGGTGAAGTGGACCTTGTCCATGTCGATGCGATTGGAGCGCAGCCGCATTTCGGCGTAGGTCTCCACGTCATCGTCGGCCACGCAGATCAGCACCGGCTGGAAGCGGGTGATCGCTGCAACCAGGGCGATGTAGGTCTCTTCCACCTGGCCCAGGCGGTCGGCCCAGTCGGTGTCGGCGGTGGGCCAGGCAATCAGGACGCCGCTCTGGGCTTCCCATTCGGCAGGAAAACGAAGGGTCTGGTTCATGGTCTCGCTACACGCGCCCGCCGGTGGCGGGCATGGGGGTCAACGGATCGGCGGCTTGGGGCCGATTTCGTTCGGATCCGCCTGGTTTGCCACCACGTCGATCACCTTCTGCTTCTCGAAGTAGACGGTGAACTGCGGGTACACCCAGCGGTGGATGGTCGGCCATTGCCGTTTCTGCCCGCCGCGCGGCTGCAGCTGCTCTGCCGGCGCGCCGAACTGCGACTGCACCTGCTGCATGCTCTGGCCGCGGACGGGCAGCGCGCCGGCCGGCTTTTCGCGGGCGCGGTCGACAAGCAGGGTATCGGCCATCGCCGGAGTGGCGGCAGCCAGGGTGGCCAGTACGGCCAGGGTGCACAGGTAACGCGTCATCTCGATCTACTCCCCAGTGGTCAAGAACAGCGATTACAGCAAAAACGGCAGGAAAAAACCGCATAAACAAAAAACCGCCCGAAGGCGGCTTTTTGCATCGGGTCGGCCCCGCGTGGGGCCAGCCGCGGTCACAAGGACCGTTGGGCTTAGCGCTGACGCGCCTTGAAACGCGGGTTCGACTTGCAGATGACGAAGATCTTGCCACGACGACGCACGACCTTGCAGTCACGGTGACGGGCCTTCGCCGACTTCAGGGAGGACAGAACTTTCATGGCATACCTCGGCGTAAACAGTAGTTGTTCGGGTGGAGCGTGGCCGCGATATGCGAAAGACAATCGGCAGTGGACGCTCGTTCAAGCCCGCCATTCTACCGGGCTTTTCCCCATGGTTTCAAGTGGTTGCACAAAAGGCCCGTTACGGGGTGTCCGGCAGGGGCTAGAATGCCCCCTTCACACGCGCAAGGACCCCCATGAATCCACTCGTTCCCGTCCTGACCATCGACGGCCCGTCAGGGGCCGGCAAGGGTACCATCAGCCGCATCGTGGCGCGCCGGTTGGGCTGGCACTACCTGGATTCGGGCGCTCTGTACCGCGCGGTCGGCGTGGCGGCCAGCTGGGCCGACATCGACACCTCCGATGCCTCCGCGCTGGTGCGCTGCACCTTTGATACGCATGTCCAGTTCGTCGAGCAGGGCGATGGCATGCGGGTCCTGGTCAATGGCACCGATGCCACCGACGAGCTGCGGCTGGAGACCACTGGGGCGCTGGCGTCGGCGATTGCCGCCATTCCCGAGGTCCGGGCCGCCCTGAAGGAGCGCCAGCGCGCATTCAGGATGGAGCCGGGTCTGGTCGCCGACGGCCGCGACATGGGCACGGTGATCTTCCCGGACGCCCCCTACAAGGTCTTCCTGACCGCCAGTGCCGAGGAGCGCGCCGAGCGCCGGCATAAGCAGTTGAAAGACAAGGGGGTTTCTGTTAACTTTGAGGACCTCCTGCGCGAGATCATGGCCCGCGACGCCCGTGATGCTCAGCGTACCGTGGCGCCCCTGAAGCCGGCAGACGATGCTGTCCTCATCGACACCACAGGCATCGGCATCGAAGATGTCGTTGCCAGAGTGATGGATCTGCTTCCGGTTCCGGCTGCCTGATCCGTTCGCGCGGGAGCTCTGCCAGCAGCATCGGTGGAGGTCGCGCATCTGCAGTGCTGTAAAAGCTCCGTCGCGCAATGATGCGTGGCGGTTTTCCTACTTCCACACACGACCTGCATTTCCGGGGTCGACCAACAGGCGGGCGGTAGCCATTCCCTGAAGGGAAGCCAACCGACCCATGTGTCCAACAGAGTAAATCTAATGACCGAATCATTTGCCGAACTGTTTGAAGCCAGCCAGGCCAACCTGGCCAAGCTGAAGCCGGGCGCCATCGTCAGCGGTACCGTTGTTGAAGTCCGCGGCGACGTCGTGGTGATCAACGCCGGGCTGAAGTCGGAAGGCATCGTGCCGATCGAACAGTTCCGTAACGACGCTGGCGAAATCGATGTTGCCGAAGGCGACATCGTCAAGGTCGCCCTCGACTCGATCGAGAACGGCTTCGGTGAAACCGTCCTGTCGCGCGAGAAGGCCAAGCGCGCGATGGTGTGGGACGAGCTGGAAGAAGCGTTGGAAAAGAACGAAACCATCACCGGCCGCATCAGCGGCAAGGTCAAGGGTGGTTTCACCGTGGACATCAAGGATGTCCGCGCCTTCCTGCCGGGTTCCCTGGTCGATGTGCGCCCCGTGCGCGATCCGGCCTACCTGGAAGGCAAGGAGCTGGAATTCAAGCTCATCAAGCTTGACCGCAAGCGCAACAACGTCGTGGTCTCGCGCCGCGCTGTCGTCGAAAGCGAGCACTCGGAAGAGCGCGAGCAGCTGATGGACAAGCTGCAGGAAGGCGCGATCCTGAAGGGTGTCGTCAAGAACCTGACCGATTACGGCGCATTCGTGGACCTGGGCGGCATCGACGGCCTGCTGCACATCACCGACATGGCATGGAAGCGCGTGCGCCATCCGTCCGAAGTCGTCAATGTCGGCGACGAGCTGGACGTGCGCGTGCTGAAGTTCGACCGCGAGCGCAACCGCGTTTCGCTGGGCCTGAAGCAGCTGGGCGAAGATCCGTGGGATAACATCGCCCGTCGTTACCCGGCCAACAGCCGCGTGTTCGGCAAGGTCTCCAACGTCACCGATTACGGCGCATTCGTCGAAATCGAGCCGGGCGTCGAAGGTCTGGTGCACGTTTCCGAGATGGATTGGACCAACAAGAACGTCAACCCGTCCAAGGTTGTGCAGGTCGGTGACGAAGTTGAAGTCATGGTCCTGGACGTCGACGAGGAGCGTCGCCGCATCTCGCTGGGCATGAAGCAGGTTGCCGCCAATCCGTGGGAAACCTTCGCTGCCACCCACAAGAAGGGTGACAAGGTGTCGGGCCAGATCAAGTCGATCACCGACTTCGGCATCTTCATCGGCCTGGACGGCGGCATCGACGGCCTGGTTCACCTGTCCGACATCAGCTGGGCGACCACTGGCGAAGACATCGTTCGCAACTTCAAGAAGGGCGACAACCTGGACGCAGTGGTCCTGGCCGTCGATCCGGAGCGCGAGCGCATTTCGCTGGGCGTCAAGCAGCTGGAGCAGGATCCGTTCGGCCAGTACATGGCGACCAATCCGAAGGGCTCCAAGGTCGAAGGCGTGGTGAAGGAAGTCGACGCCAAGGGCGCGATCATCGAGCTGTCCGACGGCATCGAAGGCTATGTTGCAGCTCGCGACATCGCCAACGAGCGTGTTGACGACGCGACCCAGCACCTGAAGGTCGGTGACAAGGTTGAAGCCAAGTTCGTGGGCATGGATCGCAAGGGTCGTACCCTGCAGCTGTCGATCAAGGCCAAGGACGACGCGGAAATGCGCGAAGTGCTGGAGGAATACCAGTCCTCTTCGGCTTCCAGCGGCACCACCCAGCTGGGCGCGCTGCTGCGTGCACAGCTGAACGGTAACAAGTCCGAGTAATATCGGCCTTACGCTGTTCGTTGTTTCCTGGACGGCCCGGGCACTGCCCGGGCCGTTTCAGGCTGAGATGCCCCTGATGTGAGCCGGTAATGACCAAATCCGAACTGATCGAAATCCTTGCGCGCCGGCAGGCGCACCTGAAGGCCGATGATGTCGATCTGGCGGTCAAGTCATTGCTGGAAATGATGGGGGGCTCACTGTCGGCCGGCGATCGCATCGAGATCCGCGGCTTTGGCAGTTTTTCGCTGCACTACCGTCCGCCGCGCCTGGGGCGCAACCCGAAGACCGGCGAATCGGTTGCCCTGCCGGGCAAGCATGTCCCTCATTTCAAGCCAGGCAAGGAATTGCGCGAGCGGGTCAGTAGTGTGCTGCCGCTGGACGCAGATCCGGCCTGAGCCATCCGTCGCGCGACTTCGTGCGAATCCCACCACGAGTCGGATAAGCTACGGCCTCCTGCCAATGGAGCTGTCGCATGAAAGTTTTTCGTCTGCTGGTCCTGCTGGCGGTTCTGATCCTTGGTCTGATCATCGGTGCGGTCAACATGACGGCCATGTCGATCAACCTGCTGTTTACCCAGTTGAACACGTCCGTCGGTGTGGCGCTGATCGCCGCCCTGCTGATTGGTGTCGTGGTCGGCGCTGGCCTGGTGCTGGTAAGCGTGGTCATTCCGCTCTACAGCCAGCTGCGCCGAGCCAACAAGTCGGCGGCCGCACCGTCGGCGCCGGTTGCCCCCTCCCAATCTTTTGATGGACGTTGATCGACGATGGAATTCGTTTCCGAGTGGTTCTGGTTCTTCCTGTGCCTGCCGTTGGCGGCCCTGGCCGGCTGGGTGATCGGACGCCGCGGCGGTCAACGCCACGGTGACAACCAGGTCAGCCACCTGTCCAGCACCTATTTCCGTGGCCTGAACTACCTGCTCAACGAGCAGCCGGACAAGGCCATTGAACTGTTCCTGCACATCGCCGAGCTGGACAAGGAAACCTTCGAGACCCAGGTCGCGCTGGGCCATCTGTTCCGTCGCCGTGGCGAAGTGGACCGCGCGATTCGTCTGCACCAGGGCCTGGTCAACCGCCAGGACCTGAACGACGCGCAGCGCGTGCAGGCCCTGCTGGCACTGGGCGAGGACTACATGAAGTCCGGCCTGCTGGACCGTGCCGAAACCGTGTTCACCGAACTGGCACAGCTGGACCAGCGGGCACCGCAGGCACTCAAGCACCTGATCGGCATCTACCAGGCCGAGCGCGACTGGGAAAAGGCGATCGACAACGCCACCCGCTTCGAGGATGTCACCGGCGAGCCGATGGGCAAGCTGATCGGGCAGTTTGAATGCGAGCTCGCCGAGCGCTTCCGTGGCGCTGGCAAGCTGGAAGAGGCGAGGGCGGCCATTGCCCGCGCCTACCAGGCTGATGCCATGTCGGTCCGTGCCGGCATCATCGAGGGCCGCCTGGAAACCGATGCAGGCAACGCCGAGGCGGCCGTGCGCGCCTTCGAGCGTGCCGCCCGCAACGATCCGGAGTACCTGCCGGAAGTGCTGCCGGCGCTGATGGAAAACTACCGCAAGGTCGGCGACCTCGGCGGCGCGCGCGCGTTCCTGTCCGAGATGACCGAGCACTACCGCGGCATCGCCCCGGTGCTGGCGCTGACCCGCCTGATGGAAGAGCAGGAGGGTGTTGCACCTGCCCGCGCCTACCTCGGCCGCCAGCTCAAGGATCGCCCGTCGGTGCGTGGCGAATCGGCGCTGATCGACCTCACCCTGGCCGAGGGCGCAGATTCCACCGCGACCCTGCATGACCTCAAGCACATCACCGATCAGTTGCTGGTGCGTAACCCCGCTTACCGCTGCACCCGCTGCGGGTTCGGCGCCCGCACCCACCATTGGCAATGCCCCAGCTGCAAGGAGTGGGGCACGGTCAAGCCGCTGTTGAATTACGCGGTGCTCTGAACCATGCCGTGGCTTGTGATGGCCGCGCTGCTGGGCCTGGCCCTGCTCAGCGCGGCATTGACCTGGGCGGCGCGCGTGTATGCGCTGCGCAGGCAGCTGCTGGATCAGCCCGGCGAGCGCCGCAGCCATAGTGTCGCCACCCCTCGCGGTGGCGGCATCGCCATCGTGATCAGTCTGCTGGTTGCCGCGGCCGTGGCCGCTTTTTTCTGGCCGGACGCCGCGCCCAGCCTGGCTGTTGCCAGCCTTGGCCTGCTGCTGGTTGCCGGCATCGGCTGGTGGGATGACCATCGGCCGCTGCCAGCCATGCGCCGTTTGCTGGTGCATTTCCTCGCCGCTGCCTTGCTGGCAGGGCTGGTCAAGATGCACGGGGGTAGCTGGCTGTTGAGCCTGCTGGTGCTGTTCTTCACCGCCTCGCTGATCAACATCTGGAACTTCATGGATGGCATCAACGGGATTGCCAGCAGCCAGGCCATCATCGTTGCGCTCGGCTTTGCGACAGTGCTGCCCTGGCCCTATTCGCTGGTGGCCGTTGTTCTCGGCTTGGCCTGCCTGGGTTTTCTGCCATTCAATTTCCCGCAGGCGCGGATCTTCATGGGTGATGTCGGTAGTGGCGCCCTCGGCTATGCCGTGGCGGTGGTGCTGGCCGTCGCGGCAGTGCACACCGACATCAACTGGATCCTGTTGTTGCTGCCGTTGTCTGCATTTCTTGTGGACGCGGGCTTCACGCTGTTGGCGCGCATGCTTTCCGGGCAACGCTGGATGGAACCCCACACCCAGCATGTCTACCAGCGCGCGGTGCAGGCAGGAGCCAGCCATGCCCAGGTGACAGGGATGTACTTTGTTTTGGGCCTGTTCAGTATTACAGTGTTCAATATCTGCACCAATTTGCAGCCGAGGTGGGAGGCTGTCGTAGCGGTCGCGTGGTTTGCCGCGCTGACCCTGCTGTGGCTCCTCCTGCGCAATGGATTGCGCCACCGATAAGGAATTACTCGATCTATGTCTTCACCCTGGCGGGACAGAATCCTCGGCCTGATGCCGCGTACGGCCATCGTCTGCCACGACTTGTTCATGGTATGGGCCTGTTGGCAGCTGCTGCACGCAGGTCGTTACTCGATTCTGGCCGACGCTCCTGCATTGCCCTTGTGGAACGTGGACACCACGCTGGTACTGGCGCTGCAGGGACTGGTGTTCTGGCGTATCGGCCTCTATCGCGGCCTGTGGCGTTTTGCCAGCGTCAGCGACCTGCTGAACATCTTCAAGGCCAGCTTCATCGGCCTGATCGCCATTGTTCTGGTGCTGGCCTGGAAGCGCTTCAACGGCGTGCCGATGTCGGTGCTGGTGATCTATCCGTTCGCACTGTCGGCACTGCTGGGCGCCCCACGCCTGCTGTACCGGGCATGGAAGGACTATCAGTCGCTGCAGTCCGACTCGAGCGCGCGCCGGGTGCTGATTCTCGGCGCCGGACAGGCCGCCGAGACCCTGGTGCGCGACCTGCGCCGGTCCGGCAATTTCGAGCCGGTCGGCCTGCTCGATGATGCGCCGCACCTGCGAGGGGCCAAGCTGCAGAGCCTGCCAATCCTGGGCACGCTGGACGATGCACCGGCAGTGGCCCGCGAGACCGCAGCCAAGCTGCTGGTGATTGCCATGCCTTCGCTCGATGCCGTCGGCATGCAGCGCGTGGTGGCCATCTGCGAGAGCACCGGCATTCCGTTCCGCACGGTGCCCAAGCTCAGCGACATCCTGCAGGGGCAGTCGCTGCCGGGGCAGCTGAAGGAAGTGGCGATCGAAGATCTGCTCGGCCGCAAGCCGATCATGCCGGACTGGAACCTCATCCGTGGCTGGTTGGGCGGGCGCACGGTGATGGTGACCGGTGCCGGTGGCTCGATCGGGTCCGAGTTGTGCCGCCAGTGCGCGCGCCATGGCGCCGGTCGTATCGTGCTGCTGGAGATCAGTGAGCTGCTGCTGTTGACCATCGAGGGCGAGCTGCGCCGCAGCTTCCCTGATGTCGAGATCGAAGCGGTGCTCGGTGACTGTGGTGATCCTGCAGTGATCCGCCACGCGCTGTCGCTGCACCCGGTCGACACCGCCTTCCATGCGGCTGCCTACAAGCACGTGCCGGTGCTGGAGCGTCAGCTGCGTGAAGCCGTGCGCAACAACATCCTGGCTACCGAGAACGTGGCCCGCGCCTGCCTGGAAGCCCACGTCGAGCACTTTGTATTCATCTCGACCGACAAGGCGGTGGACCCGGTCAATGCGCTGGGCGCCAGCAAGCGCTATGCGGAGATGATCTGCCAGAGCCTGGACCAGAAGTCCACGCACACCCGTTTCGTGACCGTGCGTTTCGGCAACGTGCTGGCGTCGGCCGGCAGCGTGGTGCCGCTGTTCCGCGAGCAGATCCTCAAGGGCGGCCCGGTCACGGTGACAGACCCGGAGGTCAGCCGCTATTTCATGACCATTCCCGAGGCGTGCCAGCTGATCCTGCAGGCGGCCGCGTCGGCGTCGCACGGCGCGATCTACACCCTGGACATGGGCGAGCCCGTGCCGATCCGGGTGTTGGCCGAGCAGATGATCCGCCTGGCGGGAAAGCAGCCCTACAAGGAAATTCCGATCATCTATACCGGCCTGCGCCAGGGCGAGAAGCTGCACGAGACGCTGTTCTATTCCGACGAGGACTACCGGCCGACCGCGCACCCGAAGATCCTCGAGGCCGGCGTCCGTTCGTTCTCGCGGGACATCGTGCTGGGCAACGTGCCGAAGCTGCGCGAGGCCATTGCCCGGTACGACATCGATACGATCCAGGAAATCCTGTTTGCGACCATGCCGGAATTCTCGCCAATCGAACAGGATGCTTACATTTCATCCGCTAAGGTTGTGCCCTTTCCGGCACGTGAGGCCAACAGGCACCAATGAGCAAGCGCATTCGCAAGGCGGTATTCCCGGTAGCGGGTCTGGGCACGCGTTTTCTTCCGGCGACCAAGACGGTGCCGAAGGAGATGCTGCCGATCATCGATCGGCCGCTGATCCAGTACGCCGTGGATGAGGCGATCGAAGCAGGCTGTGACACCCTGGTGTTCATCACCAACCGTTACAAGCACGCCGTCGCCGACTATTTCGACAAGGCCTACGAGCTGGAGCAGAAGCTCGAGCGCGCGGGCAAGCACGAGCAGCTCGAATTGATCCGCCATGTGCTGCCGGAAGGCGTGCGCGCGATCTTCGTCACCCAGGCCGAGGCTCTGGGCCTGGGCCATGCGGTGCTGTGCGCCAAGGCGGTCATCGGTGACGAGCCGTTCGCCGTGCTGCTGCCCGACGATCTGATCTGGAACCGCGGCGCGGGTGCGCTGAAGCAGATGGCCGACCTCAACGAGGCCAGCGGTGCCAGCGTCATCGCCGTGGAGGACGTGCCCCACGACAAGACGGCCAGTTACGGCATCGTCGCCACCGAGGCGTTCGACGGCCGCAAGGGGCGTATCTCGCAGATCGTGGAGAAGCCCAAGCCGGAAGACGCACCGAGTGACCTGGCAGTGGTGGGGCGCTACGTGTTGAGCCCGAAGATTTTCGAGCTGCTCGAGCAGACCCGCACCGGTGCCGGTGGCGAGATCCAGCTGACCGATGCGATCGCCGAACTGCTGAAGACCGACGAGGTCGATGCCTATCGTTTCGAGGGCACCCGTTTCGACTGCGGCACCCACCTGGGGCTGGTCGAGGCGACGATCCGCTTCGCGCTGGACAACCCGAAGCTGGCCGGCCCGGCGCGCGAGAAGCTGGCGGCGATGCTGGCGGAGTAAGGGTTTTCAAGCGCTCCGTTCGCGGCGCCTTGATTGATACGTGATGGGCGGGATGGGTGGGCCTTCGCAGGACACGCTGTAAACCCGTCCATGGGGGCTCGATGGCGCCATCCATGGCGCCAACGGTCCTGCAAAGGCCCACCCATCCCCCCAGCTTGGTTTCCTGCGGGCGCGGACGGGAAGGGCGGAATCAAGAGCAGGGCAGAAACGAAAAAGGCAGCCGATGGCTGCCTTTTTTCGTTTTCGGAGCATCCACGCATGGCGTGGATCTACTGCTCTTGCCTCTTCTTATCCCACCGCCGCGGGGAGGCTGGAAGGGCCGGGTTGGCAGGGCTGCCCGGGACCGTTGGCGCCATGGATGGCGCCATCGAGCCCCCATGGATGGGTTCACGGCGTGTCCCGGGTAGCCCTGCCAACCCGGCCCACGCCTTGAAGCCCAACGAGGCAACGCCTTGAACCCTACAGCGCCTCGAAAATGCCCGCCGCACCCATGCCGGTGCCGATGCACATCGTCACCATGCCGTACTTCTGCTGGCGACGGCGCAGGCCGTGCAGCAGGGTCGCGGTACGGATCGCGCCGGTCGCACCCAGCGGATGGCCCAGCGCGATCGCGCCGCCCAGCGGATTGACCTTGCTCGGGTCCAGGCCGCAATCGCGGATCACCGCCAGCGACTGTGCCGCGAATGCTTCGTTGAGCTCGATCCAGTCCAGCTGGTCCTGGGTCAGGCCGGCCTGCTTCAGTGCCTTCGGAATCGCGGCGATCGGGCCGATGCCCATCACTTCCGGGCGCACACCAGCCACCGAGAAGCTGACGAAGCGGGCCAGCGGGGTCAGGCCGTAATCCTTGATCGCCTGTTCCGACGCCAGCAGCACTGCGCCGGCGCCATCGCTCATCTGCGAGGAGTTGCCGGCAGTGACGGTGCCGCCGAACTGGCCGTTGCGGAACACCGGGCGCAGCTTGGCCAGGCCTTCAGCGGAGGAATCCGGACGCGGGCCTTCGTCGGTGTCGGCCACCTTGTTGCGGGTGATGATGCGCTTGCCGTCGGCCAGATCGGGCTGGTGCGAGACGATCTCGTACGGGCTGATCTCGTCCTTGAAGTCACCATTCTGGATGGCGGCCATGGCCTTCTGGTGCGAGGCCAGGGCGAACGCGTCCTGTTCTTCGCGCGAGACCTTCCACTCTTCAGCGACCTTCTCGGCGGTGATGCCCATGCCGTAGGCGATGGCGACGTGGTCGTTGTCGAACACGCTCGGGGCCATCGCGATCTTGTTGCCCATCATCGGCACCATCGACATCGATTCGGTGCCGCCGGCCAGCATCAGGTCGGCGTTGCCAAGGCGGATCGCGTCGGCCGCCTGCGCCACGGCCTGCAGGCCGGAGGAGCAGAAGCGGTTCACGGTCTGCGCGGCAATGGTGTTCGGCAGGCCGGCCAGCAGCACGCCGATGCGGGCTACGTTCATGCCCTGCTCGGCTTCGGGCATCGCGCAGCCGATGATCGCGTCATCGATGCGGTTGACGTCCACGCCTGGCGCCTGCGCCACGACGCTGCGCAGCACGTGGGCGAGCATGTCGTCGGGGCGGGTGTTGCGGAACATGCCCTTGGGCGCCTTGCCAACCGGGGTGCGGGTGGCGGCGACGATGTAGGCGTCCTGGATTTGCTTGGTCATTGCAGTGATCTCTTGAATAGGGGTTGGAAGAGGTTGCCGGCCAGCGGCCGGCACTACCGATGTCTTCCGTCAGTTCCGCAGCGGCTTGCCGGTCTTGAGCATGTGCGCGATGCGGGCCTGGGTCTTTTCCTGCTGGGCCAGTTCGACGAAGTGCTTGCGCTCCAGGGTCAGCAGCCACTCTTCGTCGACCAGGGTGCCGCGGTCGACCTTGCCGCCGCACAGCACGGTGGCGATGCGCTCGGCGATCTCGTAGTCGTACGGGCTGATGAAGCGGCCTTCCAGCATGTTGACCAGCATCATCTTGAAGGTGGCGATGCCGACGTCGCCGGCCACCTGGATACGGCGTGCCGGCAGCGGCGGACGGTAGCCCGCTTCGGCCAGGGCGCGTGCTTCGGCCTTGGCGATGTACAGGGCCTCGTAGCTGTTGAACACCACCTTGTCGGTGCTGCGCAGCAGGCCCAGTTCCTTGGCGTTGACCGCCGAGTTGGACACCTTGGCCATCGCCACGGTCTCGAAGGTCTTCTTCAGTTCGGCGAACACGTCACCGCCCGGGCCGGCGGCCTGCGATGCGCGCACCGCCAGTTCCTTCAGGCCGCCACCGGCTGGCAGCAGGCCGACGCCGGCCTCGACCAGACCGATGTAGCTTTCCAGGAAGGCCACGGTCTTGGCGCTGTGCATCTGGAACTCGCAACCGCCACCCAGGGCCAGGCCACGCACGGCAGCCACCACCGGCACCAGCGAGTACTTGATGCGCTGGCTGGTGCGCTGGAAGTTGTGCACCATCGCTTCGAACTGATCGACCTTGCCGGCCTGCAGCAGGCCGAGGGCGCCAGCCAGGTCGGCACCGGCGGAGAAGGGCTCCTTCTGCTGCCAGATCACCAGGCCCTGGAAGTCCTTCTCGGCGCGGGTGACGCATTCCTGCAGGCCATCCAGCACATGGTCGGACACGGTGTTCATCTTGGTCTTGAAGCTGACCACGGCGATGCCATCGCCGTCGTGCCACATGCGCAGGCCGTCATTCTCGAACACGCTCTCGCCCGGCGCGAACTTCTCACCCAGCAGCGGATCGGGGAAGCGCTGGCGCTGGTACACCGGCAGCGACGAACGCGGCAGCTTGGCGTTGCGCGACGGGCTGTAGCTGCCCTCGGCGGCATGCACGCCGTCACGGCCGTCAAATACCCAATCCGGCAGCGGGGCGTTGCTCATGCTCTTGCCAGCGACGATGTCATCGGCGATCCACTGCGCGACCTGCTTCCAGCCGGCGGCCTGCCAGGTTTCGAACGGGCCCAGCGACCAGCCGTAGCCCCAGCGGATGGCCAGGTCGACGTCGCGCGCGGTCTCGGCGATGTCGGCCAGGTGGTAGGCGCTGTAGTGGAACAGGTCGCGGAAGGTCGCCCACAGGAACTGCGCCTGCGGGTGTTGGCTCTCGCGCAGCTTGGCGAACTTCTCGGCCGGGTTCTTGATCTTCAGGATCTCGACCACTTCCGGCGCAGCGGCGCGGTCAGCCGGACGGTAGTCCTGCTTTTCCAGGTCCAGCACCACGATGTCCTTGCCGACCTTGCGGAAGATGCCGGCGCCGGTCTTCTGGCCCAGCGCGCCCTTGGCGATCAGCGCATCCAGCCACTTCGGCGACTTGAAGAACTCATGCCACGGGTCGTTGGGCAGGGTATCGCCCATGGTCTTGATGACGTGGGCCATGGTGTCCAGGCCGACCACGTCGGAGGTGCGGTAGGTGGCGGACTTCGGGCGGCCGACCAGCGGGCCGGTCAGGCCGTCCACTTCGTCGAAGCCGAGGCCGAATTCCTGGGTGTGGTGGATGGTGGACAGGATCGAGAACACGCCGATGCGGTTGCCGATGAAGTTCGGGGTGTCCTTGGCGTACACCACGCCCTTGCCCAGGGTGGTGACCAGGAACGCTTCCAGGCCTTCCAGCACGCTGGCGTCGGTAGTGGTGGCCGGGATCAGCTCGGCCAGGTGCATGTAGCGCGGCGGGTTGAAGAAATGCACGCCGCAGAAACGGTGGCGCAGCTGTTCGGGCAGCACGTCGGCCAGCTTGTTGATGCCCAGGCCCGAGGTGTTGGAGGCCAGCACGGCGTGGTCGGCCACGAACGGGGCGATCTTCTTGTACAGGTCCTGCTTCCAGTCCATGCGCTCGGCGATCGCCTCGATGATCAGGTCGCAGTCCTTCAGCTGCTCCAGGCCGGTCTCGTAGTTGGCCGGGGTGATGGCTTCGGCCAGCGACTTGCTGGCCAGCGGCGCCGGGCTCAGCTTGCCGAGGTTGGCGATCGACTTCAGCACGATGCCATCGGCCGGACCTTCCTTGGCAGGCAGGTCGAACAGCACGGTGTCGACGCCGGCATTGGTGAGGTGGGCGGCGATCTGGGCACCCATGACGCCGGCACCCAGCACGGCGGCGCGGCGGACTAGCAGGGAATTGGACATGGTGTAGGGCCTTTGTTGGTCAGCAGTTACTGGGTGGAATCAATGGAGGCGGGCAGGGCGCTGCCGCTGCGGGCGGCGGCACGGAATCCGGCCTCGGCGAAATGGATCAGTTCATGGGCGGCATGGGCACGATGCGCCGTTTCGGTGACACCGGCAGGTCGCTTGATCAGCCCGAAATCGGCCATGGCATAGGTCAGCGAGCCAGCGAGGAAATCCAGGCGCCAATAGAGCTCTTCCTTGCTCAGGCCGGGCACGCAGGTGGCGATCGCTTTGCCGAACTCACGCAGCACGTGGCCGTAGTGGTCGGACAGGAACTTGCGCAGGTTGTCGTTCTTTTCAGCGTAGGCACGGGCGATCACGCGGACGAAGGCACCGCCGTTCTGGCGGTCCTGGGCCAGCGCCAGGGCCGGCTCGACGAAGGCGGCGAGCACCGGCCGCAGTTGCCCGGGGTGTTCGTTGCGGGCACGCTCGAGCTGGGCCAGGCGGGCGCCGGTCATCTCGTCCATGCGGCGGCGGAACACCTCGTTGACCAGGTTTTCCTTGGAGCCGAAGTGGTAGTTGACCGCAGCGATGTTGACGTCTGCCTGGCTGGTGACTTGGCGCAGCGAGGTGCCGGCAAAGCCGTGCTGGGCGAACAGCTCCTCGGCGGCGCCGAGGATCCGGTCCTTGGTCGAGAAGTGGGCGGGCTTGGCCATCGGGCGGGCGGACCTTAATCAAACGATTGTTTGATACTAGAACCAGACGGTACCGTATGGCATTTTGCAGTGCAGCAAAAATGCTCGGGCTGGTCAGAATCCGCTCAGGTGGGTGAATGGGGTGGTGGCTGGGGTCGGATCCCCCCCTGGGGCTCGGACCTCGGTGCTGGCCCCGTAATGGGGTCAGAGCCCCTGCGGGGATCCGACCCCTGCGGCCAATGCCGGCCAGCGGGCGGCACTACCACCCTGCCGCGTTATCTTTTACAATCCGCGCACGTTTATCAGGCTAAGCCCGCGTTTCGACGCGGCTTTTTTTTTGTTACCCTTCGGGCCATCAGCGGCCCGATTCCATTGGAGACATCCCATGGCGCTGGAGCGCACCCTTTCGATCATCAAGCCGGACGCCGTTGCCAAGAACGTCATCGGCGAAATCTACGCCCGCTTCGAAAAGGCCGGCCTGAAGGTCGTGGCCGCCAAGTACAAGCAGCTGTCGCGTCGTGAAGCCGAAGGCTTCTACGCCGTGCACCGCGAGCGTCCGTTCTTCAACGCACTGGTGGAGTTCATGATCTCCGGCCCGGTGATGATCCAGGCCCTGGAAGGCGAGAACGCCGTCCTGGCCCACCGCGACCTGCTGGGCGCCACCAACCCGAAGGAAGCCGCTGCGGGCACCATCCGCGCCGACTTCGCCGAATCCATCGATGCCAATGCCGCCCACGGCTCGGACTCGGTCGAGAATGCCGCGATTGAAATCGCGTACTTCTTCGCCGCCACCGAAGTCGTCTCGCGCTGAGAGTAATGCCGTGAACGAGGTCGTACAGAAAATCGCCATCCAGCCGCTGCCGAAGTCGGCACCCACGGCTGGCAAGCAGAACCTGCTCGACCTCGATCGCGCGGGCCTGGAGAAGTTTTTCGTCGAGGTTCTCGGCGAGAAGAAGTTCCGCGCCCATCAGGTGATGAAGTGGATCCACCATCGCTACGTCACCGAGTTCGATGAGATGACCGACCTCGGCAAGGTTCTGCGCGCCAAGCTGCAGGAGCATGCCGAGGTCCTCGTCCCGAACATCATCTTCGACAAGCCCTCCGCCGACGGCACCCACAAGTGGCTGCTGGCGATGGGCGTGGATGGCAAGAATGCCATCGAGACCGTGTACATCCCCGACAAGACCCGCGGCACGCTGTGCGTGTCCTCGCAGGTCGGTTGTGGCCTGAACTGCACGTTCTGCTCCACCGCCACCCAGGGCTTCAACCGCAACCTGACCACCGCCGAGATCATCGGCCAGGTGTGGATCGCGGCGCGCCACCTGGGCAACGTGCCGCACCAGATGCGCCGCCTCACCAACGTGGTGATGATGGGCATGGGCGAGCCGTTGATGAATTTCGACAACGTCGTGCGTGCCATGAGCGTGATGCGCGACGATCTGGGCTACGGCCTGGCCAACAAGCGCGTGACCCTGTCGACCTCCGGCCTGGTGCCGCAGATCGACCGCCTGTCCACCGAAAGCGACGTGTCGCTGGCGGTGTCGCTGCATGCGCCGAACGACGAGCTGCGCGAGACCCTCGTGCCGCTCAACAAGAAGTACCCGATCGCCGAGCTGATGGCTTCGTGCGCACGCTACCTGCGCGCCAACAAGCGCCGCGAATCGGTCACCTTCGAATACACCCTGATGAAGGGCATCAACGACCAGCCCGAGCACGCCCGCCAGTTGGCGCGGCTGATGCACCAGTTCGACAACGCGGTGCAGGCCAGGGACTCGGGCAAGGTCAACCTGATCCCGTTCAACCCGTTCCCGGGTACCCGCTACGAGCGTTCCGAAGAAGCGCATATCCGCGCCTTCCAGAAGATCCTGCTCGACAGCAACGTGCTGACCATGGTGCGCCGCACCCGTGGCGACGATATCGACGCCGCCTGTGGCCAGCTCAAGGGCCAGGTGATGGATCGCACGCGCCGCCAGGCTGAGTTCAACAAGACACTGCAGGCAGGGAAGGGGAGCGATGCCGCGGCCTGATCGCTTCTGGCTGGCACTGCTTGCAGGCGTGCTGGCCCTCTCGGTCACCGCTTGCAAGTCGCAACCCAAAGCCAAGCTGGGCCCCAGCCAGGCGACGGTCTATTCGGTCCGCGACCCTGAAGGTGTTCGCCGGCAGGTCCGCGCCGCGGATCTGCTCGCCTTGGCCGCCCGCGACATGCAGAGCGGCAACCTCGATGCGGCCGAGCGCAAGACGCGCGATGCGATCAAGCTGGCGCCTGCCGACCCCGATGCACTGGTGCTGCTGGCCGGCATCGATGATCAGCGTGGCCGCACCCGACAGGCCGGGGAAGGTTTCCGCAGGGCCGCCGAACTGGCGCCGCAGCGGGGGGACGTGCTCAACAATTATGGTGCCTGGCTGTGCCAGAACGGACAGGCTGCCGAGTCACTGGCCTGGTTCGATCGTGCGCTGCAGGCGCGCAGCTACACCACGCCGGCCGAGGCGCAGGCCAACGGCGGCAGCTGTGCGTTGGATGCCGGGCAGCTTGATCGCGCCGAACGCAACCTGCGTGCCGCCCTGTCCCAAGTGCCTGGCAACCCGGTCGCGCTGGAGGCGATGGCCCAGCTGAGCTTCCGTCGTGGCCAGTTCATGGAGGCCCGCGCCTTCGCCGAACGTAGGATTGCGGCTGCACCGGCCACGCGTTCCGTGTTACAACTTGCGTCTCAAATCGAGGCGCGGCTGGGTGATCAGGCAGCATCTGATCGCTATCTTCAGCGGATTCGACAGGAATTTCCGCAGGACGCGGGCTCCTAACTCCAGGGTTGATGCATTGTGATTGATGACCAGACTGTGAGCGATCTCGAGACTGTGGCCGGCTGCGGCACCCGCCTGCGCCAGGCCCGCGAGGCCGCCGGACTGACCCTTGAAGACGTCGGCCAGCGCCTGCGCATGCCGGTTCAAGTGGTGAGGTCGCTCGAGCAGGAGCAGTGGCAGAAGCTCGGCGCGCCGGTGTTCGTGCGCGGCCAGCTGCGCAGCTATGCCCGCCTGCTCGGCGTCGACGTCAGCGAACTGCTGGAACAGGCCCAGGTTGGCCCGGTGGTTCCGCCGACCCTGGTCAGCCACACCCATACCCCGCGTGCGCGCCGGATCGCCGAGAATCTCGGCCGCCGTGCGCTGTATGTCGGCATTACCGCCGTGCTGGCGGTCCCGGTCTGGTTCGCCACCCGGGGCCACTTCGATGGCACCGCACCTTCGCCGAACACCGCCTCGCTGGATGTGATCCCGGCCGCCGTACCGGTTACCCCGGCCGGTCCCGGGTCCGCCGCCGCGGCGCCCGCCGAAGTGGCGGCCGCGCCTGTCACCAAGCCGACTGCTACCCCCTACGTTGCCTCGCTGGCCCCGGTGCCACGCGCTGCGCCGGCTGCTGCGGCCAACCTGGACATGCAGTTCAGCGGCGACAGCTGGGTCGATATTGCCGGTCCGGATGGCGGCAACGTCGAGAAGGCGTTGATCAAGGCGGGCGAGACCCGCAGCTTCACCCCCGGCCAGGTGGCCCGGGTCACCCTGGGCAACGCCTCGGCGGTCCAGGTTCAGCAGAATGGCGCTATCGTCGATCTGACGCCCTATCAGCGAGCCAACGTGGCACGCTTTCAGGTATCCTCTGAAGGCTCCGTTGTCCCGGTTTCACACTGAGGCGCGGTTTCACCACCTTCGATAATCCCAATGGTCCCTCCCGATGGGCGGGGCGAGAGTACGCATGGCGATCGACGACCTGCTCGACGAGCACGAACAAAGTGAACGCGTCCGCAGCTGGCTGCGGAAGAATGGTGCCAGCATCCTCGGTGGCGTAGTCATCGCCATCGGTGCCATTGCCGGCTGGCAGTGGTACCAGAAGGATCAGGGCGGCAAGCTGGCCTCGGCCAATGTCGAGTACCAGAAGGCCCTGGTGGGTCTGCAGCAGAACAAGCTCGATGACGCGGCGAAGGCGGTCAAGGCGCTGGAGGCTGGCCCGTCCAGCATCTACGGCGACCTGGCTGCGCTGCAGCTGGCCAAGGCCCAGGTCGATGCCGGCAAGAATGAAGAGGCGCTGGCCACCCTGCGCGCGGTGAAGGTCGAAGGCGACCTGCAGCGCGTGGTCGACCAGCGCGTGGCACGCCTGCTGGTGGCTACCGGCAAGGGCGATGAAGCGATCAAGCTGCTGGGCAGCGCCACCGACAGCAGCAGCCTGGAAATCCATGGCGATGCGCTGATGGCGCAGGGCAAGCGTGACGCGGCCCGCGAACAGTATGAGAAGGCGCTGAAGACGCTGGACGTGGCAGCGCCGCAGCGGCGACTGCTGGAAACCAAGGTTATGGACGCCGGCGGCACCGTCGCCGCCCCTGCGGAGTCGGTTTGATGAGTCAGAAGGTCATGATCACGCGCGTCGCCACCGTACTCCTGCTTGGTATGGCGCTGTCCGGTTGCAGCACCATGAAGGGCTGGTTCGCCGGCAAGGACGCAGCAGCGAAGAAGGCACAGGAACCGGCGGAACTGGTGAAGTTCGAGCCGACCCTGAAGGTCAACAAGGCCTGGTCGGTCAACCTGGGCAAGGGCGAGCGCCGCATCGGCGTGCGCCAGGGCCCGGCAGTGGCCAATGGCCACGTGTTCGCCGCGGCGATCACCGGTGGCGTGCACGCCATCGACCTGCAGACCGGCAAGAAGGTCTGGACCTGGGAGCCGAAGAAGGAAAAGAAGAAGGCCAAGCTGCGGCTGTCCGGTGGTCCGGGCGTCGGCGAGAACCTGGTGGTCATCGGTACCCTCGATGGCCAGGTGATCGCGCTGGACATCAACGATGGCAGCGAGAAGTGGCGCGCACGCGTGCCCAACGAAGTGATCGCCGCGCCGGCCATTGCCCAGGGCATGGTCTTCGTGCGCAGCAATGACGGTCGCGTCACCGCGTTCGATGCCGGCAACGGCACCCAGAAGTGGTTCAACCCCAGCGAGCTGCCGGCGCTGACCGTGCGTGGCAACGCGCCGGTGGTGGCCGGTCCGGGCGTGCTGTTCATCGGCAAGGACGAGGGCAGCGTGTCTGCGCTGGCCATGCAGGACGGCCGCACGCTGTGGGACCAGAACGTGGGTACCGGCGAAGGCCGTACCGAGCTGGACCGCATGGCCGACGTCGATGGCGCCCCGGTGCTCGACGGCAACACGCTGTTCGTGAGCAGCTTCAAGAACCAGACCATGGCCATCGAAGGCCCGACCGGTCGCCCGCTGTGGGCGCGTGACCACGGCGGTGCCGGCGGTGTGGCGGTGTCTTCGGGCAATGTTTTCGTTACCGACAACAAGGGCGGCGTGTTCGGCCTGGACAAGGCCAGCGGCGCGGCGATGTGGTCGCAGACCGCACTGGCCCGGCGCTCGCTGACCGGTCCGGCGCTGCACGGCGACTACGTGGTGGTCGGTGACTACAAGGGATACCTGCATTGGCTGCAGGCCTCCGATGGCGCGATGGCGGCGCGGGCGAAAAGCGGCGGTGATGCGCTTCTGGCCCAGCCAATCGTCGTCGATGGAGTGCTGCTGGTGCAGAACGTTGATGGCAAGCTGACCGCATTCCGGTTGGCAAATTAATACGGAGTAATCGCGATGCTGCCTTTGGTCGCCCTGGTTGGACGGCCGAATGTCGGCAAGTCGACCATATTCAATGCACTGACCCGTACACGTGACGCCCTGGTCCATGACCAGCCCGGCGTCACCCGGGACCGCAACTATGGCGTCTGCCGGCTTGACGAGGACAACCATTTCCTCGTCGTCGATACCGGCGGCATCGCAGAGGAAGAAGAAGGCCTGGCTGGTGCTACCACGCGCCAGGCCCGCGCTGCCGCTGGCGAAGCTGACCTGATCCTGTTTGTCGTCGATGCCCGCGAGGGCACCTCGGCGATGGACGATGAGATCCTGGCCTGGCTGCGCAAGCTGTCGCGCCCGACGCTGCTGCTGATCAACAAGATCGACGGCACCGACGAGGACACCGTGCGTTCGGAGTTCGCCCGTTACGGCTTCAGCGAGATGCTGACCGTGTCGGCTGCCCACCGCCAGGGCCTGGACGACCTGCTTGACGAGGTCATCCAGCGCCTGCCGGAAGAGGGCAGCGGCGAAGAGCTGGACAATGATCCGAACCGCGTGCGCATCGCCTTCGTCGGCCGCCCCAACGTGGGCAAGTCGACCCTGGTCAACCGCATCCTCGGCGAAGAGCGCATGATCGCCTCGGACGTGCCGGGCACCACCCGCGATTCGATCTCGGTGGACCTGGAGCGCGACGGCCGCGAGTACCGCCTGATCGACACCGCCGGCCTGCGTCGCCGTTCGCGCGTGGACGAGGTCGTCGAGAAGTTCTCGGTGGTCAAGACCATGCAGTCGATCGAGCAGTGCCAGGTGGCCGTGCTGATGCTCGACGCCACCGAAGGCGTGACAGACCAGGACGCCACCGTGCTCGGCGCCGTGCTGGATGCCGGCCGCGCGCTGGTGATCGCGATCAACAAGTGGGACGGCCTGACCGACTACCAGCGTGAGCAGGCCGAAACGATGCTGTCGCTGCGCCTGGGCTTCGTGCCGTGGGCCGAATCGGTGCGCATCTCGGCCAAGCATGGCTCGGGCCTGCGCGAGCTGTTCCGTGCGGTGCACCGTGCGCACGAATCGGCGAACAAGACCTTCACCACCAGCGAAGTGAACAAGGCGCTGGAAGTGGCCTACGAGACCAACCCGCCGCCGACCATCCGCGGCCACGTCTCCAAGCTGCGTTACGTGCACCCGGCCGGCGCCAACCCGCCGACCTTCATCGTGCACGGCACCCGCCTGAAGGAACTGCAGGAGTCGTACAAGCGCTACCTGGAGAATTTCTTCCGCAAGCGCTTCAAGCTGATCGGAACGCCGGTGCAGTTCATCTTCCGCGAGGGTGCCAACCCGTACGAAGGCAAGAAGAACGTGCTGACCGAACGGCAGGTCAAGGCCAAGCGGCGCTTGATGAAGCACGTCAAGGGCAAGTGATTCACGAGAGGCGGCCGCAGGGCCGCCTTTCTCGTTTGCGGTAGTGCCGGCCGCTGGCCGGCAACCTCAGCCAGGCAGCCCCGGCACCGGAATCCGATAGACCACCGACGCAAACTTCGCGCTCTGCTCGGTGCCGACCACCTGGCCGCCCAGTGCTTCGGCAATCCGCCGGCTGGCCACGTTGTCCACCGCCACCGGGTAGCGATAGGCGACCGCAGCGAGCCGTTCCGCGCACCAGTGCACGACGGCGCGCACTGCCTCGCGGCCGTAGCCCTGTCCGTGCTCGCGCTCGCTTATCCAGATGCCAAGCTCGGGTTCGCCCTCGGTAGCGCGGTGCACGGCGGCGATGCCCACAAAGCGTCCGTCCTGCAGATGCCGGATCACGAACGTGTATTCCGCGCCTTCCTCGATCAGGCGCAGCCATTCCTGGCCGATCTTTTCGAATGCCGCAAAAGAGTCCGGCGGATCGAATGCCATGAAGCGGGTCAGCGTTGGCGTGATGCCGGCGAAGACCTCGGGGCCGTCGGCGCATGAGAACGGCCGGAGCACCAGGTGCTCGGTCTGTACGGGATTGATCGATGGTTTCACCGGCCAGAGGGTCCTACGCGCCGTCGGCTCCGTCAACATGGGGCCCGGCTCTACAATGGACGCCATGAGCATTCCAGAGCTTTCCCCCGAGCGGGCGCGCGCGCGCGTGGCCCATGGTGCGGTGCTGATCGACGTGCGCGAGGCGCATGAGCGGGCCGGCGGCATGGCCGAGGGCGCGCGTGGCGTGGCCAAGGATGAACTTCTGGCCGACCCCGCCGCGCACCTGCCTGTGCCGGAACAGGAAATCCTGCTGATCTGCCAGAGCGGCAAGCGCTCGGCTGATGCAGCGCAGGCGCTGCTGGATGCGGGCTACACGAACGTGAGCTCCGTTGCGGGCGGCACCGTGGCCTGGCGCGAGCAGGCGCTGCCGCTGGTGCAGCCACTGAGCAGTGCCGCCGACCGCGATTTCTATGACCGCTATTCGCGCCACCTGCTGCTGCCGCAGGTGGGCGAGGCTGGTCAGCGCCGCCTGCAGCAGGCGCGGGTGCTGGTGCTGGGCGCGGGCGGCCTGGGCGCGCCGGCCGGCTTCTACCTGGCGGCCGCCGGGGTAGGGCACCTGCGTTTTGCCGACCACGACCGTGTCGAGCGCAGCAACCTGCACCGGCAGATCGTGCATACCGAGGCCAGCGTCGGCCAGCTGAAGGTTGATTCGGCACGTGAGCGGCTGCTGGCGTTGAACCCGTCCATCGAGGTCGAGGCCGTGCCCGAGCGGGTCACCTCGGAGAACGTGGACCGCCTGCTGCAGGACGTTGACGTGGTGCTGGATGGTTCGGACAACTTCCCGTTGCGCTACCTGCTCAACGATGCCTGCATCAAGCACGCCACGCCGATGGTCTACGCCGCCATCGAGCGCTTCGATGGCCAGGTGAGCGTGTTCGATGCCGGCCGCCAGCGCGGCGAGGCGCCGTGCTACCGCTGCCTGTTCCCGGAGCCGCCGCCGCCGGAATTCGCGCCCAACTGTTCCGAGGCCGGCGTGCTGGGCGTGCTGCCTGGCCTGGCAGGTGTGCTGCAAGCCACCGAGGTGCTGAAGCTGCTGCTGGGCATCGGCGAACCGTTGGTGGGCCGCCTGCTGCGCTTTGACGCGCTGGGCATGCGCTTCCGCGAGACCCGCATCGGCCCCGACCCGCAGTGCGCGGTGTGCGCGCCGGGCGTGCCGTTCCCGGGGTATATCGATTACGCCGCGTTCTGTCGGGGCGGGTGAGGGAGGGGGCAGGGCCCTGGTGGATGCCGACCTTGGTCGGCGCTTGTGCCAACCAAGGTTGGCGCCTACCGAATCGGGTTGGCACCCACCGAGGGGGCGCACGGTTTCGGGATGATGCCCAGGGCCACTCCCGCCATCGTTCCATCTCCAAGACAATAAAACGCAACACACGTGCTATTGCCGTCATCGGTGTTGCTCTATCGTTGAGGCCGATTTCGATTTCCGGGGAACCCACCGCATGGCGGTAGAAGCAGCGACCAGCGAGCTGGTCAAGGTCGTCGCCCTGTTGGGCGCAGCGGTGGTAATGGTGCCGCTGTTCCGTCGGCTCGGCCTGGGCTCGGTGCTGGGCTACTTCGCCGCCGGCCTGGCGATCGGCCCGTTCGGGCTGGGCTGGTTCTCCGACCCGCAGGCGATCCTGCATACCGCCGAACTCGGCGTGGTCATGTTCCTGTTCGTCATCGGCCTGGAAATGCGGCCCTCGCACCTGTGGAGCCTGCGCAAGGAAATCTTCGGGCTGGGCACGCTGCAGATCGTCACCTGCGCGCTGGTGCTGACCAGCATCGCCAAGCTGTTCGGGCTGCCGTGGCAGATCGCTTTCATCGGCGCCACCGGTTTCGTGCTCACCTCCACCGCAGTGGTGATGCAGCTGCTGGCCGAGCGCGGCGACATCGCGCTGCCATCGGGGCAGAAGATCGTCTCGATCCTGCTGTTCGAAGACCTGCTGATCGTGCCGTTGCTGGCGCTGGTCGCGTGGATGGCGCCGGCTGCCGGCAGTGCCGATGGCGAGGGCTCGCGCTGGATGTCGGTGGCGATCGGCGTGGGCGCCATCGTCGGCCTGGTGCTGGTGGGCCGCTTCCTGCTCAATCCGCTGTTCCGCGTGCTGGCCGAATCGAAAGCGCGCGAAGTGATGACCGCTGCCGCGCTGCTGGTGGTGCTGGGCGCGGCGCTGCTGATGCAGCTGTCCGGGTTGTCGATGGCGATGGGCGCGTTCCTGGCCGGCGTGCTGCTGAGCGAATCGACCTTCCGCCACCAGATCGAAGCAGACATCGAACCGTTCCGCGGCATCCTGCTGGGCCTGTTCTTCCTCAGCGTGGGCATGGCGCTGGACCTGGGCGTAGTGGCCGGCAACTGGCCGATGATCCTCGGCCTGGTAGTGGCGCTGATGGCGGCCAAGGCGTTGTGCATCTACGTGGTGGCGCGGTTGATGGGCAGTGACCACGCGCAGGCGCTGGACCGTGGCGTGCTGATGGCGCAGGGCGGCGAGTTCGCCTTCGTGCTGTTCTCGGCCGCAGCCAGTGCCGGGGTGATCAGCCTGGACATCAATGCCAACTTCACCGCCGTGGTGGTGCTGTCGATGGCGCTGACGCCGCTGGTGGTGCTGGTCTACAAGCGCGTGGCGCCGACGCCGACCGTCAGCCTGGAAGGCGTGGATACCGCCGATGGCCTGTCCGGCAGCGTGTTGCTGATCGGCTTCGGCCGCTTCGGCCAGGTGGCCAGCCAGTCGCTGCTGGCCCGCGACGTGGACGTGACCATCATCGACAACGATGTGGAGATGATCCACAACGCCGAGCGCTTCGGTTTCAAGATCTATTACGGCGACGGCACCCGCTTGGACGTGCTGCATGCCTCTGGCGCGGGCAGTGCGCGGGCGATTGCGGTGTGCGTGAACAATGCCGAGGACGCCGACCGCATCGTCGAACTGGTGGCCCATCAGTTCCCGCAAGCCAAGCTGCTGGTGCGCTCGTTCGACCGCGAACATTCGCTGCGGCTGATCCATGCTGGCGTGGATTTCCAGATCCGCGAAACGTTCGAGTCGGCACTGCTGTTCGGGCAGGCGGCACTGGTGGAGCTGGGCGCGGACGAGGATGACGCTCGCGAGATTGCCGAGCAGATCCGCGAGCGCGATGCCGAGCGCTTCGAACTGGAAATGGCCGGTGGCAGCCTGCGCGCCGGAGCGCACATGGTGTTCGGCAGCGCGCTGCCGGGTGTGCCGACGCCGACGCCGTTTACCGCGCCCAAGCGCAAGGCACGCACGCTCAATGCGGATGAAGTGCCGGAAGAAGAAGAGGAATGATCTGAAGCATGGTAGTGCCGGCCGCTGGCCGGCAACTGCACGGTGCTTCCTGCGCTCATGAGGTTGCCGGCCAGCGGCCGGCACTACCGACGTGCGTGCTTGGTCGATGGGGTCAGAGCCCTTTGCCTTTGGCAAAGGGATCCGACCCCGTCCGTGCCGGTGGGCGAGGGGGCGTGAATCGGGGACAATAGCGTCCCCGCCGCCCCACGCCCGCACCCGATGACCGACTCCGCCCCCCAGCTTCCTGCCCGCATCCTCGATGGCCGCCGTATCGCCGAGGACCTGCTCGACAGCCTGAAGGTGCGGGTCGACGCCCGTGTCGCCGCCGGTGGCAGCCGCCCGGGCCTGGCCGTGGTGCTGGTGGGGGGCGACCCGGCTTCGACCGTGTACGTGCGCAACAAGCGCCGTGCGGCCGAGAAGGTCGGCATCGAAGCCTATGACTACGACCTGCCGGCCGGCACCACCGAGGCCGAGCTGCTCGACCTGATCGACCAGCTCAACGCCGACCCGAAGATCAACGGCATCCTGATCCAGCTGCCGCTGCCGGGTATCCCGGATGCGCGCCGGCTGATCCAGCGCATCGACCCGCGCAAGGACGTGGACGGCTTCCATCCGGAAAACGTCGGCCACCTGGCCCTGCGCGAGTTCGGCCTGCGCCCGTGCACCCCGCGTGGCATCACCACGCTGCTGGGCCACACCGACCAACCGGTGCGCGGCCGCAACGCCACCATCGTCGGCGTCAGTAACCACGTCGGCCGGCCGATGGGCCTGGAGCTGCTGATTGCCGGCTGCACCGTGACCAGCTGCCACAAGTTCACCCCCAAGGACGTGCTGGAACAGGCCGTGCGCAACGCCGACATCCTGGTGGTGGCGGTCGGCCGGCCGGACATCGTGCCGGGCGAGTGGGTGAAGCCGGGCGCGGTGGTGATCGACGTGGGCATCAACCGCTTGGATGACGGCCGGTTGGTGGGCGATGTCGGGTTTGAGGCCGCAGCGCAGCGGGCGAGCTGGATCACCCCGGTGCCGGGTGGCGTAGGCCCGATGACCGTGGCCACGCTGATGCAGAACACGTTGGAAGCGGCGGAAGCTGGGGTTTGACGGTAGTGCCGGCCGCTGGCCGGCAACCCGGTATGCCATCCGAAGGTTCATGAGGTTGCCGGCCAGCGGCCGGCACTACCCGCTTCGGTAGGTGCCCTGAACAGATCCCCGCCCGCGCGACACTGTGTCGCAGGATTACCTATTTCCGGTTACCAAAATTACTGTTCTTGGTCGCCAAAACAGGGTAAAATGTCGCGCTTCCCCACATCTCGGGTATGCCGATGCTGCGCATCCAGGCTGAAGCACTCACTTACGACGACGTCTCGCTCGTCCCCGCTCATTCGACCATCCTGCCCAAGGACGTCAACCTCGAAACGCGGTTGACGCGTGACCTGAAGCTCAAGCTTCCGATCCTGTCCGCCGCCATGGATACCGTCACCGAAGCACGCCTGGCCATCGCCATGGCACAGCTGGGTGGCATGGGCATCATCCACAAGAATCTGAGCGTGGAGCAGCAGGCCGCGGAAGTGGCCAAGGTCAAGAAGTTCGAGGCCGGCGTCATCCGCGACCCGATCACCGTCGGCCCGGAAACCACCATCCGCGACGTGCTGGCCCTGACCCAGGCGCACAACATCTCCGGCGTGCCGGTGGTGGGCAGCGACGGCCTGCTGGCCGGCATCGTGACCCATCGCGACATGCGCTTCGAGACCGAGCTGGACGATCCGGTCCGCCACATCATGACCAAGAAGGATCGCCTGATCACGGTCAAGGAAGGCGCCGCGTCGGATGAAGTGCTGCAGCTGCTGCACCGCAACCGCATCGAAAAGGTGCTGGTGGTCAACGATGATTTCGCCCTGCGTGGCCTGATCACCGTCAAGGACATCCAGAAGAACACCGACTTCCCGAACGCTGCCAAGGACATCGCCACCCGCCTGCTGGTCGGCGCGGCCGTTGGCGTGGGCGGCGATACCGATCGCCGCGTGGAAGCGCTGGTCGCTGCCGGCGTGGACGTGATCGTGGTCGATACCGCGCACGGCCATTCGCAGGGCGTGCTGGACCGCGTCAGCTGGGTCAAGAAGAACTTCCCGAACGTGCAGGTCATCGGTGGCAACATCTGCACCGGTGAAGCCGCGCTGGCGCTGCTGGACAGCGGCGCGGACGCAGTGAAGGTGGGCATCGGCCCGGGTTCGATCTGCACCACCCGCGTGGTGGCAGGCGTGGGCGTGCCGCAGATCACCGCGATCGACCTGGTGGCCGAAGCGCTGCAGGACCGCATCCCGCTGATCGCCGACGGTGGCATCCGTTACTCGGGCGACATCGGCAAGGCGCTGGCCGCCGGTGCCTCCACCATCATGATTGGTGGCCTGCTGGCCGGTACCGAGGAATCGCCGGGCGAAACCGAGCTGTTCCAGGGCCGTTCGTACAAGAGCTACCGCGGCATGGGCTCGCTGGCCGCGATGGAGAAGGGGTCCAAGGACCGCTACTTCCAGGACGCCGCCACCGCCGACAAGCTGGTGCCCGAAGGCATTGAAGGCCGCGTGCCGTACCGCGGCCCGGTGGGCGGCATCATCCACCAGCTGATGGGCGGCCTGCGCGCCACCATGGGCTACGTGGGCTGCGCCACCGTCGAGGACATGCGCAGCAAGCCCAAGTTCGTGAAGATCAGCGGCGCCGGCCAGCGCGAGAGCCACGTCCACGACGTGACGATCACCAAAGAGCCGCCGAACTACCGCTCCTGATGACTGCCCGCCTTGGCCTCGTGAGCTACCTCCGCACTGCCGGCCAGCGCGCCGGCCGATACCGTGGCGGGAGCCTGCTTGGCGTGGCCATGCTGGTCGCGGGGTGCTCCGGCGCTGCCGAGCACTCCTCGGCCGAGCTGGCGCCCCCTGCGAACCGGGTGTCCTGTCCGAACCTGACCTTCGACCTGCCACAGGGCTGGCGGCTTGAACCGCAGGGGGCACTGCAATGGCGCCTGGTGCCGCCGCGCGCATCCAGTTTCAACGGCTTGCTGGTTTGCTGGCAGGGTGAATACAGCCCGGAGATTCTGCCGTCACTGCGTGATGAGAGTTATCGCCGGCTGGGCTGGTCGACGCAGCTCCCGCACTTCGAGCGGAGCTTCGGTTACTGGTTCGACGAGAAGCTTGTCGACATGACCGATGCGCGGCTGATCCGCTGCGAAACCAGCAGCGCCGAGACCGAACGGCTGCAGACCTGCATGTGGGGCGATCCCTATCCACGGCGCGAGCAGCGTGCCGATGGCTTCATCGGCGTGCGATGGACCGCGCCGGATCCGGTGGCCGATGAATTGCGGCGTGAGTTGTCCGCCAGCGTGCTGAGCACCTTCTCTGTACTACCCATCCCTGAGCGCCCGAATGACCAACATCCATAACGACAAGATCCTCATCCTCGATTTCGGCGCGCAGTACACGCAGCTGATTGCCCGCCGCATCCGCGAGCTGGGCGTCTACTGCGAAATCTGGGCGTGGGACCACAACCCGGCCGAGATTGCCGGCTTTGGCGCCAAGGGCATCATCCTGTCCGGTGGCCCGGAATCGACCACGCTGCCGGGCGCGCCCGCCGCGCCGCAGGAAGTGTTCGACAGCGGCCTGCCGATCTTCGGCATCTGCTACGGCATGCAGACCCTGGCCGCGCAGCTGGGCGGTGCCACCGAAGCGGCGGACCAGCGCGAATTCGGCCACGCCGAAGTGAACGTGATCAACCCCGATGCGCTGTTCAAGGGCCTGAGCGACCACGGTGGCGAGCCGAAGTTGAACGTCTGGATGAGCCACGGCGACCACGTCTCCGTTGCGCCGCCGGGCTTCACCATCACCGCCACCACCGACCGCATTCCGGTGGCCGCCATGGCCAACGAAGAAAAGCGCTGGTACGGCGTGCAGTTCCACCCGGAAGTGACCCACACCCTGCAGGGCCAGGCGCTGCTGCGCCGCTTCGTGGTGGACGTGTGCGGCTGCCAGACCCTGTGGACCGCCGCCAACATCATCGACGACCAGATCGCCCGCGTGCGCGAACAGGTGGGCGATGACGAAGTGATCCTGGGCCTGTCCGGCGGCGTCGATTCGTCGGTGGTGGCCGCGCTGCTGCACAAGGCCATCGGCGAGAAGCTGACCTGCGTGTTCGTGGATACCGGCCTGCTGCGCTGGCAGGAAGGCGACCAGGTGATGGCGATGTTTGCCGAGCACATGGGCGTGAAGGTCGTTCGCGTAAATGCCGCCGACCGTTACTTCAGCGCGCTGGAAGGCGTGAGCGACCCGGAAGCCAAGCGCAAGATCATCGGCAACCTGTTCGTTGAGATCTTCGACGAAGAGTCGAACAAGCTGAAGAACGCCAAGTGGCTGGCGCAGGGCACCATCTACCCGGACGTGATCGAGTCGGCCGGCAGCAAGACCGGCAAGGCGCACGTGATCAAGAGCCACCACAACGTGGGCGGCCTGCCGGAGCACATGAAGCTGGGCCTGGTGGAGCCGCTGCGCGAGCTGTTCAAGGACGAAGTGCGCCGCCTGGGCGTGGAGCTGGGCCTGCCGCGCACCATGGTCTACCGCCATCCGTTCCCGGGCCCGGGTCTGGGCGTTCGCATCCTGGGCGAAGTGAAGCGCGAATACGCCGAGCTGCTGGCCAAGGCCGATGCCATCTTCATTGATGAGCTGCGCAAGGCCGACCTGTACGACAAGACCAGCCAGGCGTTTGCCGTGTTCCTGCCGGTGAAGTCGGTGGGCGTGGTGGGCGATGCGCGCGCTTACGAGTGGGTGATTGCGTTGCGTGCGGTTGAGACGATTGACTTCATGACGGCGCATTGGGCGCATCTGCCGTATGAGTTCCTGGGTACGGTGAGCAACCGGATCATCAATGAGTTGCGCGGGGTGTCACGGGTTGTCTATGACATCTCGGGGAAGCCGCCGGCGACCATTGAGTGGGAGTGATCCTGCTGGTTGATCGAGGTAAAGGAAAAGAGCGCTTCGGCGCTCTTTTCATTTCTGGACGCACGCTTTGTCGTCTCGTCTTATCGAGTCGGCAAAGGGATGCTGCCGTTCAAGGCTGGAATCCTTGAAAACACGTCAGCCATGAAATCCATGAACACGATGGCCCGCGTGGGAAGCAGCCTATTGGCGACGTAGACCATCTGCACGGGGACAGGGGGAGCCGTATGGTTGCTGAGAATGAACTGCAATCTGCCGCTGTTCAGTCCGTCCTGAAAGAGCCACGCAGGTCCATGTGCTACACCCAGGCCCGCCGCGACCGCTGCACTCACGGCGTCGGGCGAGTTGACCCTGAGCCTGCCGCTGATCGGAATTTCCGCATCCCGGAATCGCCAGGTCGCCCCTGACGACAGCAAGGTGTAGATGATGCAATCGTGGTCGCGTAGATCATCCGGGGTCTGCGGAACTCCACGTTTGGCCAAGTAGTCCTTGCTGGCGACGAAGACCCGCTCATACCATCCAAGAGGCCGCGCGCGCAGGGCGCTGTCCTCCAGCTGTCCTATGCGGATCGCGAGTTCGGTGCCTTCATTGACCAGGTCTACGTATCGATCGTTGAGTTGGAGATCCAGGTTCAATTGAGGGTAGCGCTCCAGAAAGGCCGGCACATGCGGCAGCACAAACGCATGTGCGAGAGCTGTCGGACAGGCTACGCGCAAGAGCCCTGATGGGTCGACGTTGCTCCTGAAGGACGATTCGGATTCATCCACCGCATCCAGGATGCGCCGGATGTCCGCGTAGTAGCGTTCGCCCTCCGGCGTCAAGGACAACTTCCGCGTAGACCGGTGGAGCAAGCGCGTCTGCAGATGATCCTCCAGAGCTGCTACATAGCGGCTCACATTGGGCTGCCCCAACCCTAGATCCCGCCCTGCTGCCGAAAAGCTCCCGGTTTCCACAGCACGCGCAAAGCATGTCATCAAAAGAAATCGGTCCACGGCGCCGCCTCTATTCATGCCTGATCTGCATGAATTATATGCGAACAGACAGTCTTATCTGCTGTGAGGCATGAGCGCATATTTCTCCATGTCGACCACGGTGGTCGTCATTCACCGGAGAATTCAAATGGCGCGCTTGCAAGGTAAACGTACTCTCATCACTGGCGGCACCAGTGGCATTGGGCTGGAAACGGCAAAGCAGTTCCTGGCGGAGGGCGCTCGCGTGATCGTAACGGGCGTCAACCCCGATTCGATTGCAAGGGCCCAGGCCGAACTGGGCCCGGAAGTGCCGGTGCTGCGCGCCGACTCGGCCAGCGTTGCTGCACAAAAGGAGCTGGCACAAGCCATCAAGGAACACTACGGCCAACTCGACGTTGCCTTCCTCAATGCCGGCGTATCCATCTGGCGGCCCATTGAGGAATGGACGGAAGACATGTTCGACCGCATTTTCGACATCAACGTCAAAGGGCCGTACTTCCTGATGCAGGCGCTTTTGCCGGTCTTCGCAAATCCTGCTTCCGTCGTGTTGACCACTTCCGTCAGCGCGCATGCAGGCGCAGATCGCTCGTCGGTGTATGCCGCAACGAAGGCCGCATTGCTGAACATGTCGAAGACGCTCTCGACCGAATTGCTGGGCCGTGGCATCCGTGTCAACGCAGTGAGCCCTGGCCCCGTCGAGACTCCGCTTTACGACAAGGCCGGTATTCCGGAAGCTTATCGCGAGCAGGTTAACAAAGCGATCGCGGCAACCATTCCGCTTGGCCGCTTCGGTACCTCCGACGAGGTGGCCAAAGCAGTCCTGTATCTGGCATCGGACGAGTCGCGCTGGACGGTCGGCTCTGAAATCGTCCTGGACGGCGGCCGTCTGCTGAACGGCTAAGCGCGCCGCTCAACAATTGCGCGAACGCCACATCGCCTGGGCTGAGCCAATCGGGTACTGAGCGCCCGCCTCAGGACCTAGCGGCGAACCAGTCCAATCCGGGCTGTGCAAACAGCGGCGCTCGGGAAACCTCTGCCGCTGTTTCCACTTGATAAACCATCCAGAGCCACTAAAAGCAATGAACGCTCTTACGCTGATAAGCCACCCACTGTGCCCATTCGTACAGCGCGCCGCGATTGTGCTTCTTGAAAAGGGTATCCAATTCGATCGGATAAATGTCGATTTGGCAGCCAAGCCAAGCTGGTTCCTGGCAGTTTCGCCAACCGGCAAGGTCCCCGTGCTCAAGGTGCGCCGGGACGATGCGGAAGATGCGATGCTGTTCGAAAGCATGGTCATCTGCGAGTACCTGGAAGAAACCCAGGGTGGCGCGCCGATGTACCCCGTCGATGCGCTATCCCGTGCCCGCCAGCGGGGTTGGATCGAGTTTGCGACATCCGCCCTTACCGACGCCTGGCAGTTTCTCAACGCTACCGACCGTTCGACGGCGGATGCGAAACAGGCGGCATTGAGGGGCGCGCTTGAGCGACTGGAGGCGGAGCTGGAGTCCGGACCGTATTTCGCGGGCACTGCCTTCACGATGGTCGACGCGGTGTTCGCACCACTCTTCAGATACTTCGGCTTCCTCGACCCGATGGTTTCGCAGCCGATCTTCGAAAACCTTCCGCGTGTGTCGACATGGCGATCGGCGTTGGCGGCCAGGCAAAGCGTCATCGCCGCCGTGGGGGAGGACTACGCCGAGCGGTTCCGGCAACACCTTCGTCTGCAAAAGTCGATCCACGCGGGTTGATCGACCGGCGACGGGCCGGCAGGCGGTGTGCTGCGATGTCCGCATCTGGCCGAAACGAACGTAGGGCTAGAGGGATGGCCACACTGTACCGCGACCGTGTACGCACGAGCACCAGCCACGAGTCTTAGTGGGCGGCCGCCTTTCCCCTTCGGCTGACGGACCCATCTGGATGCACACGCAGCAGACAATCCGCAGCCTCTATTGTCTCGAATCGATGTGCAATCTGAATGACAGTGAGTGACATCTGCTTGAGATGAGCATTGATGCTCTGCTCAGTTTCTGCATCCAGATGGCTGGTCGCTTCGTCTAGAAGGAGGGCTTGGGGCTGTTGGTAGAGCGCCCGGGCCAGCATGATTCGCTGGCGCTGTCCTCCGGACAAGGTCGATCCCATGTCACCAACCGATGTTCGATAGCCCATCGGCATTCTTGAAATGTCATCATGAATGCAAGCGGCTTGGGCTGAGTGCTCGATCTGCTGCTGCGGAGCCCCTTCCTGGAATAGGGCTATGTTCTCAGCCAGACTCCCCTGGAAAAGCGCGTCATCCTGCATGACGCATCCAAACATGCGCCGGGCCTGGGTCGGACCAAGATGGCTCAAAGGGATGCCATTCAATAGGATTTCCCCACTGTTGACCGTCAGCAGTCCGACAAGGAGCTTGGCGATCGTGCTCTTGCCTGTACCCGACGCACCGGTGATAGCAGTCATCTGACCCGCTGGGATAATGGCGTTGGCGTTGTTCAGCACCCATGGCTGATTGTCTGCATATCTGAAGCAGACGTTGCGGAGCTCAACCTCAACGGGTTGAACGCGCGCGCTCAAAGGTTCAGCGGGCTCCTTCTCAACGGGTGCAAGAGCAATGTCAGCAACTCTTTCCGCATGTGAGCCGAGCAACGCGAGTTGGATTGCGTACTCGGAAAGCGCACTCAGGCGCGAGATGAACTGCTCTGAGTACGAGGCGTAAGCAATCAACATCCCGGCAGTGAATCGTCCCTCCATCACCAGTGATGCGCCGATTGCGAGAGCACCAAGCCTGCCTACAGACAGCAGGACGCCACCCCAGGATGCGTAGGACAAGCTCGTACGCTGAACGGCAATGGATGCTGCGATGGCTGCTGCGCTTCGGTTCGCAAAGCGGGACGATTGCCAGCCCGTCTTCCCGAAAAGCTTCAGAGTCTGCGCACCGCGGATGGATTCAAGCAGCATGGACTGCCGGCGCGCGTCTTCGGTCAAGGAGGAAACCGTTGCGTGTTGCAGTCGCTTCACGTAGAGGGCCCTGACGCCTACATAAGCCAGCGCTGTGAGGCTTGTAAATGCGCCTAGAAGTGGGCTGTAGACAAACAGCATGGCTCCTGTCGCAAGGGCCATGACACCATCTAGTATCCCAGCGACCAACTGCGTGCTTATGGCCTGCTGTATTGTGTTTAGAGACGTGAATCGCGATGTTATGTCACCCAGGCTGCGAATTTGGAAGTACTGGGTAGGTAGGCGCAGCAGCCTGGCGAACACGCCCGAGCTCCATCCAATATTGATCTGGCTGCTCAGCCAAACAATTGCCCAGGACCGCAGCCAACCCAGCAGCAGCTGAAGAAGGGCGAGAAGGCTCAGTCCCACTATGACAACCGGAAGCAGGGCACGGTCCCCATCGGCGAGTACACGGTCGATGACTATCTGGAAGCCTTGGGGTGAAGCGAGCGCCATGAGTTCCAACGCTACTGAAAGAAGCCCCAGGTTGACCAGCGCTGGTCGGAGACCAGAGATCGGCCCAATGAGTGACCTCAGACGAAGACTACTGCGCCCTTGGGTCTTCTTGAGATCGGGTCCCTTCAAGAGCTCGATTGCCACCCCTGTGAAGTGCCGGCCAAGCGCCGCCCAGGAAATCTCCACGCGGCCTTGGGATGGATCCAGAATCACGACTTTCCTCGCCTGCACCTTTTCCAGTACAACGAAGTGATCCATGTTCCAATGCAGAACTGCGGGCAGTATGAGCTGATCCAATTCATCTGGCTCAGCCCGAAGAGGGCGCGCCACAAGGCCCTTTCGCTCCGCAACATCGCTGATATCAGATACCGACATTCCTTGCGGATAGGATCCGGCGAATGCCCTGAGCTGTTCCAGAGAATGCCGATGGCCATGGTGATCAAGTACCATGGCCAAGCAGGCCAGGCCGCACTCGTTGGCTTCACTCTGGTAGAAGATCCTCACCGGACGCTTCATCCATTGACGCAATAGATCGCCGGGTGTTGGGTTGACTGCTGTGGAGTTGGCGACTTGCATGATCAGTCCTGTATAGACGCTCGGAATGCGGTGATCGGCTCAAGTAGCCAAGCGATGATTGAGCGATCCTCCAACAGAAGCGCAGCTTCCAACTGCATCCCGGGAACCAGCGCTCGCTGCTGGCCCTCAGTCACGATCTGCTGCCTCTCCAACGACGCGATGGCTCTGTACATTGGCTGCGCTGGCGGCTGCTGGCCAAGCAGCGCTGACAGCTGTGCAGGTTGAGTTGGGGTTTCGGAAACCTGTTCGACGACCCCGTATTGAACCCCATATTTTTGATAGGGGAATGCCGCATAGTGCATGGCAACCTTGGTGCCTCGATGAACAAAGCCTATTGCCGTGCTGGGAATGAAAATTTCCGCTTTCAGCGTTGTGGGTGTCGGAATGAGAGAGGCAATAGGTTGCCCCGGCTCAACATAGTTTGCTGGCTGAACAAGAACGGAGCTGACTAGCGCGTCTGATTGAGCCCTCACCACCAACTCAAGCTCGCTCTGATCCTGGGCGAGGCTGGTGCGTAATCTCGCTTGCTCTCGCCGCAGATCGTTCAACTTGAGTTCCGAATCGGTTTCCAGACTCGTCAGCTTGCGGCTTGTTTCGCGCTGCTGTTGAGAGATCTCTTCAAGCTGCCGATGCAGGCCTGATGTCTGCGCCCGGGTATCCAGAAGCGCACTTTCGAGGTCCTGGACTTGATACTCAGCCACAAATCCATCCTTCAAAAGTGGACGCAGCTTTGTCAGTGTCCGCTGCTTCTGCTCAGCGGCCTGCTGCTGATAGCCAATCTGCTGACGAAGATCCGATGCCTGGGCGAGAAGAGATTTGACACGCTCCCTCAACTGATGCCTCTCACTGATCAGCGCTGCCTCGGTAGCTGCGACGCTCGCGTGGACCGAAGTGATTTGATTCTCAATGTCCTCCTCGACTCTGGCATGCACGCCACCCCCGCGGGTGTGCATTTCGCTGGATAGCCGCAGGATCGGATCTCCCTTTCGAACGTGTTGGTGCTCTCTGACGTATACCTCTGAGACGGTTGCGGATCGGCGCGCTAGAATCCGGCTTTCGCCCGTATCAGTAACGAGATGACCAGATACCTGTTCCCGGCGAGCATAGTGAGCATGGAATGAAAACACGAGTGCGGCCAGGCACGCCGCAGTGGCGCTAACACCAGCTGCGAAGTGCGCCTTTGGCGTTGAAACGATGACCGTGCCAAACTGGTCTGCATGAGCAGACTCGGCTTCCTTGCGAAACAGTTCCATTGATCAGTTCTGCTGGGCGTGATGGCAGTGCCGGCTAGAGAGGGAGGAGGGGGGCGCCCCCTCCCTTAAAACCTAGCGACAGCTGATTCGGTTGAAGATGCCTTGAGTCAAGGGGAACGGCTGCTCAATGCCATGTGACACGACTTCCGCGAGGTCCGGAACAAATAGAAACTGCGGGGCACTCTTGAGGTTCCTTAGATCTTCCTTCACATGCAGGGACTGATCCCAACCGAAGATGGGCATGTCCCGAATGGCCCGGGGAGCATCCGGATCGGGCTGGTGCCACGACGGCTGCGTAAAGTCATCTACGTAGACAAGGGACGAGTACGAACCGCTGCCCTTGTCGGCGATGAACCAAGCCTTGAAGCCCCGGGATCGGTCTTCCAGAGTGACTCCAAGTGTGCTCCCTGTTCCAGGCATTGTTAGCGGCTGGATTCGAGCGTGCAGTGCAGGATTGCCGGAGTAAACGTACTCCGCTACCGCGCTTCCACACTCCGCAGCTGAGGCGCCGGTCGACATCAGCAGCCCTGCGAGTACGCACGCGGCTAGCTTGGCTTTCATGGAATTTCTCCTGTGACTTCTGTGGGAGCTCAAGGTTGACGCTGCGGAGGGCCAACGATGACCGTACCGCCGGTGCCGCCGCTTGAACCTCCGCCACCTCCTCCAGAGTGGCCACCACTGCCGGCGCCCCCCGTACTTCCATCGGGCGGTGCCGTGGTTCCGGTGGAAACGCTGGTGAAGCCGAGCACCGTAACCTTGCCGTTGTAGTCGGATACAACCGGAGACGACCATTGCGTGCTGTTGGGCCCGAGATGGTGCTTGATCTCCACGTAGTCGTCGATCAGAAGGGTAGTCGGAATCGTTCCGGCTTGGCGGCCCGCAGCCCATCGAGATTCGAAGTTGCGAATGTCGTCGTACATCGCTGCGATCTGATCGTTCGTACTCGATCGATCGAGCGCTCCATGACCCAGGTAGTCCCAAGTATTAGCGTCGTACTGGTACAGGCCTTGAACGTTGGAGTTGGTAGGATTGCTGGTCATCGAACCCAGGGAGCTTTCATAAAACGCCTGGTTGACTGCCATTCGAATCTCTGGAGCCAGCATGTTGTGCGCTTTCCCATAGTCCACGATCTGGCCCAGTGTCGCTGCCTGAGCGTCGGAAAGGCTAGCATTGAACTTGACTGTGTTGCCTGCCGGAGTTTTGTAGGTACGACCTCCGGAAACGCTTGCTTCTTCTTCCTTGCTAAGCGGACGCATGTTTGTATCTCAAAGGTTAGTTGAATGCCCGGGGGAGCGGCCAGCCGAGGTTGAGACTGGCCGCTCCCTGCGTGCTCAGGCCTTCAGTCCTTCTGAAGGTGCGACTCGGACAGCTTGGCGAGTGGAAAAGTTCGTCGAATATTCGATGCGCCAAGGACGGCAAAGTTCTGTGCTGCTTTGCAGATGCGTCAAGCTAGGCCGCATGATGGCAGCGTTGCAGTGAAGACGCGTGTCGGCCGGAGTCGGGGAGGGAAGCTCTCGTGGCGGCATCGATGCTCGACTGGCCGCGGGTTCGATTAAGCTCGATCACGCAGATTCAACATCTATCGCAAGTCGTCGCGCCCGCCAACTTCCGCTAGCAACCATTGCGCGAACGTCTTCACTGGGCCCGTCGTCAGGCCTATCGGTTCGGGCAACACCAGGCAGAACGTCTTGGACACCGCCTCGCCTTGCGGCCATGGCGCAACCAGTCGACCTTGCGCCAGCTCTTCCTCGACGTAGAGGCGTGGCACCAGTGCGACCCCGAGGCCTGCAAGCGCGGCCTCAATCAACATCGCATGGAGGTCGTACCTTGCGCCCACTGCTGGATTGGTGAGGGTTATACCCACGCTCTCGGCATAGCGCTGCCAGGCATCGGGACTCTGTCGCCGGTGTAGCCGCGGCAGTGTCTCCAGCGAAGCGGTTCGGTGTCCCTTCTTGATCAGCGTGGGATCGCACACCGGCAACAGAACCTCCTGCAGCAGCGGGTAGGTCCGCATGCCCGCCCAGGCCGGATGCTCAAAGTGCACGGCGGCATCGAATCCACTTCCAGCCAGGACGAATGGCTCTATGCGCTGGGAAAGGTGCACGGTGATGTTTGGATGCGCGCGGCTAAACGCCGGCATGCGAGGTATGAGCCATCGCATCGCGAAGGTGGGCGTGACGGCAATGTCCAGACTTACGGCGTTCTCCGGCTGGCCCATCAGGTACTGACTGTCCCGGTCCAAACGCTCCAGTGACTCCCGAACCTGGGCAGCGTAACGCGCGCCATTGGGCCGGAGGCGGACGCGATTGCCGACCCGTTCAAACAAGGGCACACCCAGAAAGGACTCCAGCCTGCCGATCTGGCGACTGATGGCCCCCTCGGTCAGGGAAAGCTCCTCGGCCGCTCGCGCGAAGCTGCCGTGGCGGGCGGCAGCCTCAAAGGCGATCAGGGCGGTGCTACTGGGAATCTTCCTGCGCATGAGGCTTCAGCGTGAACTTTTGTCACTGAAGCATACCGAATAATCGATTTGTCGGGCGACAGGCAAGGCCTAGCATGATGAAACATCAACGATATGCCCAGGCGCACCTGCCGGGCGAGGAGTGTTATCTGTGATCTATACCGTCGAATGCAGCTATTCCGACCCCGCGACCGAGGGGGAATGGAACGACTTCTACAGCCTGCATAAACTGCCGGCGCTGATTTCCGTGCGGGGGTTCCACACCTCGCAACGCTTCAGGGCATGCGGTGCGGGTTGCCCAACCTACCTTGCCCTTCACTCGATAGATGGCTTGGAGATCCTGCAGGGGGAGGAATATGCCCGGAAAGGCGGAGGTAACTTTGCTCGCTGGCAGCAGCACATCACTGATTGGCATCGCAATCTATACCGTGGCTTGGATCGGGCCCCGGCCGTCGAACAGGGCAACTATCTGCTGGTGAGTCGCGTCGGCCCTGAGCCGCTCATTGCGATGGGGACTGTCCCCGAGGGCCTGCATGCCGTTGCACTGGACCACGCGCCCGCAGCGATCTGGCTGGCGCGCCTCCCGCCTGGTAGTTCGCCCGTCGTTGAACTCCTGCCGGGTGGCGTGCACGCGTATACACCCATGACAGCGCAACTCAAGAGTGTGGCGGTTGAAGGTCAACAGGGATCGGAGCAGCGCTCACATGCCTAGCCTCACGATCTGCTTCACCGCGGAACGGATGCCGGCGGACGACAGTCTGGCCGCGCTGACTGAGCGATGCGCGGTGCTGTGTACGGACGTGCTTGGTGCTGCGTTGGACAACGTCCACATCCTCTACCTGGCTGCGCGTCAGGGGCGGGGCCATCCGGCGTCCGCAGAACTGGCCTACCGCCTGGGACCGGGGAGGACGCCCGAGCTCATGGATGAATTCATGCGGCAGCTGGATCGGGCCATCCAACAACAGGCAGGACTGACGGCGCGCATCCGATGCTTTGGCTACGCCAGTGATTCAATCCACGCACGCAACTGACCAACGCCATGAACGCATCCACCATTGAACGGGCTCTGCCCACGCTTCAGATCGGTGACTTCCAGATCCAAGCGATCAGCGACGGCCATCTGACCGCCAGTCTGGATCTGCTCTCCCACATCGATCCGGCCAACGCCATGCGGCTGCAGCTGCAGGCTGGGGTCAACGATCCCTCATTGATCCACATCAACTGCTATCTGGTGAGGGGAAGGGGGCGCACTATCCTCATCGACGCTGGCGCCGGCGGCATCAATGGATGGGGAGGGGAGTTGAGGGTCAATCTGCTGCGAGCGGGTGTGCGACCCACTGATGTGGACACGATCCTGCTCACACATGCCCATCCTGACCACATTGGCGGTCTGCTCGATGCTCAAGGTGATCCTGTCTTCCCCAATGCCGAGCTACTCATACACCCCCGAGAGCTGTCCTTCTGGGAGGACGACGGCAACCTTGCCCGCAGCGTTGACCGCGGACGAGGCAACTTCCTGCTTGCACGGCAGGTATTCGTCGGGTATCGCCACAGGCTGCGCTTGTTGGCCGAAGGCGATGTTCTGCCCGGTATCAGCATAGTCCCGCTGCCGGGCCATACCCCAGGTCACACAGGCTATCGAGTCGATTCGGCGGGCCGGACTGCCTTGATCTGGGGCGATATCGTTCATTTTCCGCACATCCAGATTGCCCGCCCCGACGTATCCATTGCATTCGACCAGGATGCGCAGCGGGCTGCAGCGGCCCGTTCAACGCTTCTGGATATGGTCAGTACAGATCGGTTGATTGTGGCCGGCATGCACTTGGGTGAGATGGGGTTTGCTCGCATCCAGCGCATCGGTAGGGGTTATGCCTTCACCTACGCCGGATGAAGAAGGACTGATCGTTGTAAAGGCAGCGCCTGCTTCTGGCCGAAAGCTGACATCAATCTGGTCTTAAGGTAATGAAGCACCACGCTTCACAACGCTGCCTGAGAACTTGGATTGGCCATTGCGATTTCCCAGGAGTACTGGCTTAACACTCTGATAAAGTTGGACCGAGGTCGAAAGATCCACAAGGAAAGGGAGGCGACATGGCTCGAAATCCATCTGCAGCAGTTGGGCTGGTAGTGGTCGGATTCTTCGCATTACTTGTCGCAATGTGCAATGGGGGCGGGCAGCGCGACTCACATCGCTCCTCAGTGGCCCAGGCACCGGTCGCGCCGCCAGCTCCGACGGAGTCCTTTCGTCCGGAGATGACAGAGACGCAGTTTGTGTCAACCAGTACCCTCAACCAACGATCTTCTCCCAATGGACAAATCATTGGAAGGCTCGCCGGTGGCGATTCTGTTGTGGTGTATGAACGAAAAGGAGAGTGGGCACGAGTGTCGGCCCAGGGCGCCCCTGCCAAATGGGTCAGCTCGAAGCTACTTTGTGGCGGAAGCGGCTGCTATCGGCCCAGTAATCGGCCTGTGTCGCGCGAAAAATTTCGGCCCGTACGTAGCGATTATTCTGATGGGAGCTGTCCGTGCTCTGGATCACGCGTCTGTATCGGTCCCCGCGGCGGACGCTATTGCATTACGTCTGGAGGAAACAAGCGCTACGGTGTTTGACCAACCGGGCTGCCTACGTGTGCTCCTAGCCAGAGGCGGACGTTGCAGTGGAGAAGCTATCGCTACGGCTCTGCGGCATGTTGCGCCTCGAAGCTGATATCCACATGCCCGGATTGCAAATGGTTTTGACCGAACACCGGATGAGCTTAATGAATTAGCTTGTTAGCCGGGTACGCCTGGCCTAAGATGCGCGCTGTATCAAGGGGAAAGCCCACCCTGAACTGCTTTTTGGGTAAGTCGCATAAATGGCCTTGCAGCTCATGCGAGCCGAGATCGCCTCGCGAATCGGCTTGTAAGATATGGGCCTTCCATGAAATTCTGCTACAGGAATTCTATTACGATGCGAAAGGTTGCAAAAAAGTCGGCCAAGAAGGCCGCAAAGAGATCCGTGAAGAAGGCTGCCAAGAAGGTGGCTAGAAAGGTCGCTGCTGCAAAAAAGGCAGTGAAGCGGACTGCAAGGAAGGCTACTGAGATTAGCCGCACTGGAAGTACCGGCCCGAAACCCGACAGGCATACATAACCCATGAAAATCGCGAATTATCGGGACGTCTATTATTCCTTTAGCTCAAAAACAAGCGATATATCTCGACAGCTTTCTTTCGCCGGTATCGCGTTCATCTGGGTATTTAAGCCGGAAGATGCAGTGCCTACTGCTATCCCGCCGGAGTTACTCTGGCCAGCAGGTCTCTTTGTGTTGGCTCTGGCATTGGATCTCCTGCATGCCGCATACGGAACCCTCGCGTGGGGAATTTTTTCCCGCCATCACGAGAAGCGTGGCGTAGCATTGGACGATGAGTTCGATGCGCCGTCATGGTTAAACTGGCCTGCGCTGACGTTCTTTTGGGGAAAAGTTCTGGCTGTGATTGTGGCTTATGCTGTGACCTTGTTTTACGTTTGGGGCTTGATACATTAGTCCTAAATTTTAATTTACGTCGATGCCGCCTTGCGGCATGAGTCCAGAGCTGTGGGCGTCCGTTCCTGGCCGGAAGCGGACATGGGCCCAGACCGATCGCAAGGGAAGGTGGCAATGTCCGCTACCGACCCATAGCGGCCATTGATGCCGCCGCTAAGCCTAGTGCTGCGTCAGGGTATCGCTGTCTTGTTAGCCGGACCCAGCCGCTCTAAGATCGAGCTGCATCAAGGGCAAAGCGCATCACGCGGCGCTTTGTGGGTAAGTCGTATAGCCGACCCACGGGTCCGTCTATTAGGTAGTTAGCCATCAGGGAGGGGTCATGGCGAACAGAAGTTTGAAGGATCATGCAATAACAGCATCGCTCAACATATTACTAGAACTGTTGAGTGACAAATCACTGCAAGATCCTAAGGTCGCCTCGGATGAAGTGGCTCAGTTCAATCGAGACAAGCTTCTTAACGTCGTACGAAGCCTAAGAACCCTTGTAAATCAGAGTTCGGCGACCATGGTTTCAGAGTCAGCTCTGAATCAAATGAACTCAAACCTTCAACCGCCAATCCATGAGCTAACATCGTTCGTTTCCGATCGAAACGTCGGCCACCTTGCAAACGCTGTCTCCTATATTGATCAGAACGTCCTAAATTACGCATGGGCCTTCTACCCAAGAGCTTCGCCTTCCTCCAAAGCGGAAGTCGCTGAAGTTCTTGATGCTGTTCAAGCAAGGTCAAGAGAAACCTTCGGAATTCTGGACGAGCAGAAGAATGAGCTCGCTGAGCAGATCGGCCAGCTCATCAAGCAGATTGAGGCGCAAAGGAATCGGCTCGACGAGATTCAAGATGCATCCGCAAAGTCAAAAGCTGAGATGGCAGCTGCTCTTGCGAACCTGGAAACAGTCTTTAACAAAGATCAAACTAAGCGCGACACTGAGTACGCCGAGTTTTTGCAGCAAGTGCGAGGTGAGTTCTCTACGGCTAAGACTGGCTTCTTCAGCAATGCCGAAGCAGTTCTATCCGCGCTTGAAGGCCACAAGCGTGATGCGGCGAGAATTGTTCAGGTCGTCGGGGATATTGGCGTAACGGGCAACTATCAAGCCATTGCAAATAAAGAAACAAGTCAAGCTAACTTGTGGCGCTGGATCACTATTGGTCTTTTTGCATGTGGGCTAGCAATGGCAGGCTTTACGTTCCTTAAGTTCTACCATGCGCCGGTAACACCGGATAACACATTAGCGATTGCAGTCCGCCTACTCTATGCACTCGCTATCGCAGCGCCAGCGTTCTACACCGCGCGTGAGTCAGCGCGTCATAGAACAAATGCTGATCGCGCTCGTCAAACTGAACTTGAACTGGCCTCGCTCGGACCGTTCATTGAGCTCCTACAAGATCAGGACAAGGACGAGATCAGGAAATCACTGATCTCTACCTACTTCGGACGCCCTGTGGACCCGCACGAGATCCGGACCATTCTTGACCCAGACAAAAAGAACTGATGGCTAACAAATCGTTCAAACCGACGCCCCGGTGCGGCGCGGCTTAACTCAAGCGTAGAACGTCCGCTTCTGGCCGGAAGCGGTCGTGGGTCCAACATGGCAGCAAACGAGCCGAAGCGGCCCTGCACATGCCCGTCATGTGAGCGTTAACTGTGCCTTTGCGTTACTCCAATTGTCGGAACTTAGTCAACTGGCAAGCGCTATTCATCTCGGCGCTTCATCACCAGGTATTGAACGATTCCGTATTGCTCCCAAAGCATCTTCCCAATTTTCCTTATTGCGCCAAGCGGCTGCTGATCCTGTTGGGAAGAATCCCCCAGCGCTCGGACGACAGACACAGGTAGAGCTTCCCTCATTTCATTCAGCACTGACTCAGTCGATTGCGTTTCGAACCTCGCAATCTGTCGAGCTTGTGACGCAAGAAAGTCCGCCAGACTCCGTGAAGCAGTCTCTAAGACGACTGGAGAATGGAATGCTACGTCGTTCGCGTGAGCCGAGTAGGAATAATGATGCTCATGCGTGGTCACTTTATCATGCGGGGTGATGCAGATGTGCGCTTGAAGAAATGGCATGTTCATCATGACATCTGATGTAAAATTTGCCAGCACTATTCGTCTTTCTCCAAATCGCCAGAATGGACCGTCATAGAGCGCATTGAAATGTGAGCGATCCCGCAGTAGAGCCATATATTCGTCCTTGCTATGGACGGTCGGCGCCACGTACATAGCGTGACTGTTACTGTCTGGGGCATTCATCGCGTAGAGCAAGTTGTGTTGTAACTCGTCGGGAACCTTGGCATGCTTCGCGGGTTTTCTAAGGCCGAAGCAAAACGAATGCGGAGACTCGTCGAGGTTGTTGTCTTTTCGGAATGCACGGATCGCATTCAGTCCATCATTCTCTTTCCCCTTCGCGATCGGCACAATCTCGCTGCTCCTAAGCGCAATCGGGGACTTGGCCTGTAAATAATAGCGTGCCTGTAGCCCTTGATACTCGTAATCTGCGCCGGTCTTGGCTTCCATTGATGACTCAAGCTCAAAGTTTCCACCCAGACAGGCTTCAAGAATCCCGAAGTAGTGCTCGAGTTTCATGCCGATCTGGTGCTCGGCGAGCTCAAATGGAATTTTGAACTTATCGCTACGAACTACCCTCTTTTGGGGTGATTTATTGGATGTCAACTTCTTCTCCTTGGGATTGTTCTTCTTAGTTAGCTGGGCGAGGGAGCATAGCTCAGAATACTGTGGAATTCTCAATTGCGCTGATTGGCAGGCAAGTATGTGTGTCCAAACGCGAAGACGCAGCGCACAGTCTGATCGCCCGCCGCCAATTAGCTCACAATCGTTAATACTCCGCGTCGCAAAGACAATCATTCAGCCACAGTGTTTGGTGGCCAAACTCAGCTTGGAGTTGTCACCTATCCGGGGAGGGCTGAATGACTGCTCCTGGCCGAAAGCGGGCAAGGGGATCTCGGAGGTCGCCGCTCGATTAGCTGTGGCTGCTAGGGCCGTACCGCGATAGCGGGGTGAACTTGGGGTCCGTTGAGGTCGTGGCTTAGTGGGCGTAGGGTTCGCCTAAGCCCGGATTACGGATAGACCCAATGCACGGACATCCCACACCGCAGCAGATGCAGCGATATGGCGAGCAGGTGTCGCAGATGAAGCAAGCCATAGACATCTTGCATGACCACGTTGAAGCTACCTGTGGCCTATTCATGGACAGTTTGCGGGGTTGGGAACAGCTTTCAAAGATGCTTGAGTTGCTTGTGGATAGCCAAGTGAAAAAAGGTATGGCCCGTGAGCAGGCCCTGATGTCGCCGCTGATCCACGGGGTGGACCATCCGACACCCGAGAACGTGCGGCATGTGTCCACTTTGGGCGCTCGCCTAGACGCCTGCGCGCCCAATGGTTTCAACGTCCGCACTCTGTCATCTCTGGGCATTGTGTCGATCTTTGCTCATTGGGAGGATAGAACTAGGGGAGAAATCGCGAAGGCGTTGGGGATAGAGTTGAACGCTGTGCGTTCACCCCTGTTTTCCGACATCCGGCGTATGCGGAACAGTCTTCTGCATGCGGGTGGCAGGGTGGATACCTCCAAGCCCTTTGAGGTCCTGCAGTGGTTCAAGAAGGGCGATGTAGTCGTGTTGAATCCTGACCGTTTCCACGAAATTATGGATCGCCTGAGGGCTTTTCCAGATGGTCTCCACACCTCCGGGTTCGATCCCTTCCCTGGCATCACTCGGTGATACTCGGAGGTCCCACGCTGCATCCATGAAGACCACCTGCAACACCTCTGCAGCATGTGAAGGGGATGCCGTCCCTTACCCGGAAGAACCTGCGCAGACAGAGCTGATACCGAATCGTTCTCTAGTCTAGGCATGCCTGCGAGGCGGTCGAGCTGAGGTAGCTGTTTAAACCGCGCCGCTGAATTGACCCGGCAATATTTCAGGCGCTAGATCATTGAGTAGTGTCTGCTTCTGGCCGAAAGCGGACAGCCCCGGCTTCGAGAAGTATGCGTTGCTCAGTGTTCAACGCAAAGCGGTCCTGCTTGGGATGGGTGGCCCAAAACGTAGCTGAAGGATCTCTATATAAGGCGATACTATCTGCCACAAACAGATAGGAGGTGATGCGCGATGTCACGCTGGACTGAGCAATACGCCACCCATCCTTTTCACAGCACTTGGCAATCAGTTACTAGCACGGTGGCTGGAATTTCGGTTCCCCACGATGCGCCACTGGCCGATGCTGAGGAACTTGCCAGACTCGTGAAGGTCGTTGCCCAACTGGACTCGACGTTGGGGGCAGTCGACCCGGAAATGGGAAACCTCGAAGTGCTTGGGAGCATGCATGCATCCGCGCAAACGACCTTGGGCGAGCTGCAGGCATTCCTCAGTAACAGCAATGCAGGCCACCTCCGCAATGCCAACGGGCAGGTTGACGCCCTTGCCGCCCAAGTTCAGCGATATGCGTCAACGTTACCTGCTACCGATTCGCCGGCGGTCATAGCTGCAGCGACGTCGCTTGGAAAGTACGTTGCCGACTGGCACCGCAACGCTTCTGCTCAGCTCGAAGACCTGGGCAAGACCGTGGGACAGGTCGATACCCGTTCTGTGGAGTCCAACCTGGCCATAGACAAACTCATCGAGCGCATGACCGTACTCGAAAGCCAGCTCCAAAACCAGATGTCGAGCTTCACACAAACCTTCACCCAGGCCGAGGCGTCGCGGGCAGAGCGCTACGACAAATGGCAAGACACACAGCATGCCAAGGTCGATGAGGCGTTCTCAGAGTTCACAAAGAAGTATGCCGCGGGACTAGTTGTCCTAGCTGACTATGAAGGGCAGGCGGGCAAGGTACTTGGGTCAGTGGTCAATACATCACAGGCAGGCGCGTACGCCACCTATGCAAATGAAGAGAAGGCCAACGCAAATACTTTCCGGCGGCTTGCCATTAGTCTGATGGTTGTAGCAGCCATGGTGTTGTTCCTACCTGAACTCTGGAATGTTGGCAAGGTCGTCAGCGGTTACACCGTTGACTGGCAGAGGGCGCTATACCGTCTGCCTTTCTCTCTCGTATTGTTTGCGCCAGCAGTCTATCTGGCCAAGGAGTCTAGCCGGCACCGTAACAATGAGGTGCTCAACCGTCGTCGACAGCACATCCTCACAACCATCGAGCCGTATCTTGCCCTGCTCGACCCGAAGAGGGCTGAGGAGGTAAAGACTGAGGTGGCTAGGAGCCTCTTCTCCGACGCTATGGCCACGCCAAGGGAGAAGGAGGAGGATGCCAGCAACATGCTCGCACAACTTTCGAACCTTGTAGCCACAGTTCTAAAGCAAAAGCGATGATCCGATTGCAAGGCTAGAGCCTTTTCAGGCTCTAGCTTTTCATAGCCGCATATTTCCGACCCGAACTGATGACGCTCGGTGGGAGGCTGAGGTTCGCTTCTGGCCGAAAGAGGATCCTGGCGGCTGAACTCGTCTAGTGAACAGGGAAAGTCCCGTTGGCATCGAAACAGCTTGACTGTGAGGTGATCCACGTTGGAACGAACACTTGCCCTCTAGTGGCTCTTCGCCGCGCTCACTTACAACTGCTACTTCGATAAAGGGACGATAGCCGTTGCGAAGCAGCGTTGCGCCACCGCTGTTGGCACGTGGGCACCAATCTCCAACATCAGGGCCTGCTGTCAGCCGTCCGCAGAATTCGCCACATCGAGTGGCAGTTGGGCTGCGAACTCCTTGTCAAGAAGAACAAGCGTTCGGATACCGAGCAGGCTGTATATGGCCATGGCCTTTTTCGCTAGCTTCCTGTCAGCCGTAACAAATGTACCGCAGTAGGCTGCATAGATGATGTGCGAAACGTCATGAAGCCGGGCGCGAGATTTGTCTCTGGCTTCCCGGTGATAGCCCATTTTCTCCAAAAAATTTGCGGCCAAGTTAATATAGGCCTGAAGCACCGTGAATCGGTCCTTTAGATCGTCGAACTGCCATGAGAGCGCGCGTACCTGCTCGTTCCTGCCGATAAGTCCTTTGGCGAAAAGGGTGCGCGCGATCAGTTCGCGATAGATAATGTTGCCGAGTATCTCAGTATGGGGAACGTTGTTCATCTCCTTGGGATCCCCGGCAGGACTTTCGTGCGCATCGGCTATGACGCGAGCATCTATCTCTTCGGCAACGTCATTCTTTTCGTACTCGGCGATTACGCGTGCATAGCAGTCGTGTGGCGACTCGTCATACAGAACGACTCGATCGAGGGTAATGGGGCGAAGTCCGTTCCTGCCAGCAATCTTCGCGAGAAAGTCGATCTCAGCCTCGATGATGGCAGGCGGCGCCGCATCCCTTATTGCTGAGGCAGCAACGTCTTCCAAGTGTGCAGGGCTAAAAACTACCAGCTGACTTCTAGCGGCATGATTGAAGGCAGTCGTCAACGCTGGCTGTCGTCCCTGTCTTAGGTAGCTTATGACGTTGAAGTCCAAGTACAAATTTTCCATGCGAATCATCCAATGATGGGCAGTAATACTAGTCTGAAGATAGAACTTTTATTGCGTTCAGTCCGGTACGGCCTCCTATCTTGGCATGGTCTCTGCCAACTGTCCGCTCCTGGCCGGGAGCGGACGTTGGCCGATACTTCGCTCGATCAAACCCCTTGCTCGTGTGCTCGCTTGGACTCAATCACTCAGGCCTGACCTCCCGACAAGCCCACTCAGCCAACCCCCGGCAAGCCAGAAACAACCCATCCACCACCCCCTCGTCCAAATGCCGTTCCGGCTCCGCTGCCACCCGGCAGCGGTCGGCCGAATGCAGCACCTCCAGCACCGTCAGCAACCCCACCAACGCGCGCTCGGTTCTTGCCAGGCTCACGCGGCGGCCGGGTGACACATCGTTCTCCGGCCAGGGCAGCCCATCAGCCCCCTCGCATCCGCGCATGCGCTTGAGAATGCCCAAGAAGGTGCTCAGGTCCGGCAGTGGCGTGTCGTCGTTGACGGGCTCAACAGCGGCGTACGAGGAGAAGGTGTCGGATTCGTTCATGGCGTCGGTTTCCTTGGCTGTGCTTAACAGCGCCACCGCGTGAGCGGGGTGGCGGACGATGCGTGGCTGCAAACCGGGATGAAGCAACGAATAATCCGGTGAGTCCGAAGACTCCCACGCACCGCCCGCCATAAAGGCCGACGGATTGCCCGCCGGCACCGGTTAAGGACGGTGCCGACGGGCAAGCGTAAACAACAGTCGTTGCTCATCACGGGTTTGCAGACCCGATGCCACCCGTTGTCGGTGGCGCGCCATGGTGTTTACGCTGCCGCTTCGAATGCAAATTGAAATTCGCGAAGAAATCGCGCGATTCGAGAGCGAAGAGCTATTGTTGCACGCGCCATTCGTGCAACACGCGACGCCACGAGACGCATTCGCGCAGCCGCTATGTTGATTGTGAAACAAAGTGGCGCAATCGCCTATGCCGCAAGCGAATAGTGCGATGGCCTCCTTTGCAACAGTTCTTAGCCGGCCTCGGCAGGGAGCGGCGCCGGATCAGCCGCGTGATCCGAAAATCGGTTCAAACCCGACACCGCGAGAAGGCATCGCATCCTTAGCTGACGCCGTCCTCAACCACCGACGCATTCCCCACCAGCAACTCAATCATCGCCCGCGCCGCTGCCGACTGCCGCCGATGCGGCGCATAGATCACCGAGAACGGCCGCGACCGCCCCCGCAGCTGCGGCAGCACTTCCACCAGCTCCCCACGCTGCAATCGCTCACGCACGATGAACTCATAGCTCTGGCAGATGCCGATGCCCTGTTCGGCCAGCGACACCACGCCCAGCACATCGTCGGAGGTCTCGATGGACGAACGCGGCAGCCAGTCCACGTCGCGCCCGCCGTCGCGGAAGATCCACGGTGCCAGCCGCCCGGTGCGCGGCATCACGAAGGGCAGGCACAGGTGCTGCTGCAGGTCGTCCAGCGTCTGCGGCGTGCCGCGGCGTTGCAGGTAGTCCGGCGCGGCCACCAGCAGCAGCGGGGCGTCTTCCAGTTTGCGCGCCACCAGCCCGCTGTCCGGCAGCTGGCCCAGGCGGATGGCGAGGTCGAAGCCTTCGGCCACCAGGTCCACGTTGCGGTTGGTGATGTTCAGTTCCACCTGCACCTGCGGGTACTGCTGCGCAAAGCGCGCCAGCACGGGCGGCAGCCGGTAGTGGCCATAGGTGGTGGGCACGCTCAGGCGCACGCGGCCGGCCAGCGCACCGTCCTGGGCCAGTACGTCGCGCTCGGCGTCGTCCAGCAAGCCGAAGGCGGTGCGCACCTGTTCCCGGTAGAGCCGCCCGGCGTCGGTCAGGCCCACGCGGCGGGTGGTCCGCTGCAGCAGCTGCCGGCCCAGCCGCGCCTCCAAGCGGGTGACCGCGCGGCTCAGCACCGAGGGCGTGGTGGACAGCGCCACTGCGCCGGCCGTGAACGAGCCGTGCTCGACCACCGCCAGGAACACCTCCACATCGCCCAGGTAGTCGAACTTGCGGCTCATTTGGCTCTCCGGGGAACAGATGTTTTGCGATGGGGCCAATTTATCGCCGCTGGGGCGATGAATAAAGTGGCGGCCATTCCCCGATAGGAGCTCCCCATGAACCTGATGACCCGGCTGGCCGCAGCGCTGGCCCTGACCCTGGCCGCCAGCGGCGCACAGGCCGCCAACGTGCTGGTGGTGCTGTCCGACGAAAACCACCTGGACCTGAAGGACGGCAAGGTGCTGTCCACCGGCTTCTATCTCAACGAGCTGATGCAGCCGGTAAAGCTGCTGCTGGACGCCGGCCACGAGGTGACCTTCGCCACCCCGCAGGGGCGGGCACCGACGGTGGATGCGTCCTCGGTGACGCCGGCGTACTTCGGCAACGATGCCGCGCAGCTGACGCTGCACAAGGACCTGCTGGAGAAGCTGGCGCTGACCTCGCCGACGGCCTCGCCGGTGGTCAGCCTGGCGCGCGTCGAACAGCAGGGTTACGCGCGTTTCGATGCGGTCTACATTCCCGGTGGCCACGCGCCGATGCAGGACCTGCTGAAGAGCCCGGCGCTGGGTCGGTTGCTTGCCGACTTCCACCAGCGCAGCAAGACCACCGCGCTGGTTTGCCACGGTCCGATCGCGCTGCTGTCCACGCTGCCGGATGCGGATGGTTTCGTGGCGACGCTGGAAGCGGGTGCGATGCCGGCCACGCCGAAGTGGATCTACAGCGGCTACCAGATGACGGTGATCAGCAACCAGGAAGAAGAGCAGGCCAAGCCGCTGCTGGGGGGCGGTGAGATGAAGTTCTACCCGCAGACCGCGTTGCAGCGGGCGGGTGCGAAGTTCAGCAGCAACGCCACGCCGTGGACGGGGCATGTGGTGGTGGACCGCGAGCTGATTACCGGGCAGAACCCGGCTTCGGCGCTGGAGGTGGGGCAGCGGTTGGTTGAGCGGTTGAAGTAGGGCGGGGCTACAAAGCAGGTTGCCCGCCTTGGGGGCCGAGGGGCCGGCTCCTCGGCCTGTGTATGGAGATATCGACGTGGCCGTTAGAGAAATCAGCCCGCCGCGCGCGCTGTTCCTGACAGATCTTCTATTTCGGAAAGCGCGTGACGCGTCAGTGCCCAATCGCCGGCGTGCCTGATCGCCACGCCTCCCGCCGCTGTCCAAGCATCACAGTTCTCTTTGAAATCATCGATCAGAACATCGCCCGGCTGGTGCATGAAGAGAGGCTTATGCCTGCCGCCGAGCACAGGCAACACCAGGCAGGTTGCTGACAAGTGTTCGCGGACCCACTGTCGCTTCTGCATCGCAGCGAGCGGATAGTTCGATTTCGGACAGGCAGTGAGAATCACCGGATTCAAGTGGTGGATGCTGTGGAAGAACTCCACTGCACCGTGCATCGGCGGAAGGTCGCGGAAGAATGACGGGTGGTTGTTGATGTGCCCCCACATTTCATCGTCGGCAAGCAAACGATGGTCCAGGCCAAAAAGAGCAGGAAATGCCGCGTCGAAGTCAGCCATCACACCATCAAGATCCACATAGATCGTGCGTCTGGGTGCACTCGATCCATCTGGGTGCTGCTTCGCGAGCGGGTCCATCATCGGTATCGACTTCACATCATCTGCGTTCATTACAGAGTTCTCCTCTCAAGAGTGGGCTTTCTTCTTCATCCGTTCCCCGTTAGCGGGGCAAAGTGCTTGGCGATTGCGACAAACATGGCAGCAGTCACGATGCTGCCGGCGTCGGTCCGGGGCGAAAGGGGGATGGCCTGCAACCCCCGCCAATGCGGAACGCCAGAGTGTCTTTTGAGTCCATCAGGCGCTGCTGCAGCGGGACAGTGCGCCGCGCCGTAACAACACAATACGAGCACCACCAGCCAGAATTGAAACTGAGATGGAGCTCGCATCACGGCGTCGCCCACCGGCTGGTGCCGTAATCGGCACGCTTTAATTGCGGTTTATATCGCGGCGCTTCTTCAAATGCCTGCCGAGTGGCTGCTCTGGCCTCTGGCCAAGACGCGGCCCGCACCCACTGGCTCATTTCGCCAACCAAGGAGCGCTCTTGCTCGCTGGTGAGTGGGTCATCGCCTTGCGCTACAGAAAGGCCGGCCGGTGATATACCTGTAGCGCTCGATCCAGACTCAAAAGGACGTCACTGAAATGGATGCTCAGGCTCATTCAATGTACCACGCCGACCAGCGCGACCGCCATTTGCAGGACGGGCATTTGCCGTTTGATGAGAGCATGCGCACGCTGCCTGACGGCCGCAAGCGCTGTGCAGAATCGCGCGTGCACCAGATGCTGGGGCATGTACCACGCTTGCACGGCGTCGTGCCGGAGGTGGAGGGCGAGGGCGGAGAGGTCTGTCTGCTGCAGTTGGCGTGTGATCCGGCGATTGATCTGGTCTTTGGCGACTGTGGTCAGGCCACGTTCTGGTTGAGTCGTGAGGATCTGCGCAACTGCAGGTTTGATCGCGTCGTTGGCGTGGTGGAGTCACACTGACAGCCGTTTTCCCAGGGAAGCCCTTCAACAGATATGCGAACGTTCGTCCTCTTCATTCACTCCGCCTTGTGCTTCGCCCTGCTGTCTGGGTGCGCCAGCGGGCCGGAATATCACCATTACAGTCGCGAGATCACCGGCGCGTTCGTGGCCGACGACGGCAAGCTGTACCTGCTGCCTGTCTATGACGAGCCGCTGCGCTTCGATGCGGCGCCGTTCCGTGATTACCGCGCCCTGATGGACAGCCCGCTGCGCGAGGCCGTGGTCTGCGCGCAGATGTACATCCGTGAGGACTGGCGCGTGCCGGCTGACCGGACCAAGGTGCATGGCAGCTACGCGCTGCTGCTGCGGCCGGAGCAGGTGACGCCGGAGCAGGCTGCCCAGTTCAAGCTGGAGCGGTTGGAGATCAGTCCGCGGGTGGCCAAGGCCATCGACGAGTTGACGCGCCGGCCGTACATCCTTGAAGCCCGGAGCCGCTACGAACTGGCGGCCGACCCGGACTGCAATCTTTCCAGGAAGGGCGGCAGCTATTACAGCGCGCTGTTCGAGGGCGATGGCGAACGGGTGCAATTGCCGGACGCTGCTGCGCTGGCCGCGAAGGCGAAGTTGCCGCAGTCGATTACCGCGCGGGCTGAGCGGATCCAGCCGGAGGCGGCGGATAAGGCAGGGGCGGGTACGGCGGCCGGGAAGGTGCTGGGTGCGGCGCTGATACCTGTGGCGGTTCCGGTGTTTGTGCTGAGCCTGCCGTTTCTGGGGCCGGATCATTGGAAGTGATGGGGTGTGGAGGGAGCGCCATCCACGCGTGGCGTGGATCTACCCGGGCATCGCCAATGCCTGAATGTTCATCCTGGAGATCTGTGTGCCAAGCACATTGGAAACTGTGTTGAAGACCGTAGGCTTGATTGTCCTTGCGGTGCTTCCGTTGTTGACCATCTGGTTCATCCAGCGGCGAAGGACCCAGAGCGCCCGTTCCGCGTTGGAATCTGGGCTGCGCTTGAACCCGCCTCGGCGGATTTCCGGTACGTCCATGACCTTGGTGATGGTTAATGGGAAAGAGGATCGAGAGCACTACTTCTTTGATACAGATACCTTCTATCTGCAGCGGGGCCCAGTGCCCACGGCGGTGCCGCTCTCGCAGATCACCTCCGTCACCCGAACCTCTGACATGATCTACGAGCGCTATGTCTGGCAGGTGTGCTTCAGCAAAGCAGCGGTCAGAAAGAGCGTAACGTTCACCAACAACCTGACGCTGTTCAACCGCGACTTCCTGCTCTTCCTGGAGGCGGTGCGGAAAGCCAATCCGCTCGCGACCGTTGATCGAGCGGGCATCCTCTTCTAGCTGTGGGCCGCGACACGGGCAGCGCCATTCAAAGGGGCGGGGCCGTGAAGCTACACTGGCTGCCTACGCCCGATGGAAGCTCGCCCATGTTCAGTGGAAAAGTTGCGGTGGTTACCGGCTCTACCAGCGGTATCGGTCTTGGCATTGCCACGGCGCTGGCGCGGCAAGGTGCCGACATCGTGCTGAATGGCTTTGGCGATGCGGCGGAGATCGAGAAAATCCGCTCCAGCTTGGAATCCGAGTTCGGTGTACAGGTGGCGCACGACGGCGCCGACCTGTCTCGCGGCGACGCCGTTCGGGACATGATCGACCACGCCGTGGCGAAGATGGGGCGCATCGACATTCTGGTGAACAACGCGGGCATCCAGCACACCGCATCGATCGAGGAATTTCCCGTCGAGAAGTGGGATGCGATCCTCGCGCTGAATCTGTCGGCGGTGTTTCACTCAACGGCGGCGGCGTTGTCCTACATGAAGCAGCAGGGATCCGGCCGCATCATCAATATCGCGTCGGTGCATGGACTGGTTGGCTCGGTGAACAAGTCCGCCTATGTGGCGGCCAAGCATGGCGTGGTGGGATTCACCAAGGTGACCGCGCTGGAGAACGCCGGCACGGGCATCACCGCCAACGCCATCTGCCCGGGGTGGGTGCGAACGGCGCTGGTCGAGCAGCAGATCACGGCACTGGCTGAGCGGGAGAGAACGGATCAGGAGTCCGCCGCTCGCGCGCTGCTGGCCGAGAAACAGCCCTCGTTGCAGTTCGTGACGCCTGATCAGCTGGGGGAAATGGTGGTGTTCCTGGCCTCGGATGCTGCGGCTCAGATCACGGGCACGGCGCTGCCGGTGGATGGGGGCTGGACGGCGCGCTAGCTGGCCGGCTGCCCGCCGGGCATGGCCCGGCGCTACCGGGAGATCGGTGCGGGGTCCAGTGCTACCGGGAGATCGGTGTGGGTCCGGTGTTACCGGGAGATCGGTGAGGGTCCGGTGTTACCGGGAGGTCGGTGTGGGGTCCGGTGTTACCGGGGGGGCGGTGTGGGGTCCGGTGTTATCGGGAGGGCGGTGCGGTGGTTCGGTGTTATCGAAGGCGGGTGGGATCGATTAGGGGAATCTCGCCCAGCGCATCCAGCATGACGTGATGGCCGCAGAACCCGAACGGGGTGTCCGCGGCGGGCCGCACGTTGTGGCGTGGCACGCTTTCGATGTCCCGTACCTCGTCTACGGCCAAGGCAACGATCTCCGCGCTGTTCTGTACCAGCAGCATGGCCGGGCAGCCATGGGCAAACCCGCTCAAGCCGCTGGCCTGGCGCAGGTCGACCACCGGCAGTGCGTGGCCGCGCACGGTGAGGTGCGGGCGCGCGCCACTGCCGGGGCGATCAAAGGTTTCCGGGCCGCGGATTTCAATCGCGGCTTCGACATCGATGGCAAACAGGTGGGTACCGGCCCGCACAACAACAACTTCAATGAAGGCTGGCGACGACGGGGCCGGTTCACCGGCCGAAGGGGAAGAGGGCTGCAAGAGGAACCTGTGGAAGGGTATTGAAACTGCAACGCAATGATGCCGTGTTGACGTGACGTAACGCGTACTTTGCGGATGAGCGGCCAGCACGCGTTGCATGCGTCGTTCAGCGGGATCAAGGCGCCTTCACGGGTTGGCTTGGGCCGTGGGCGGATTGCCAGCCATGGTCTGGCACTACTGGGGTTTGGCGAAGACGTCCAGGCCTTTGCCGGTTTCCAGCAACGATTTCAGGCTCGACAGCACGATCGGCCAGCCCTGGCGGATGCCGGTATCCATGCCGCTGCCCGGTTCCAGCTCGTCATGGGTCACCGTCAGCTTGACCATGTCCTCATACGGCACGATCTCGAACGTCACCCGGCTGTAGGCCTTCGGGTTGTCTGCCTGCGAGGCGGCCGCCCAGGTGATCACCAGTCGCGAGGGTGGGGTGTTTTCCACCACTTCGCCGACCAGTTCGACCTTGCGCTCGTCGTTGGCGCGCACGTGCTGCCAGCGCGAGCCGGGTTTCCAGTCCGATACGTTTTCGTGCCCCCAGTAGGTGCGGGCAATCTCCGGCCGGGTGATGGCTTCGAACACCTTCTGCGGCGTGGAGGCGATATAGATCACGTGGATGAAACGGGTGGATTCAGCGCTCATCGTCATTGTCCTTCCAGTTCCTGTTTGAGGTCATGCAGCAGGCTCAGGCGCTGCTGCTCGAACTTGCTTACCCAGCGCGTATAGACTTCGTGCAGCGGCACCGGGTTGATGAAGTGCAGCTTCTCGCGGCCACGCCTGACGGTGCTGATCAGGTTGGCGTCTTCCAGCAGGCCCAGGTGCTGGGTGACCGATTGCCGGGCCATGTCTAAATGCTCGCAGAGCTGGCTGAGGGTCTGGCCGTTGTCTTTGCAGAGCAGGTCCAGCAGCGTGCGGCGCGTGGGGTCGGCCAGTGCCTTGAACACCTTGTCTGCATCCATGGGGTGCCTTCAATTCCAGTTGTCGATCTTGACGTCGTGCGGGCTGGGCTGACCGCGCCCGGTTTCCAGCAGGGATTTCAGGCTCATCAGGAAGATGGCCCACTTGGTGCTGCAGTGGTGCATGAACTCCACGCGCTCCTTCCAGCCTTCATGGCTGAACAGCACGATGCAGTAGTCGCCGTCCTGGTGCAGGGCGAAACGCGCGGTGGTGCCGATCCATTCCGGTGGGCCGTCGATGAATTCCCAGAGCACCCGCTCGCTTGGCTGCAGCGCAGCAGCTTCATCTGCATGGCGCCGATTTCCTGGCCGTTGGCGGTGAAGCGGGCGGTGACGGTGCCGCCGGGGTGGCGGTCGCCGGTGGTGTCCTCGGCCCACCAGGCGGCGATGCCTTCGGGGGTGGCCAGGGCCTGGTAGACCTGGGCTGATGGGGCGTTGATGCCGACTCTGTGTGCGATATCCACCATGACTGCGGCTCCACGGTGGGCGGCGGGGTGCCGTCCGTGGGATCACAATAGGCAGGTAAATGACTGCATGTCAACTATGCGGGCGTGGATTTTCAACCGGGGTAGTGCCGGGCGGGGGGCGGCCGCCGGGGGGGGGGGGGGGGGGGGGGGGGGCCGGCCCCCGCCCCCCCCCCCCGCCGCGCCGGGCGGGGGGGGGGGGGT